>DCDF01000102.1 GCA_002316295.1 Syntrophaceae bacterium UBA1062 | reverse complement strand
TGTCAAGACCTGACCCCGATGATGACTCCATGAAGATGACCCCATGATGATCCCACGACTGATTATCACTGTAGTGGTAGGCATGGCGCAGGTGTTCTCACGGCCCCGCATTCATGGATAAACGGCAATGGACATGACCGGTTTTTTCGATTCGAGCGCCCGCGGCCTCGATTTTCGCATCAGGCGATACCGGCATGACGACCTGGGCGCATTCGAGAGGTTCTGGAATGCGCAGGGAGGGGCGGCGTTCGCCTCCCGGAGAGTGAACGCATTCAGGCGGCTGGTGGAGGGAAACCCGTTCTCCGCGACCCATAACGACTACCTCGTCCTGGAGATCGAGGGCAGAGTTGCGGCCTACGAAGGGATTATGCCGTTTCGGTTCAGCGTATCCGGAGAAGATGTGGACGGGTTCATCTATCACGATACCATGGTGGACCCGGAAATGAGAGGAAGGGGCCTGGGAAAGAGGTTCGTGAAATCGATTCTCGAAGCCTGTCCCGAGTTCTCCGTCGCGGTGTGGATGAACGCCCCCAACATGCGGGTGTTCGAAAGATGCGGGTGGCTGCCTGTCGATAGTCTTCCCACCTACGTGAGAGGCTATACGATAAGAAACATGGTCAAAACCCGTCTCCCGGTGTTCAACCATGCGGCGGAGGCATCAGTGGGCGCGCTTGCGGGCCTGCTCTACCGGCTGGAGAAATCCCTGTCCGACTATTCCTTCAGAGGCTATGACGTCGGGATCGTCGAGAGCTTCGACGAGCGGGTGGATGCCCTGTTCCATGCCGTGAGACGGGAGTTTCCCTTCATCGCCTTTCGCACCGGGGATGTCCTGAATTGGAAGTTCATGGACAGCCCTTCATGCCGGTTTGTGCGGATGATCTGCAGCCGTGGGACAGAGCTGCAGGGATACCTGGTATTCCGGGTGCGGGACTCGCACGACGGAAGGAGGATCGCGACCGTCTACGACTTTCTCTGCCCGCCCCGGCGGATCGACGTGTTCCTGGCGCTCATGAGGCGGGCCGTTATCGAAATCGAGAGACAGCGGCCCGATACGCTGGAGGTGCTCTGCACCGACAGGAGGTTTGCGGGCGCGCTCAAGAGGCTCATGTTTGTGCGGGCACGGGATAATCCGGGCGCGCTTAAGTATATCCATGCGGAATCGGCCGATCCGCCGCCGGGCATCGGGCGCGGTGAAAACTGGTTTTTTACCTTTGGAGACGGTGACAGGGTTTTCTGGGATTTCGACCCCGGGTAACAGCCGGGCAACGATGTTTTTCAAGGGTGATCATGAATAGAAAAATTCGAATAGCGTTTCTCATAGACACCATAAATTCTGTGGGCGGGACCGAGAAGCAGCTGCTCGGTCTCATGGCGTCGCTCTCCCCGGACCGGTTCGAGAAGCATCTCATCATCCTCCGTCCTCCCAACGCCTACTTCCACCTGGACGATGAAAGCGTCTGCCGCCGCCAGATCAGCATTCCCTCGCTCCTCAGCACGCGGTGCATCACCGGGGTGCTGGAGCTCGTGCGGTATCTGAAGGCAAGGCGGATCGACATCATACAGACATACTTCGTGGACGCGCAACTCGTCGGGACTCTCGCCGGAATGCTCGCAGGGACGAAAAAAATCGTGTGCTGCAGGAGAGACCTGGGATTCTGGCACTCTCGGGGGCTCATCTTTCTGCTCCGGCAGGCCGACCGGTTCGTCGATCACTTCCAGGTGAACTCGCAGGCGGTCGGGCGGCAGGTGGCGAACGACGAGCTGGTGGACCCGGGAAGGATCCACGTCATCTATAACGGCATCGACTCGACCCTGTTCGACGGCTGCACGAGGACCGGCGGAGACCAGGGGCCCGTGCAGCAGGCCGCGGGCAGGGACCTCTCGGTGGGCATTCTGGCGAACTTCAACCGGCGGGTCAAGCGGGTGGACCTCTTTATCCGCGCTGCGGCCGAGGTGTTCAGAGTTGTGCCCGATGTGCGGTTTTTCATTGCCGGAGACGGACACCTCAAGGCAGAGCTTCAGGCCTTGTGCCGGGAGCTGGGAGTCGGCGGGCATGTGGAGTTTCTCGGCGCGGTGACGGATATTCCGGAGACGATCAGGGCCTGGGACATAGGGGTCATCTCGTCGGAGTCCGAAGGCTTCTGTAACGCGATCCTCGAATACATGGCATCGGGCATTCCCGTGGTCGCGACAGCCGTGGGCGGCAACACCGAGCTCGTGGAAGACGGCGTGAGCGGCTATCTCGTAGCGAGCGGGGATTATCCGGCCATGGCCGAGAAGCTGTGCATTCTGCTCAAGGACGCAGGCCTCAGAGAATCGATGGGAGAACAGGGCAGGAGGATCGTTGCCCGGAAATACGACTGGCCCAGGGTCATCCGCAATTACGAGTCCTTTTATTTCGATATCCTGGGGTATGACTATGAAAGCCGTCTGGATCACATGGGAGAACCAGAGGAGAAACCGGGAGATCAGCAGGGCGCTCGGAATACCGCTCTATGAGTTCCGGGAAGTCGACGAGCTGAAGAACCCGGTCAGAAAGTACGCGCAGGGTCTCTGCAAGACCTCTGCGGTGCTGCTGAGGCGGAGGCCGGACTTGGTGTGCTGCCAGAACCCCTCCATCGTGCTCTCGGCGTTTCTGGTGGCGCTGAAGAAGACGGCCGGCTTCCGGGTCTGCGTGGACGCCCACAACGTGGGGCTCTTTCCCGACGAAGGGAGGTCGCCCTCGCTGATGCGGCTGAGCCGCTACATCCAGAGAAACGCGGATCTCACCCTGGTGACGAACCGGGGGCTGCACGGGCACGTGAAAAAGAACGGCGGCAGGCCGTTCATCCTGCAGGACCGGATACCCGACATGCCCAAAACCGGACAGAGAAAGCTCGAGGGCGGATTCAACATCCTCTTCATCTGTTCCTATGCTCAGGATGAGCCTTACCGCCTGGTTTTCGAGGCAGCCCGGTCGCTGGACCCCGGGGTACATATCTATGTCACGGGCAACTATCGGAAGAGAAACATCGACCCCCACAGCCTTCCCGCCGGCGTCACCCTGACCGGCTATATCCCCGAGGAGCGCTATGCGGAGCTGCTCAACTCCGTTGACGCGACCATCGACCTCACCGAGCGGGAAGACTGCCTGGTCTGCGGGGCCTACGAGTCCGTGTCGGCCGAAAAGCCGCAGATCCTCTCCGACACACAGGCATTGAGGAGATATTTCCATAAAGGGGCGGTGTACACCCCGCACAGCGCCGAAGGGATTCTCGAGTCCATTCGGACGCTGCTCAGGCACAGGAAACGGCTCGAGAGGGAGGCGCGCGAGCTGAAAGAGCAGCTCGTGAGAGAATGGGAGGTCAAGAGATCGGCCCTTGTGGCGGTCCTGGGCGATCTGGTGCGTGAAGCGGGATAGACAGGTGCTAGCGTCAGAGAAAAAGCGCATCCTCCACATACGCGACAGCAGCGGCATATTCGGAGGGGAGCGGGTCATCCTGACCCTGGGCAGGAATATCGACAGGGCCCTGTTCGACTTCACGCTGATGTGCATGAGGAGGGGTGACGGCAGGAGCGACGCGCTCATTGCAGGAGCCCGCAGGGCGGGGATCCCTGTGGAGGGCGTGGAGGTGCGGGGCAGGCTCGACGCCGGGGCGCTGAGCCGGCTGCGGGAGTTCATCGCCGCGAGCGGCGTAGATCTGATTCACACCCATGACTTCAAGTCCGATTTCTACGGCCTGGTCGCCACACGCGGCATGAGGGTCAAACGCATAGCCACGGCCCACGGATCGACGCGGGATTCTCTGGCCAAGAGGCTCTACCTGTCATTCGACGAGCACGTGGTATATCGCCGGTTCGACCGGATCGTGGCCGTGTCCGAGGACATCCGCTTAAGGCTTGCAGCGAAGCTGCCCGACCCCTCGAAGATCCGTGTCATCCAAAACGGCCTCGACATGGAGCTCCTGTCCGTGTGCGGCAACGGCCCCGAGCCGCCGCTTCCCCACATCAGCGGCGGGGACTCGGTGGTGTTCGGCGTCATCGGGAGGTTGTACCCGGACAAAGGGCACGCGTTTTTTCTCCGGGCGTTCGAGCGGATCGCCGGCGAGTTTCCCAATGCCGTTGCCGTGATCGTGGGAGACGGGCCCGAGATGGGCAATATTCAGGCCCGTGTCAGCGCCATGGGCCTTGAAGGCAGAGTGTACTGCTGCGGGGTGAGGAAAGACATGGAGCGCGTCTACCGCTCGATCGACTACCTCGTCATCCCCTCGCTGACCGAAGGGCTGCCCTATGTGATGCTCGAGGCCATGGCAAGCGGCATCCCGGTGCTTGCCACCGCTGTGGGCGACATCCCTCTGCTGATCAGAGACGGCATCACCGGCTTCCTCGTCCGGCCAGGCGATGCGTTCTCTCTCGGCAGGAGGATGAGAGATCTCATCACCATGCCAGACCGTGCGCGGGAAATGGCCAGGGAAGCCGGGAAGCTCATCAAGGAGCAGTACTCCGCAGCCTCGATGGTCAGGAAAACCCAGGACCTCTACCTGTCGCTGCTGATGTGATAGGGGTCATGATAGGGGTC
>DCDF01000065.1 GCA_002316295.1 Syntrophaceae bacterium UBA1062 | reverse complement strand
GGGGGCATGGACATGAAGCCTTCCACAGGCGGCGGACATGGAGGAACGTTCTCGCAACCGGTAGAGAAAAGGCTTGCAGCCGGAGCAGGCACGGATGCGCACAGAATCACCCACCAGGAAGGGAATGAAGATGGATGACGGTGCCGGAGGATACACCGTTCCTCCGGCGGCAGGGTTCAGGAATCGACAGGCTGACGCAGGACACGGAAGCGGCATACGGAATCTGACCATCGCCGGTCTGCTCTTCGCGCTCGTCCTCGTTATATGGCTCAACGAATTCATCGATATGCCCCGCCTCTTCTTCGGAGTCGCGCCGACCCCGGTCAACTGGCAGGAGGCGATGCTGGAAACGTTCATCGTTCTTCTGGCGGCGGGGGTCGTGTGGCGCTTCGCCTCCGGCGTGAGCGGGCAGACGGAGAAAGAGAAGCAACTCCTGGAGCACCAGAAGTTTTTTTCAGAGGTTCTCATCCGCGAGTCTCCCACTTACTGCCTGGCGGTGAAGCCGGACGGAAGCATCATCACTGCGAACAACGCGCTGCTGAACAAGACCGGGTATAGCTTTGATGAGGTGGTGGGCGGGAACTGTCTCACCCTGTTCATCCCTCCCCGCGAGCGCGAAACCATAGCCCGGGATCTGGCCGACATCGTCCTGTCGGGAAAGCCCAGGACACGTGTATCCAACATCGTGACCAGAACAGGGGAAGAATGCGTTGTCCAATGGGAAGCCGCGGCGGCCTGCCGTCCGAGCGGCGAATTGGACTTCATCTATGCCGCCGGGATCGACATAACGGAGCAGAAAAAGACGGAGCGCGCACTGAAGCTCAGCGAGGAACGATACCGCTCTTTTGTCCAGAACCTTCAGGGCGTCGCATACCAGCTGGATATGAACCTGAGGCCGGTTTTCCTCCACGGCGATATTCAAAAGCTCACCGGTTACTCGAAAGAGGAGATCCTTTCCGGATCGGTGGTCTGGGAAGATATCATCGCTCCGGAGGACGTTTCAGCCGTTCGAATCGAGTCACACAAGGCCCGCAGCATCCCGAACTATGCAGGCGAGGTCATCTACCGCATCATCAGAAAAGACGGCGGCCTGCGCTGGGTGCAGGAGTATTTCAGAAATATCTGCGACGAAAACGCAGCGCCTTCGGCCGTCCAGGGTATAGTATACGACATCACGGCCGCCAAGGAAGCCGAAGAGTCTCTGCGCAGAAGCGAGGAACGCTACCGGCTGCTGGCGGACAATATGCAGGACGTGATCTGGGCCTTTGATCGGAACATGCGCTATACCTACATCAGCCCTTCTGTGGAGAGGGCCCGGGGATATACCGTTGAGGAAGCCATGAGTCTACCGGTGGAGAAGATATTTACCGAGAGCTCCTACCAAAAATTTCTGAAAATCCTCTCCGAGGTAAAAATCCTCGAAGAAAGCAAGACTCCCCCTTCCCCGGGACAGTCTCTCACCTTCGAGCTGGAGCTTGTGTGTAAGGACGGAAAAACCGTCTGGACGGAAATCACGGCATGCTTCGCCTATGACTCCCAGGGCAGACCTGCGGGGTATGTGGGAATGACCCGCGATGTAACCGAAAGAAAAAGGGCTCAGGAAGCAATCCAGCAGAGAGAAGACATCTACCGCACCATCTTCGAGAGCACCGGCACCGCCATGATCATTATCGACGAGGATACGACCATCTCCCTTGCCAACAGCGAATTTGTCCACCTCTCAGGCTATCCTCGCGAGGAGATAGAGAACCGGAAATCATGGAAAATGTTTGTCGCGGCCGAGGACGTCGAGCGCATGGCGCGGTATCATGTGCTCAGGAGGAGACCGGGCCATGAGGCGCCGAGGAATTACAGCTTCAGGTTCAAGGATCGCTACGGGATCATGAAAGACATGTTCGTGACCGCGACCCTGCTCCCCGGAACGAACAAGAGCCTCATCTCGCTTCTGGATATCACCGAAACCAAGAAGGCCGAGGAAGAGTTGAGGATCTCGAGGGAGCAGATCCGCAACCTCCATAAGCATTCCCAGGACGTGCGTGAGCGGGAACGAGCCCGCATCGCAAGGGAAATACACGACGAGCTCGGCCAGGTCCTCACCGCGCTGAAAATGGACCTGTCCTTCCTTGCGAAGAAGCTCCCTCCGGACCTCTCATCCTTGGAGACCAAGGTCAACCTCATGCTCAGGTTCGTGGATATGACCATCCAGTCGGTGAAACGAATAACCATGGATCTCAGGCCCGGTCTGCTCGACCACCTGGGGCTGGTTGCCGCCATCGAATGGCAGGCCGAGGAGTTCCAGAAGAGAACCGGCATCAGGTGCAGTGTCACTGTTGATCCGGATGAGATCATTTTACGGCCCGATCAATCGACATCGGTCTTCCGTATTTTCCAGGAAACACTCACCAATATCGCACGACACGCACGCGCCACTGAGGTGAGGACATCTCTGACGGTAAAAGACGGGATCCTGGAGATGACGGTGCGGGATAACGGCATCGGGATAACGAATGAACAGATAGAAAATCCAAAATCGTACGGCCTCATGGGAATCAAGGAACGCGCATACTTCTGTGGAGGAGAGGCCGGAATTTTCGGACAGAAGGGAAAGGGGACCACCGTCGTGATCACCATTCCCTTTGACGAGATGAGGATCCAAGATGATACGAGTGCTTGTGGTTGACGATCACCCCATTGTCAGAGAAGGACTGAAACAGATACTCTCTGATACGGAAGATATTCTGGTTGTGGACGAGGCCGACTCCGGGCAGGCGGTTCTGAGCTCGGCGGCTAGGAGCAATTTCGATGTGGTTCTCCTGGATATATCCATGCCGGGAAGAGATGGTCTCGAGGTCCTGCGGGAGCTCAAACAGCAGAAGCCGAAGCTCCCGGTGCTCATCTTGAGCATGTATCCGGAAGAGCATTACGCGGTCCGGGTTCTGAGGGCGGGGGCCTCGGGGTACCTCACCAAGTCGAGCGCCCCGGATGAGCTGATATCGGCTATCCGCAAAGTGGCCTCAGGGAGAAAGTACATCAGCTCGACCCTTGCCGAACGGCTTACCTACGAGCTCGACCGGGACGCCGACAGGCCCATGCACGAGGTGCTGTCAGATCGGGAATACCAGGTCATGCACATGATCTCTACGGGCAAGTCGGTAAAGGAGATCGCCGAAGCTCTGGGCTTGAGCGTCAAGACCGTCAGCACCTACCGCTCCCGGATCATGGAAAAGATGAACATGAAGAACAATGCCGAAATTGTCCTATACGCCGTTCAGAATAAATTGATCGACTGATACAGCGATTGCTCCGGAAAGGCCTTTCGTCTTCAAAAGGCATGTCCCCAGAATCATTTTGCATATTGTCTTGGTGTAGGCATTATCCTACATTTCGGTGCGAAATTTTACCACATCCCGGTTGCCTTTTTTCTGATTTACTGTCTTACAATAATATTATATAGAGGATCTACAACAAGTGTTGTTCTGACCTCCTTTACGCCAGAAGAGGGGACAAGTCCTCTCGTGCTTTGTCCTAACACCTAACTTCTTCTGGCTTTTTTTTTGCCATTTTCCAGCGGCCGTTCGAAATACTCATAAGTGCCTGTTATTGCATGTCAATAGAGTATAACCACAGAATTTTCTGACCCTGATTCGAAGACGGGCAATAGGGAAATCAGGCAGGAGGGCTGGCGGCTCGCGAACTCCCCGCACGCTCACAGGCCATGAACGAGCGGACGGATACTTCATGCTTGCTTCAGGCTTTTCTGCATCTTTCTGAGGGCTTCATCGGCGTTGCCGATCCTTCAGCCGGCCATGCACCGCCGGAATATGTGCCCGATCGGGTGATGGTCATCCTTGAGAACGCCGAGCACCTCCCAACCTGCCGTCTCCAGGAGCTCGAGGGCAAGGCCGGAAGGCACATGATCGTCCCCCAGCCGACTCTGCCGTGGGTCTTTCCATCGAGGAATATGCCCGGAAAAAGGCCGCGCGCTGGAAGCCGGGCCGGAGTGTGGCGGAGACGCGCACGGTCTTTTTCTCCGACTTGAGTGCGGGCGGGGAGCGGGCCGGAGCGAGCACTGTCCCGAATGCTTCTGCTTCAAGAGCGCTGTCCCGGCCTCTCGTCTAATGAGAACGTCCTGCAATTTCAGCACAGCCTCGATAGTACGGAGAACCTCATATCCTATCGCAAGGGCAACAATGGCCAGTCGCGAACCCTGAACGCTTGCGGGAAGCCATTACCCGGACTATTGCCCGCTTCCCCTGCCGGAGCCGGGCTGGCCCCATACGCAGATGCTGCGGAGATGAAGAAGCAGACGTCTAGGGTGGAGTTATAGTCGGATATGATTTTAGCCGGATACGATTTCGGAAAGGAATCCTGAGGGCACCTGAAACACCTCCCGCCCGTAGATGGTCCTCTGCCGCGACCAGGAAAGGGTGACCTCTTTGCGCGCACGGGTGATGCCTACGTAGAGCAGGCGGCGCTCTTCCTCGATCTCCTGATTGGTGTCCATGGACCTGCTGTGGGGGAGCAGGCCCTCTTCCAGGCCCAGGATATATACATAATCGAATTCGAGGCCCTTGGACATGTGCAGCGTCATCACGCTGATGCTCTCCCCGGCATCCACATCGACTGCGCTCATCAGGGCCTTTTCTTCAAGATACTTGCCGACGTCCCACCAGCCTGCGGCGCTTGCGATGAGCTCCCGTACGTTGTTCATCCGGTCCTCTCCATCCACCTCCGCCTTGAGGGCCCTCTCGAAGCCCGTTGTATCCACGATCTCGCGAAGCAGCAGGGCCACATCCCCCATTCCCATGCGGCCCACAAGATCACGATACACTCCGGCGAAGCTCTCGAGCCCTTTCAGGCCTGCACCCCTGACCACTTTCGCACTCACCGCATCTTCGATGGCGTCAACAGCCGGCACGCCTTTTTTCCGGGCGTACGCCTTGAGTGCGGCAAGGGTCTTTTCGCCGATGCCGCGGGAAGGGACATTGATGATCCTCTCCAGGGCCTCTGTGTCGGCCGGATTTACCAGAATTCTCAAGTATGCCAGGAGATCCTTGATCTCCCGCCTCTCATAGAACCGCATTCCTCCATAGACCGCATAGGGAATTCTCCTGCGCACGAACGCCTCTTCGATGACCCGGGAAAGAGAATTGACCCGATAAAAGACCCCGATGTCCCGGGGGCTAACGCCCGAGCGGATGAGGTTCTCCACTGCTATGGCGGTATGTCCGGCTTCTATCTCGTCGTCCATGTGCTCGCACACAATGACGTCCTTGCCTTTACCCTGCACAGATTTCAGTGTCTTCGGCGCCCGGTATTGATTGTTGGCGATCAGCGCGGAGGCGGCATTCAGAATCTCTTCTGTGGAGCGGTAGTTCTTTTCCAGAACAATCACCTGAGCATGAGGAAAATCATCCCTGAATTTGAGGATGTTGCCCACATTTGCCCCTCTCCAGCCGTAGATGGACTGATCGTCGTCTCCCACTACGCATATATTGGCCTCGTCTCCTACGAGGTTCATGAGAAAGACGTACTGGGCGGTGTTCGTATCCTGATACTCGTCCACCAGAATATGCCGGAATCGCTGGCGGTATTTCTCCTTCAGATCGTCGAACCGGGCGAACAGAACGCAGGGGACATAGAGCAGGTCAGCGAAATCGAAGGCCTTGTGCTCCTGCTTCCGCTGCTCGTAGAGCTCCAGGACCGGCTGCGGGTTGAAGGCGTAATTGCCCGCAACTTCGGTGAGATCCTTCATGGTATCGCGCGAATAGTTGGCGAGCCAGGCAAGAGAGGCGTCTGTGCCCCGCTCCGCCTTGATGCCGAGGTCCTTGAGGCACTTGCCCATGAGCGAGCGCTGGTCGGCCTCGTCGTAGATCACGAACGACGGAGGATAGCCGATGCGGTGCGCCTCCTGCCTGAGGAGCCAGGCGCCGAATGCGTGGAACGTGCCCGCCCACGGCAGCATGTCGCCCCTTCCCAGGATTGTCTTCAGCCGCTCTTTCATTTCTCCGGCAGCCTTATTGGTGAAGGTCAGGCACAAGATCTCCCGGGGCGATATTCCCTGGGAGATGAGATATGCCACCCGGTGAACGATGACCCGGGTTTTACCCGAGCCTGCACCTGCAAAGATGAGGATGGGCCCGTTGATATGGCGGACCGCACGCTCCTGCTCGGGATTGAGTCCTTGGAGTATCCTGTCACTCATGAGGTGCAAGCCTCCCTGACCGCCACCTTGTCACCCTCGCTCAAGGGCTTCCGGATGAGCTCTCCCGGCAGAGGAACAAAGCCGGTCTTCATCTCAAAGACCTCGTTGGGCCGGATCCGGGTTTTCCTGCTTCCTTCGACTATCATATCATGGAAGACGAAATCCCGCACCGGCCCGGCCGACGAGAGCCATTGCGCCTCCATGCCCTCGATGATGGGGTTGCGTGCCTCGAACACCGTCTTACCTTCACCGGTTTTCAGAACCTTTGCAGCGAGGTGGTGGGTGTGGACGTATCCGGTGAAATCGTAGTTGATGCCCTGCTCATCCGGGCTTCCCAGGAAAAAGCCGGTGAAATACTCCCGGTTGCTGACCTTTCCCAGTTCGTCCATCCACTCGGGCCGTACGAAAAAGCCTTCCGGATCCTTGAGATATGCGTCCCTTGCCTTCCGATAGGTCTGGACCGTCGTAGCGATGTAGAGCGAGGTGCGGTTTCTCCCCTCGATCTTGAGTCCGCTCAGGCCCAGGGCCATGACCTTGCCCATGACCGGGAGCAGGCACAGGTCTTTGGAATTGTAGAGAAATGTGTATCCATCCTCTTCTTCCACAGGCATGTATCGTCCCTGCCTGGTTCGCTCCACGAGGGCGTAGTCCCATCTGCAGGGCTGGGTGCACCTGCCCTGGTTCGCATCCCGGCTGCAGAGATAGCTGCTGATCAGGCATCTGCCGGAGATGGAGATGCAGACGCTCCCGTGCACGAAGATCTCCAGCTCGAGCGGGGCGCGGGACTTCATGTTTCTGATTTCCTCACAGGACAGCTCCCGTGCGAGGATGATCCGGCTGACGCCGAGGTCCGCCCATGCCTGTACGGCGCGTGAGTTGACCGTATTGGCCTGGGTGCTCAGGTGGATGGGCATATTTGGGGCGAGCTCCCGCACAAGGCTCAGAACCCCGATGTCCGACACGATGACGGCATCGACGCCCGTGTCCCGGGCGTGGCGGATGATCGGAGGCAGGCCCTTAAGCTGCGCATCGTGGGGGTAGGTATTGAGGGTGAGATAGACGCTGACTCCGCAGGCATGTGCATATGCAACCCCTCTTGCAAGCTCCTCAAAGGAGAAGTTCCTTGCCCCGGCCCGGAGATTCGTTTCTCCGCGCACCCCGAGATACACGGCATCCGCACCGTAGAGAATCGCCGTCTCCAGGTGTTCCATATTGCCTGCAGGGGAGAGAATTTCAGGGGTTTTCATGACATGGGAGATATAGCGCATGAAGGGCGGTTATACAAGATTTAATAGATCCGGATATGAATGCCTTCCCACGAGGCCATCCTTGTCGCAAAAACAAGCCGGCACAGTCGAGCCATGAAATATCCGGCTCCACGCCTGATATCCGTCCCGGTGCAACATCCTCTCGCCCCTGTCGATCACCGCTTTCATACCGCATGATATCCTGCTCTTATCATGCGAATATAAAGGAAATTATTCTCCCGACAACCGGCAACATTTCCCTTGACTATCCGTGCCTCTGTGTTTAATTAACCCCCATGCCCTCGTAGCTCAGGGGATAGAGCACAGGATTCCTAATCCTGGTGTCGCAGGTTCGATTCCTGCCGGGGGCATTTAAAAATCAATCTCTTACAACATTCAATCTTCGATCTTTATGACATGATTTATGTTATGTAAGCACATATTTTACAGACGATGTCTTTTCAATCGCTCATACAAACCTGCTGTTCGGTATCCTTCCTTAGGCAGACTTTTTCGTTTGAAGGTATGGGCTTTCAAATATCACAGGCAACGCAAACTCTTGCATAGCCGCAGGGTCTATCAAACGGATATTCTATCAGCCTTCTATTGTCTTTCAGACATTTGTCGTCTTTGTATTATGTGAACAATGGAGGCCGCGCGTGAGCAAGAAAAACAGAAGGATCGTGCTCCTGTGACAGTGTCTGGCGAATCCCTATGGACATGTGCATATTCTTGGACAGAACTTTCCATTGTTGCTTGAGATGAAGGACTATCTCCCGCGAAAAAATATCGGCGTAATCCAGAACGAGTGCCCCGAAACCACCGCCATGGTGCTCATGCGCAACCCCCAGGGCCGCTGGCAATACAACAACATCTTTTTCCGGGATCGCTGCAAGGCGTTGCTGAAAAACACCATGCTTATGGTGCGGGAATTCATCATCCATAACCGCTATAGGCTGTGCAGCTTCATCGACCTTGAGAACAGCCCCACCTGCAGTATTCACTGGGGCAGGCGCAAGATCAATCGTTGCGGCATCGAATATCAGAACGCTGATGCGCAGCCCGGACGTGACAGACAGGCGCTCATAGGCACCATGGCGGAGATCATGTCAGAAGAGCTGGGCAAGGAAGGTATCAGCGGAGTGCCTTTTCTGGAATTTCCCGCACAGTCATAGCCGGGGTCCAATAAGAGAAGACAGTTTTCGGAAAGGCTGGAAGCCGCCATTGCTCCGTTGCCCAAGGAAACGTGATTCGCAGCCGGAGTTACCGTATCGTCACGGTAGCCCCGGAGATCTGAATGAACCCCTCCCGCTGCATTTCATGGAGAATCGTGCGCACCCGCGAAGGCTCCCGGTTCAGTTTGCCGATCAGCTCGCCCTCGCGTAAAGGCCCAAGGGAAAGCAACATCTTCAGGATCATCCCGCGGATCTGCCGGTTGGAGCCCTCAAAGGGGGCCTGCCTCGTGTAGTGTGCGCTCCTCCTGTTGGGATTGGGCAGCTTTGTCTTGAGCATAGCCCCATAGTCCATGAGCGCATAGTACCAGTCCCTTGGATTTTCTCTGTCCAGGGTCTGTTCCACCAGAGGAAGAATCTCGCTGTCTTTGACATCTTCACGGTCGGAAAAGAAAAAGTGAAGAAAGACCCTTCGGATATTTGTCTCTATGAAGGCAACGGATATGCCATAGGCAAAGGCGAGGATCGCTCCCGCCGTTGAGCGGCCGATGCCGGGCAGCTTTATGAGCTCATCGAGGTCTTCAGGCAGCCTGCTGTTGTGTTCGCGCACCATCCTGACAGCTGTTTCCTTGAGTGCGACAGCCCTCCGGTTGTATCCGAGCCCCTGCCAGACCTCCAATACCGGGTGAAGGTCCGACCTCGCCAGGGCGGCGAAGTCCGGAAAACGGACAATGAACTCTTCATATTTCCCCGCCACCCGCTCGGTCTGTGTCTGCTGGAGCATGATCTCGGAGACAAGAATGCGGTAAGGATCCTTGGTCTCGCGCCAGGGGAACCTTCGAGCATGCTGCCGATAGTAGGCATATATGGTGTCTTTGAATGATAAAATCGTTCCGGGTATAAGACCTGCAGAAATATGTTCCATGGATACCTAACAATCTGTGCTTGTGATGATCAGCGGAAACTCTGAGATCCGAAGGACATCGGGTTGATTCACCTTTCAGAAAACCGACATGTCTTTAAGCCGCATTTTTTGATGTACAGTTTTGTGTTGCCTAATTGGTACTCCTTATTCTGATCAGAGCCTGTTTGATAGGAGATTTAATATTTTCAGACATTCCCTCCCGTATCACACCAAGGCGGCGAATGTCAATATTTCACGGACGTCCCCCACAGCCGAAATGAATAAAAAAGGCCTGGCACGAAGCCAGGCCTTGCGAAGTTCATTTGGAAAAAATCACTAGTTCCGCGGGATGTATCCGGCATCAACCGAATTCGTCCCTCCAGACCATACTCCTCTCGAACCCTGCTGGACGGTGAAAGCTATCGTGCGGTTCTCGAAGCTGTCGTCAATCACGGCGTTCAACGTAACCTCGATAACGGCATTAGAATCGTCCGCCGCCGGTGTCACCGTCATATCAGCAATGTAAGTGTCGGGAACTTCCATACCCAGGGAGTTCTGCACTTCGGCAAGTGCGCCATACGTCGGGTAGTTCCCTGTGGACTGGTATACCTCCACCACCGCAGACCCCACAGCGCCCACTGCATTGGTTACTTCTGCCATACGTGCCTTGCGTATGTAGGTGTTGTACGCCGGTATGGCCACCGCAGCCAGAATACCGATGATCGCCACGACGATCATCAATTCGATCAGGGTGAAACCTTTCCTACTCCTTAACATAGCCTTACTCCTCCTTAGGGTAAAAATTTTGGATGATTCGCTTAACAAATGTTGTATTAAGCCTGTGCAAACCTCTGTATGATTTCTTTGAAGCCCCGATATGTTTGTACATGTGTACATATTCATTTCATCCGTATCCAATGATACCTATACGGACACTTTCAAAAAAACTTGAGTATTATTTTTTAATACTGTGCTCTTAGGTGTTCTGAAATCCGACGCGGATGGTGAAACTCGTGTGATCGACCTGCTGTCTGAGGCTATCAGTATCAGATATTGCCGGGGTATAACAGGGAAATATTTATTTCGTGCGTGTCCGAAAGGATCGCCACGACATCCTAGTGTATCTGCAGGGCTTTTTCTTCTGCGGGGGAACCCCCTCCCCCTACTCTTTCTTTTCCGCCTTTTGCTTTTCTTCTGCCTTTTCCTTCTCAGGAGCGCTTTCTATGTAGAGCATACGCTGGCAGGTGGGACAGATGATCATCTTGTCTCCGCGAACGAGCTCGTTATAGAGCTGGGGGGGGATGTGCATGTGGCAGCCTCTGCAAACCCCGTGATGGCACGCCACCACGGCAAGGCCTTTCTTGCTCTGCTTGATCCGGTCGTATTTGGACAGAAGCGCCGGGTCGACGCTGGCCCTCAGTTTTTCGTCCTGCCCTTTGTACTCGGCCAGAACGGCCTGAAGGTCCTGCATCTGAGCAAGGAGCTTTTCTTTTTTCTCATCCAGTATGACCTTGTCCGCCTCAAAGGATTTCTGAATCCGCTCCTTGTCGAGGAGCTTCTTCTCGATCTTGTCCATGATTCCGAGAAGCTGATCTTCGATATCGCTTTTGCGCTTCTTGGCAAGATCGATCTCTCTCTGGAGGGCGAGATATTCCTTATTGGTCTTGATCCGCTTGATCCGCGCATCGGCGGCATCGAGGATCTCCTGGTTCTCCTTGAGCTCCGCCTCAAGGGGGGCCTTTCTTTCTTCCAGCATGGCGATCTCTTCGTCCACGGCATTGAGTGAGCCCATCCTCGCGCGGATGATGCTCTCGATCTCCTCAACATCCTTGGGGAGTTCCTTCAATCCCTCTTCAGCCTTGAAAATCTCCAGTTCCACGTTTTGTAAGGCGATCAATCCTTCTAGTAAACTCTTCAACGGTTATCTCCTTTGATCTGCACGAATACGTCTCTTGCCTCATAGGTCTTCACCCGGATCCGCGGCAGAGACCTGCCGAGTCTCTCGGCCAGAGGGGCAACGATTATTTCTTCAGTGGCAAAGTGCCCGAGATCAACCACGTTGACTCCCTCTTCTTTTGCCTCGAGCGCCGCGTGGTAGCGTACATCCCCGGTGACCAGGGTATCGCAGTCCAGGATTACGGCCTGACTGAGATAGTCCATCCCGCTTCCCGGGCAGACGCACACATTCTTGACAAGCCTTCCTGCATCCACTACCCGTGCCGTCTTGAAGGGCAGGCTCCCGGCCCATGCGGACAGATCGCAGGCTTGACCTATCGTCCCCGCCCTCAGCATCCCGGAGCGCTGTATATCCTTGAGGCCCAGCCTCTGAGCCAGCTCATCCGCAACGCCGCCACGTGCGGTATCGAGATTTGTATGCATGCTCACCAGCGCTATTGAAGACCGTATCAGCATGCCGATTCTTCTCGAAACGCTTTCTCTCAGATCGATCCGCTTCACCGGATCGAACAGGAGGGGATGGTGGGTGATGATGAGATCTGTATCGCTGTCCCGAGCGGTTTCTATTACCTCTGTAACGGGATCGAGGGCCACCAGGACGGAGTGGATCTCCTGAAAGGGATCGCCCACCATAAGACCCGTATTGTCCCATGGCTCCGCGGTGTTGAAAGGGGCCATGTCGTCAAGAACGGTGAGTATGTCTTTGAGAAGCATCCCTTTCTCACGAATAAAAAAGGGATGCTCTTCTGAGCATCCCTCTGTCTTTCTTCCCCGAGAGTGTGTGCAAATTTTTTATCTCGTAAAGCAAGCTTTTCTACTCCCTCGTTTCCGCTATAGATAATGGGCCCACCTGGAATCGAACCAGGGACCTACCGGTTATGAGCCGGTGGCTCTACCAATTGAGCTATGGGCCCTTTCACGTTGAGGTCATAATCCAAACGAAAAAGGAGTGTCAAGCTCTTATTTGGCGCCCACATCCTCCAGGATATTTACGATTTTGATGTTCTCTTGAATCGTCTTGATGCTTTTTTCGATCTTGCCGAGATCTTCCTTCAACCGCTTTTTCTCCTCATCGTCCTTCTCCCGGGAGATCTGCTCCTGAACGACCTTTTTCAGCCCTTCCAGATAGGCCGTTTCCCTCTCGGGCAGCGACAGGATCTTGGGAACCTCGGTCTGGGAGCCCGACGAGGTCTCCCGCAGGAAATCGATGACATCCGGGGACTCGGACCGGGTAAGTCCGTGCTGCATGTCCGTGTTCATGAAGGAGATCTTGTCGTAGTAGAAACCGAACACGGTCTTGATCATCGCGGCCCTGCGGGAAAGAAGCGTATCGAGATACCCTTTGAAGCCTGCGAATTTCTTGTCAACAACCTCCTCTATCCTGCGGCATTCGGTCTTGTCCGTGCAGGTATAATAATCCTTGAGCGTCTCGTAGAAGAAGTCATAGTAGCTGTGCAGGGCAAGGAATACGATGAAGTCCGCAACCACGTTGCCGTTGGTGGTGCAGGAGCTCGTGGAGAGTGCTCCGCCACGTTTGATAACTTCTTCGGGGGCCAGGAGGAACCACTTGGTGCCGAATACACCCGGAACGTTCGTGATGGCCTCGTACTTCAGTCCGTTGCTCCGGTGCTTCTCGACTGCGTCGCGGTCCCTGTAGACCAGCCCTAGGGCCTTGAGGTTGGGAATGAGGGATGCACAGATGAATCCGTATTCGTTGTCTTCATAGAAGCTGAAGGTAAGGTAGTTGGGTGACGTGACGGTCAGGAAATCGGGAGGGAAATTGATGATGGTTTCCTCGCCGTCGATTTCCCGAATGGTGGTGGGCTTCTTCTTGAGGAACTGGGCATACCCCCGGAAGGTGTCGGCCTGAATGATCTGCTCCAGAATCCTCCTGAATACACCCTTGAATTTGTTTACCGCCTTGCCCAGCTCATAGGGGTTGTATTGGAACAAGGGCTCCTTGAGCGACAGCCCTGTCCTGAAGAGCGTTCCCGTCGGGCTGAAGTTTCGGGAGCACAGGACGCTGATCTCATCCTGCCTGGAGAGCATTCTGCTTTCCCAGCCCTTGGCCGGTGCGGATTCCAGGAATCCTATGGCGTATTTCTTCTCATGGATCCGGTCCATCCATTTCATCATGCGATCCGCCTTCTTTGCCGTATCTCCCACGCAGGAAAGAAGCACGTTGGCCCCGAGATCGTTGGCGGTATCGATCACGCGGTCGATGATGGCCTCGGCGGAGAGCTCACCGAGCCGGACATTGGCGTGACGGATGGTGGAAAGAACCTCCTGTCTGTCTCTGGAATAGATCTTGATGGCCGGCAGTCCCTCGGGGGTATCCACGATCTCCTGTCGGTCAAAGGGAATGACATGATCTCTCTGCGGCTCCTCGGCGAGCGACTGCTCCACGTATTTGGTCCTGAGCTCATGCTTGCCGTCTGATTTGAGGCGGTAGATCGGGTGGCCGTTTTTGTCGTAGCCTTCGAGTATCTTGGTTTTCTCGGAGCGCAACACCCCTGCGAGAAGCTGCTGGACTGTGGGGATATCCGCGGTAAAAGCCCCGTACACGACATCAATCCAGACATCGTCATCCCTGAGCTGTTTCTGTCTGGCCCGGGTGAGTATGTCTTCGTTATTTTCCATGGAAGCATAGATGGCCTGCAGGCCCATCCTTCCATTTGCCCCTCTGATAGCGACTCTGATTACCGGAACCTTGTCTCTGATATCCATGGTATCCTCCAAGTGTTTTATTAATGAATTGAGAATTCCGGGAGCTGACTGGTGTATATCATGACTGGCCCTTTTCAGGCAAGGATATCAAGGCACTTCCTCCCCTTCCAGGGCTGGAGGCCATGGACGTGCCAGCATGCCGATTGTTTATATGCCTCACCGTGTGTATTCTAGAAACCTCCACGCATCATGACCGTTCAGAGTTCTCGCGAGTAATGTCTCTAAGTTTGGATTATAAGAGCTCGCGGTTTTCCCGGTACCCCTTTGATGGTATAGAACGGTCATGGTCGAGGTGGACGTGGCGATTATCGGGGCAGGGGTGGTGGGGCTTGCCATCGCCCGTGAATTCGGCTTCTGTCCAGGGCAGACTGTGATTCTGGAAAAGGAATCCGCTCCGGGCAGAGGCGTCAGCTCGCGCAGCAGCGAGGTCATCCATGCCGGCATCTACTACGCGAGCGGCTCTCTGAAGGCACGCCTCTGTGTCCAGGGCTCGGCCATGCTGGGAGAGTACTGCGCGACCGCAGGGATACCGATGCGTGAAGCAGGCAAGGTAATCGTCGCCACAGAGCGGGAGGAAGAGCAGGCTATCGAGCAGCTCTACCTGAAAGGGCTGGAAAACGGGGTCCGCGATCTGAAGATCCTGGACCGAGCCGAGCTCAAGAAAAAAGAGCCGAATGTCAGCGGTCGGTGCGCTCTTTATTCTCCACATACAGGCATCATCGATTCCCATCTGCTCATCAGAAGGATGGAAGCACAGTGCCTCGAGCAGGGGACGACAATTCTCTACCGCACAACGGTCACGGCTCTGGAAAAGACTCACTCCGGCTTTGTCTGCACGGTCTGCGGGCCCGGCGGAAGACCCTACTCCTTCCTCTCCCGGGTCGTGATCAATGCCGCAGGCTTAGGCTCCGACACGATCGCTTCACTGGCCGGGATCAGCGTCTTGGAAGAGGGCTATCGCATCTATCCGGTGAAAGGGGAGTACTTCCGGGTCAATCCTGCAAAACAGGGGCTGGTCCGCGG
>DCDF01000068.1 GCA_002316295.1 Syntrophaceae bacterium UBA1062 | reverse complement strand
TTCACGTTCAAAGAGTCTTCCAGGTCTTTTATCTGAATGCTCACCGAAGGCTGGGAAAGGCGCATCTTCTTGGCCGTCTTGGTGATGCTCAAGGTCTTTGCCGCGATGTTGAAAATATGTACCTGGTGGATGTTCATCTTGTCTCCGGATATGATTTACTTTTCTTTAAACATACCATAAGAGTTATATATTTGACATCGTGAAAAATCGTGCACTATAAGGGCACCAGCCTATAGCATATCTTTCAAGGGCTATAGACCTCCTTTTTGGGCCCACTACCACCTCATATTGAGTGGGCCTCTTTTTTTTGCTAAGATGATTGGATGGCTAAAAAGGAAGAACCGTTCCATGCTCCGTTCAAGAAGCTCAAGGGAGTGAAGGTGGCGTCCGGAAAGAGGGCCTCCGCCCCTGAGCCGGCGAAGCCGAAGCAGCCTCCTGCCGAGCCCGACGACCGAGAGATCTTCGCGTTGGCCATGCGCGGGGTGACGCCTCTGGGAAACGACTGCATCGTCCCCGAGCCGGCCGATCCGGTGGACATCGTCAATTCCGTCAGGGAAAGCATCCGCAGGCAGGACCGTGAGGTGATCGACACCCTGCACGCGCTGGTCAGAGGCACCGCCCACTTCGACATCACCTGCACCGGAGAGTATCTGGAGGGCCATACCATCGAGCTCGATCCCAGGACCATGGCCAAGCTCAAGTCAGGGGAGCTCACCGTTCAGGGGCACCTCGACCTCCACGGCTACACGAAGCAGTCTGCGGAGCAGGCGCTCTCATCTTTCATCCTGAGCTCTCACGCGCTCGGTCACCGGGTCGTGCTCGTCATTCACGGCAGAGGGCTCAAATCGAGCCAGGGCCCGGTCCTCAAGGAGCACCTCATCCGATGGCTCACCACCGGCAGCCTCTCTCACCTCGTCCTGGCCTTCAGCTCGGCCCGCCCCTGCGACGGCGGCACCGGCGCGCTGTACGTCCTGCTCAAGAGGCGGCCCAAGAAGTCCAGGTGGAACCGGCCCTGAAAGCGGCCCAAAGTTACCGGATGCCGAAGCAGACTGCTATCCAGAGACCCTCCCCCTCCGGTGGAAAGATCACAAAGATATGAACCTGTAAGGCAAGCCCTGGGACCTTATCTCCAAGGAGCAAGCTCAAGGAGAATCAGACCCGTTCTTTTAAAGCCCTTCAAAAATCGAACTAATAAGGAAAGAATGCATCTGGCTTCAGGAGTTTGATTCCTTCATTGAGGCAAAGAAGGTTATCGAAGACTTGATCGGAGAGTATAACACCGAGCGACCTCACCAGGAACTCGGCAACCTCTCACCGGTCGAGTAAAAACAGAAATTAGCCGCTCAACTCGACAAGTTAATATGTTAAGGACGTCCTTTAGTCCCCTCGTCCCTTAGTTCACTTGGAAGTCCTTCTTTCTTCCAAGAATATTGAATATCTTTATACGCTTCCTTATAGTTCTCGATAGTACTCCCAAAATAAAGCATGTTAAATGGCTTATCTCTTAGAATAATTGAACAAATCATTCGAGCCTTCTGCCTGTCTCCACCAGCTAAAACCAGGGATCTCATTGTATAAATTGATTTTATCTCCTTAATTTCAGAAAATTTTATATTTTTCCTTCTTATTATAGTCTTATATATGATCCCGTCTTCTTGAATGGTTATCTCTCTAGCCAGAACAAACAATAAATAATGTAATATCCAGAGGCTAATCATAACCATTAAAAATGAAAATAAATAAAACCCTACCAGAATTGAAAGCACACCACTAAATAAAAACATTACACATAGAACCAAACTAAATAAAAAAACCATTGAATACTTCCAAGTTGCCTTGAAAATTTTCATGGTAAAGGACTTTCGGCGATTTTGTGTGCAAGCTGCTCGAGCCTGTTGCCGGAATAGAGCATCAACCCCTGCATTTCAACAAACACCCCCTCTTCCACCTAAAGCCAGACTATACCACGAAACCTGGCCGGGGAGAAAGGATAGGCTGGGAATCACTCAGAATCGGAAAATGTATTCAATTGATACCATCCATAATTATCCCCAAGACAGGCAGTCTTGGCATATCTATGCTGTCAATATTTATGTCGGCTTGCGTTTGTAATGTCTATCAGATATCCGAGCCGACTCCTCAGCCGGCTATCGACCCAAGGGGGAGGCAAAGGATCTGCTCTGTGATAAGTTTCAATATTTACCATTTGCCCAAATTTTCTCAATAAGTTATACTTGATTGGTATCAATGATTGATAAAGACCCCTACAATGGGATCGTTAGAATCACGCATACGTGCGCGACAATCAGGGATGATAATGGACTGAAGGCATTTTCTAATGAACCGATCCAGGAACATCCCAATTGCGCATTTACGAGTAATCGTGTCCCATGAAATTGATCTGGCCATAGGCTGATCAGAAGCAACACAAAGCTGCAACATTGCAGAAGTTGTATTGTTGTTTATGCCATGTTTAGAGGGGGCTATGACAGTGGTTTTCGGCAGATATCATTTTTCCTGCGTGTTTGAAGATAACGCAGCCCTCCCGGAATACAAGGGCTCCACCTTCCGAGGTGTATTGGGCCACGCCCTGAAAAAGGTGGTGTGCGCGCTGAAGCGCCAGTCGTGTGAAGAGTGCCTCCTGAGGCAGACATGTGTGTATGCGTTCGTATTCGAAGGCGTCCATCACGGCGGTGGGCCATATCCACAGAAAAAAAGGATAGCCGCTCCGCCCAATCCATACGTCATTGAGCCGCCCCTTGAAACAAAAACCACCTATAAGGCAGGCGAACCATTTGAGTTTACGCTGCTGCTCTTCGGCAAGGCGAATGAGTATCTGCCCTACTTCATCTATGCCATAGAGCAGATCGGCAGAACAGGAATCGGCAGGAGGACCAAGGGCAAGGCTGCAGGTTTTACCCTCAGGACAGTATGCTCCAGCGGACGTGAGCTGTATTCATTCACAACAAGGCAGATGAGCAGCTTCCAGGACTTGCAGACAAATCTCCCCGATGATCTCATTGGAGGATACCCAGTCCAAGCAGGGAAGTGTACGGTGAAGATCACCCTCAAAACTCCCCTGAGACTGAAATACAGGAGCAGGCTCGAACCGGATTTGCCCTTCCATGTCCTTATTCGGGCGGGATTGAGGAGGTTGTCTTCCCTCCTCACTTATCATGGCTCGGGCGAACCGCAGCTCGATTACAAGGGACTGGTGCATCGCGCCATGGATGTTCAGGTAATGGAATCATCCATACGCTGGTTTGACTGGAGGCGCTATTCCAACCGACAGGAGCAGGCCATGTTCATGGGGGGAATGGTCGGAGAGGTCACGTATGCGGATGTACCGAGCGAGTACCTTCCCATTTTGAGCTTTTGCCAGGAAGTGCACCTGGGGAAGCAGACCACCTTCGGGCTCGGGAAAATAACAGTGGAGCTGTCATGACAAAGCACTTCATAGTCAGGAAGGAGCCCTGTCCATGAAAAACATCCTCCTCGCCGTCGTTGGACTGAACCCCCAGGTGATCACCGAGACCCTGTACGCCCTGCATAAGGAAGGAAGACATATCGACGAGATCCATGTCATCACCACCCGCGCCGGCAAGGAGCGGATCTACGCCACCCTGCTCTCGCCGCACGACGGCATGTTCCAAAAATATCTCAGCGACTATCGAGTAGAACCTGGCACCATCGCATTTGCCTTTGACCATGTGCATGTGGTGCGAGATGCCAAGGGCATCGAACTGGACGACATCCGCGACGAAGACGACAACGCTCTGCTCATGAAAACCTGCGCAGAGTTCACCTATCGCTTTACGAGCAACCCCGATCATGCGGTTTTCTTTTCCATAGCAGGCGGACGCAAGACCATGAGCGCCTGTCTCATGGCCGCGGCGCAGTTCTATGGCCGCGTACAGGACCGCATCTACCATGTGCTCGTCACGCCGGAGTTCGAGAGCAACCGAAATTTCTTCTACCCGCCTCCCGTTTCCACGCCCATCGAGCTGCTCGACAGTGATGGCAGACCGTACGTCCGGGAGACAAAGTATGCCGAGGTGCAACTGGTGCTCATACCGTTCGTGTCCCTCCGGGAAAGACTGTCTGAAGACATGCTGCGCGAGCCCAAAGACCCGGCAACGCTCATGCTCTCGCTCATCAGGGAAAAGCCGGCCCTGCTGGAGGTGGACCTCCATACAGGCTGTCTGCGATATAAGGGCCGCGAGATGGATGTTCATCCATCCCACCTCGCGGTGTACGCCTTCTTTGCGAGGGAGAAACGCTCCTGCACCCTGGACACAGGCTGCCGGTCCTGCTCGAAGTGCTATCTGCCGATCACCGTCATACTCGACCGCACCGAGCAGATCATGGATATCTATCGCACGATCGCCGGCACCAGGGAACTTGCCGCGATGAGCGACACAGGCATCATGAACCTGAACGCGCAGAACTTCAACTCATACAAGAGCAAGCTGAAACACAACATTATTGCCACCTTCGGGCTGAGCGCCTCCCATGAGCTAGTCATCGAATCAAAGGGGAAAAAACCAGATACCCGCTTCGGCATCCGCATCCCGCGGGAGCGTATCCGGGTTATCCTGTGAGGTGGCAATGTTGCGAAGAAAGAACAGAGGGCGTTTTCATGCAAGTACAGAGGATGGACTTTGGAGGTGCAACCTATGGATGATACGGTATTAAAAATAACCCTGGCAGCTTTTCTACACGATATAGGCAAGTTCGCCGAAGGCGGAATGGAACTCCTCCCTGGATTTGAAGATGGGAATGCCGGTTTGTATCTCCCACAATTCAATAACGAGTACACCCATCGGCATGCCCTCTACACTGCAGCATTTATCGATCACATAGAAAAACTCCTGCCTGCGGTATTCAACAAGGCCAACTGGGGCCTCGATGATCCCTTTATGAACCTGGCGGCTGGTCACCACAAACCTGAGACACCTCTGCAATGGATTATTGCCATGGCAGACCGTCTTTCCAGCGGCATGGACCGTATTGAATTCGATGAATATAACAAATCCATCGCATGGCAGAATTACCGCAAAACACGGCTACTGCCTCTTTTTGAACACCTTGGAAAAGATGTTTATCCAACTATGCGCGATAAATATTGCTGGTGCTACCCATTAAAGGAGATATCCGCAGCAAATATCTTCCCGGAAAGGAGAGAGACTCATGAACCCGATGAAAATGCGATAGCCAGAAACGAGTACAAAAGGCTCTTTGACGAGTTCATTTTCGCGCTTGAAAAGCTGAAGCACCGGAAAGAAAGTGTAACCCTGTGGCTGGAGCATCTGGACAGCCTGTTGCTGATCTTCACATCGACAATTCCGGCAGCACGGGCCGGAAATATTGTTCCTGATGTTGCTCTGTACGACCATTCGCGAATTACCGCAGCGCTTGCTTCTGCCTTGTATATCCACCACAAGGAAACCGGAACACTTAACATTACTTCTGTTCAGGATGACAAGCCCTCCAAGTTTCTCCTGATCGGTGGTGACTCCTACGGCATCCAGGATTTCATCTTCAGCGATGGAGGTGAAACGGGCAAGGCCCGGAGCAAAATCCTGCGGGGCAGGTCTTTTGCCGTATCGCTCTTCTCGGAGCTAGCAGCCGACATGCTCTGCCGTGAGATCGGTCTCTCTTCACTGTCCGTTGTCTTGAACGCAGCAGGCAAATTCACCATCATCGCACCCAATACCCCTAGGATCAAAGAAGTGATCGGGAAGGTCGAAAAGGAAATAAACGCCTGGTTTATGAAAACCACCTACGGTGATAGTTCCTTCGGAATCGGCTGGGTCGAGGCTTGCCCGGCGGATTTTACGGGCGACCGATTCACCGCCTTGTGGGAAAAGACAGGGCAGAGCATGGAACGCCGCAAGTTCACAAAGATCGATATGGACCGTTATGGAGGTGCCGTGCCTGGCTATCTGGATGAGTTTCACAATGAATTGAAAAGGCCCCTATGCCCCTTCTGCGGCAAACGACCATCCAGTCCAGAAGTGGAAGGAAAGCCTATACTCGGTGATGCTCAGTCAGCCTGCACCCTCTGCCATGACCATATCTTTCTGGGTGAAAAGATCGTCAAGAAAGATCAACTGGCAATATTGCAGGCTGACGCCCAGATCCACGACAAAGGGAATTCCCTGTCTGAGCCCATCTTCGGCCGATATCAGGTGGCCTTTCTGGACGGAGGGCTGAATGAACTGGCCCGGCAGGGGGCACTTTTGAAACATTGGGACATATCCATCCAGAAAGACGGGTCAGTGCAGAAGAACATTACAGCACGCTTCATGAAAGGATATGTGCCGCTTGTCTCTGAGGCCGACCTGCACGATGATCGCATCCTCTCGGACGAGAAAAGCGAAGGTCGGACTCTGGAAGATATTGAGGGGCTTGAACTCGGAAATCTCATGACCTTTGGACATATTGCTGCCAAGGCTCGCAATCAGACTGATGAAGGCCTCTTCCAGGGCATACAAGCCCTGGGTGTGCTCAAAGCCGATGTAGATCAGCTCGGCATGCTCATGGCCGCCGGCATTCCACCCGGCATGTTCAGTATCTCACGTCTGGCCGCACTCAGCCGGCAGCTCAACTTTTTCTTTTGCGTGTATCTACCGCACCTGCTCAAAACAGACTCTCGTTTCCAGGATATATACACGGTCTTCGCCGGTGGGGATGATCTCTTCCTGATAGGTCCTTGGAATCGTATAATCGACCTGAGCCTACACCTGCGCAAGGCCTTCGCGTGGTATGTCTGTGCCAATCCCGAGATCCACTTCTCTGCGGGTATTACGCTGCATAAGCCTGGAACGCCACTCAGACGCCTGGCCGAAGCCGCCGAAGAAGCGCTCGCACATGCCAAGGTCGCGGATCGCAACCGTATTACCCTCTTCGGCCAGACTGCCACCTGGGACGAGTTTGCCAAGATCAGCAGCATCAAGGAACAACTGCTATCATGGTGGGATGGCGGTCTGGTCAACAAGGCCATGGCGTACCGGTTGAATGATTTTATCGACCGAGCCCAGCAGGCAAGGCAGGTCCTCGCAAAGGGTGAGGCTGATCTACACAATATGGAAAGTTTGAAATGGCGCGCGCTGTTTAGCTACAGCACTGAGCGCAACATCGGAAAAGGGCTCCCGGCTGAAGACCGCCGGGCTAGGATCAAGGAATTCGCCCAGGCCGCACGTTGGCTTGAAGAGCATGGCTCCTGCCTTAAAATGGCGCTCTGGGACGTTATCTATAACAAGCGATATGGAGGGTAGATATGGAGATTAAATTTTATTTGGAAGGGGAAAGGATAAATCCAAGACTTTTCTCTGATGTTGCCGAATATTGGGCTGAAAAGATACACTCTTCTGGCGGAAGAGATTCAAATAAACGAAGCCAGATTCGTAAGTTCTATGATGAGGTTGTCTTATGGAATTCACGCGCCAAGACAAGTTCGGAATCGTGGGAGAATATTCAACCCTTTGTAAACATGCTTATCGCGAAGGCAGCATACGCGTATGGCAGAAAAGAAAAAGTGTCTAAGGCATTTCTTGATGATTTTATCAGGACATGCATAAGGCAAGTTCATAATCCGCGGGACCTAGATGTATTCGCAAGTTTCTTCGAAGCATTCATGGGCTATTACAGGCAGTACGGTGAAAATTAAGAGGGGGGAGGCATGAAGCTGACAAAAATTTATGAAATAAAAGGGCAGATGAAACTTATAAGCGGATTGCACATAGGTGCCGGTGATACGGAGATGCACATAGGCGGTACGGACAACCCCATCATCAAGCATCCACATTCCCAGGAGCCGTACATCCCAGGATCATCCATCAAGGGCAAGGTGCGTTCTCTGCTGGAGATGAAGAGCGGGCTAATGATTCAGACAGGAGGAAAACCCGTGCAGGCCTCATTGCTTAAGAACTTGCAAGGTGCTCAGAAAGGCGAGGCGGAGAAGATCATAAAGCTTTTCGGCTCAGGTGGAGATGCCGGTGAAGAGATCGTAAAGCTGGGGCCGACCAGAGCCTCCTTTGCCGACTGTCCCCTGAATAATGACTCGCGAACGCTGGTAAGGGAAAAACGCCTGACGCTGACCGAGGTCAAAAGCGAAAACTCCATCAACCGTATCAAGGGTACGGCAGAGAATCCGCGTTTCTCAGAACGCGTGCCAGCCGGCATGGTCTTTGATTTCAGCGTAACCCTCAAGCAATTGAGCGATGAAGACAAAGAACTGCTCGACTATCTGCTCGCAGGCCTCAAACTGCTCACCATGGATGCGCTCGGAGGCTCGGGCAGCCGCGGATACGGCAGGATAAGCCTGACATTGAGCGACCCAGACATGCAGAGAAAATTTGAAACGGTCGCGGCCTTCTAAGCGGGGGACACTGTCGTGAGACTCTACGAGATCATCATTGAACCTTTTTCCGGCTTTGCAACGCCGCTCAAGGGCGACACGATCTTCGGCAGCTTCTGCTGGCAGGCGGCCAGGGAAAGAGCAATTCTGAACGGGGGGCTTGAACCATGGATTGCCTGCTATGACGAGCGGCCTGCTGTCATCTTCTCTTCAGCGTGGCCATGTTTCTTGGATAACGGCAAACGGGTATATGCGCTGAAACGCCCGGATCTGCCACCTTCGGTGCTTTTTTCTGATAAGGGCGGTTCATTGCGTGACCGCATGCTAAACAGAAAGGACAATCTGAAGCGCACCTGGATGCGCGTGGCAGAAGGCCTCGAATTCAATCTTGACCAGGCTGTCTATCTTAATGATCAGGACCTATCGAACCTTGCGGCCACACAGTCCAGTCACGTGACCGGAAATCTCATGGGCTTTACCTCCGGTCCATATTGCATAAATTTCGACCAGCCCCACAACAGCGTCAACCGCCATAGCATGACCACGGGTGTTGGTTTTGCGCCTTACAGCACAGCATCCCGGCATTACTACCCGGAAACGGAATTAGCGATATTTGTTCTAGTCGATGAAGAAGCCGCTGATATCGAACATATCGTGACCGCCGTGGAACGTATCGGCCAGACCGGATTCGGCGCCGATGCATCCATCGGATGCGGGCGCTTCGGCATTGTCAATTATGAAGAACTTGGCTTGCCTGCCAGCGCTCAGGCCAACGCAGCGTATGTGCTTTCCCCTGTTATCCCGCAATCAGATGTTTTTACCGACCAATTTTTCCGCCCCTTCATCCGCTACGGCCGCCATGGCGATCAGTTGGCCACCAGCGCCAGCCCATTCAAGAACCCGGTGATCATGGCCGACGAGGGCGCGGTATTTGTTCCCACTGATCCCAAGGTGCTGGACAAACCCTACCTGGGTCGCGCAGTCAGCGGCATCTCCAAGGCCATGCCCGCAACCGTCCACCAGGGATACGCCATCCACATCCCTTTTAGACTGGAGCTGAACTATGCCTGATGAAAACATCCGGTTCCATATCCGCACCGTTGCACCGATCCATATCGGTTGCGACGATTCGTATGAGCCCATGGGCTTTGTTGTCGACGAGCAAAATAAGTTCCTCTGCACATTTGATCCGCTCGATTTTATCCGTACGCTCCCTCCTGCGGATAAAATTCGATTCAGCGCCATCTGCGCCAAGGGCACGATTGAATCCCTGCTGGAACTCTACAAGTTCATGCGTGTCAGGAAACATCCGGGGAGGAAGATACGGCTGTGTGAGGGCTTTTTGACGCATTATGCAGAGACCATGCAGCTTCCCGCAACTGACAGGCGCAAGATTCAGCAGGAGCTCAACAGGTTCGCCATTGCGCGCACGGCCTTTAATCCCAATACCGGGCAACCCTATATCCCTGGCTCATCTATAAAAGGGGCTTTACGAACGGCCTGGCTGAATAAGGTCCAGGGCGAGAGACCGGCACGGAAGGATGATCGGCTGAAACCCAAAGATCAAGCAAAGGATCTGGAAAAGAAGCTTCTCGACGGGGGCAATTTTGCCACCGACCCCCTGCGCATGCTCAAGATATCAGACTTCATGCCTGTCGGTGATGTGAAGACAATGATTGTATATGCCGTCAATGAAAAGAAGAAGCTCTCGAAGTTCGGGGCAAGAGGGTTATATCAGATACTCGAGGTCATCGAACCCGGCAGTATGTTCGAAGGGGTGATTACTGTTAACAAGCCACTACACGATGACCTGATTGAAAACCCGCTGGAGATCAGGTCTCTGATAGCCGCTGCAATGCGTTTCTACGGCCAGGAGATTCAGCGTGAAAACCGCGAGCTGGAGCATATCGGCATTAATGGCGTTCATCCGGAAATCCCTTCTAGCGGTTTTTTGCTGCGTATCGGCCGCCACAGCGGCGCTGAAAGCGTGACCGTTGCCGGCCATCGCAGCATCAGGATCATGCGGGGCAAAGACAAGCCCGCTATAAATCTAGACCATGCGACCACATTCTGGCTGTCGGCCGATGATAGAAAGCCCACCGATCGGAACATGCATCCCTTTGGCTGGCTCACCGTGGTTCCGGGGCCGGCGCCGGAAACTGCTTATGCCCCTGAGGAAGAAGAGCCTCTCGAAGTGTCGGCCCCGACTGCTGCTCCCAAGCCGCCGGTTCCAGAGAAGACCGCAGCAGAAAAACTCCTGGACGAGCTTGCCCTTATCAAGCCCGATGACAAGGGCCGCCTGGGGACGATCATCCAGAACATAGAAACCCTGCCGGATGCTCAGGATAAGGCGGCAATCGCCCGGGCCATACGGGACAAGCTCGGAACCAAGGGATACAAAAAGTTTAAGCGCAGGGATTATCTTGATGGACTGCTTGCCAATGCGGGCTCCGACGACAAGGACTAGATAAATGCCGAGAGTTATGATCATGTCTATTGGCGGTTCTCCGGAGCCATTGAAGGCAAGCATTGCAAAATACAAACCCGAACAGGTAATTTTCTTCACTTCTCAAGATTCCACGCAAATCGCAGGTGAAGTCCTGTCCGCACTCGACTCCAGGCCGAAAGTCTTCTATGAAATCACCGAGAATCCGAACCTTCTTTTTGAATGTTACAAGACCGCCCGCGCATGTGTCGACAGGATAAGTTCGCTTGGAGCTCAATCGCATGAAGTTATGGTGGATTATACCGGCGGGACGAAGGTAATGTCCGCAGCGCTCATTCTTGCCACAACAGGGCATCCTTTTCTGTTCAACTATGTGGGCGGCGATTTCCGAGATCGGGATAAAAACGGCCTTGGTACTGTGGTGGACGGGAAAGAAAAGATGTTCAGCGAAATGAGTCCCTGGTCGATCTACGCCGAAGAAGAGCGCAGACAGGTCATTGCCCTTTTCAACCACCGCAGGTATGCGGCGGTGATAAGCATCATTGACGCGTGTTCCGCGAACCAGCAGTGTCCTGCAAGGATTTCCGACTATTTCGGTTTCGTGCGATCGTTTTCAGAAGCGTTCCTTCTCTGGGAACAGTTCATCCACAGAGCAGCTCTCAGGAAAATCGAGACAAGCATTCGTAAGTTTGAATCGTATGCAAGAAGATATACCGATCCTCCTCTAGGTGTGTTTGCACAGAATACTCAGAACTTGAGGTCATTTCTTGCAGACCTCGTTGAAAAAACATCGGGCACCCAGAAGAAATATGACATGAGCTTGGTGCAAGACCTTGTGAGCAATGCACGAAGAAGGATGTTGGACAAACGCTTTGACGATGCTGCAGCCCGTATATATCGGGCACTTGAGATGTACGGGCAGGTGTGCTTCACCGAGATGGCACATTGCAGCAATAGCGAGGTAAAACCTGATATTGTGCCGGAATCAATAAGGCATGAATTTATCAGAAGATATGAGAACCCTAGCAACCACAGGCTGAAGCTGCCCCTTCATGCAACATTCGTATTTCTGAAGGAAAAAGGGCATGATGCAGGATTGAGATTCTTTGAGCAGGCCACTTTGAAGAAGATGAAAGATATCCAGTCCAACCGGAATCAGTCCATACTCGCTCACGGCACCAAGCCGGTGAGTGAATATGAGATAGATTCCATGTTTGAGACGATATGTGAATTCCTGCAGATAAAGACGTTCATAGAATTCCCTGAACTGCCCTGGTAGATTGTTCTTCGACAATTGAATAATGAATGTACGCGACAAGAATATTTGATGGGGGTCGAGCATTCTCCAGCCCATGTTCTGATTGCCTGACGGCAATGTTGCGGTGTTTGCAAGCCTTGCGAGTACGGCGGTATGGTCACACCATGAATTGTTTCAATATGAACTCAATGATCATGCCGCAATCCCCTTCTCCCTTTTCCTTCAGCGAAACGGGTGGGGATTTTTTCCTGCCTGCGAGAGAGGATGTGGATTTGCGGAAAAGGAGCTACGAATGATCGTTTACATCAGAACCCAGGGAGCGAGGGTTATCAAGGAGGGGAGACACCTCCTCGTGAAAAAGGGCGGCGACACCTATCACACGCTCTTCACCTACAAGCTCAGCCAGATACTTGTCTATGGTAATGTGGAGATCACCCACAGGGCTTTGGCACAGATTCTGCGGCACAACATCGACGTGGTGTTTCTCACCTTTAACGGTCGATATCTGGGGAGGCTGGCATCGCAGGAGCCGCGCAATGTCTATCTGCGCAAGCGCCAGTGGCGGCTCCTCGATGACGAAAACTTCTGCCTGAAGTCGGCAAAGTCATTTGTCTCAGGGAAGCTGTCGAACATGGCCACCGTGCTCATGCGCATCAAGAGGACAAAGGGCATACCGGTTGCCGGAAGCAAGGCCAGAGAGATCATGGACATCCTGAAGATGCTCGACAGGGCCGAGTCCGTCAACAGTGTGCGGGGCTATGAAGGAAGAGGCTCAGCGCTTTATTTCGATGCCTTCCCGAAAGGATTCGTTGACGACTGGGGATTCACCCGCCGTGTCAGGAGGCCTCCCACTGATCCGGTCAATTCAGTGCTCTCCCTCCTCTATACATTCCTCATGAACCGTGTCTATGCAGCGGTTCGGGTTGCAGGCCTTGATCCCTATCCGGGCTCCCTGCACTCCATCGACTATGGCAGATACTCCCTGGTGCTCGACCTCATGGAGGAGTTCCGGCCGATTATCGCGGACACACTGGCGCTCTCGCTCTTCAATCTGAAGATACTGAAAAAAGACGACTTCACTGTTGAGAAGCCCGAGGATGATGTGCAGGAAGCGCCGAAGGAGGATAATATCGAATACATCCTCAAAGATCCTATAGGCCTCATGTCTGATACCGGCAATGCTCCCGATGTCATTGATCTCCCGGAGCAGAGGATGACGGAAACGCCTGCACAGGAAGTCTTGACCGCAAAATATCCTGTCAGGCTCACACCCGGCGCCTTTTCCCGGGTGATTGATGCCTTTGAGAAAAAGCTCACCACGGAATTCTTCTACCCCCCCGCTGACAGAAAACTCACCTATGCCGATGCCCTTGTCTACCAGGCAGGTCATTTCAGGAAAGTCATCGAGGGCGAGGCTGACATGTACCAGCCCATGCTGCTGAAGTAAATCGGAGGCGGGACCGTGATCACCCTCATCACCTATGACATTTCCAATGATGCCACAAGGGCGGCGCTGCACAGATTCCTCAAGGAGTTCGGGCTTAACACCCAGAAATCCGTCTTTGAATGCGACCTCGACGAACCTGCCATAAAGCGCATCCGAGCTTACTGTGCAGCGCAAATCGACATGAAGACCGACTCGGTAAGAATATACAGAATCTGCAGCAGGTGCCTTCGGAAGGTTCTGATCTCCGGCAAAGGCATGAAGCTCACCCAGCTCGATTACATGGTTGTGTAGGCATGAAAATAATTGTTGCTTACGACATATCCGGCCCTGATCGCCTGCGGCAGGTGGCGAAGATCTCGGAAGATTACGGCGTTCGGGTGCAAAAATCAATCTTCGAACTCGACGTCAGAGCCGGGACACTGCGCGAGATGAAGAACAGGATCGAAGCAGTCATTGATCCGGAGGTCGACGGCGTGAAATATTTCCTGCTCTGCGAGAAATGTGCGGCTTATATCCCAGATATCATCGGCAAGGGTATTTTTATTGATCCTGACGAGGAGTATCATGTGTACTGATTGGGGAGACAACTGATGTTCGGGTTTCAAAAAGTGCTCCGCAGACCTGACAGGGAATTCCCATTTTATTCTATCTCCATGATAATATGTATAAAGTTATCTGCAGCAAAAAAGAGGTGTGCGGAATATCAAATATCTCTTGAAGATCATGAGCTTACATGACAATTCAGAGAAGAAGGCTCTTGGATTTATATGGTGATTTACAAAAAAGCTCAGAAGGTATGCGGAAATGGGAAGGTATCCATTTATTATTCTTTGCCTTTTGGGTGGCGCTAAAGAAACTGACCTGATTTA
>DCDF01000231.1 GCA_002316295.1 Syntrophaceae bacterium UBA1062 | reverse complement strand
CAAGCAGAGACGTGACCGACAGCCTGCTGACGCGTTTTGTGGAAGGCCAGCACTCCACCCTGGAATCACCCGTCCATGCCCTGACCGACCGCGAGCTGGAGGTGTTCCGGCTCATCGGCGAGGGGTTGGGCCTGAGCGAAATCGCAGACCGGCTCAACCTGAGCGCGAAGACCATCGGAACCTATCGGGAGCGCATCAAGGACAAGCTCGGAATAAAAAATGCGACCGAGCTCCTCCGCTACGCCATGAAATGGGTGGAAGAAGATCACATACCCCAAGAGAAAACCCGAAAGTAGGTCATCTCCCTACAGAATTTTCCACGATCCCGGTACAGAAGAACCGGCCGGTTCCCGATTGCGCGCGCGAGCCCTTTGCACGATCTATGGACTATGTTTGATACGATTCCATAGAAAAGGAGGGGACTATGAACGCGCAAGTGCATCGTACAGGAGAGACATACCGGTATCAGTTGAACATAAAACATCTTCTGCTCACAGCCCGCAATACGGCGCCGGATCAGGAGATCGTCTACCGTGACAGGGTACGCTACACCTACCGCGATCTCATAACCCGTATCAACCGGCTCGCAAGCGCCCTGTCGTCGCTCGGGGTGAAACCGGGTCACACGGTTTCGGTTCTGGACTACGACTCTCACCGCTACCTCGAGTGCTACTTTGCCATACCCATGATGGGAGCTGTCCTGTTCACGGTGAACTGGCGGCTCTCGCCCGAGCAGATCGAGTACACGGTCAATCACTCGGAGGCTCGCGTGGTTATTGTCCATGAAGATTTCCTTCCTCTGCTCGACTCGGTGAGAGACAGGCTCGGCAATGTCGAAAAGGTCGTCCTCATCACAGAAGATCAGGACCGGCTCCAGGCCGCGTCAGACATCGACGGCGAGTACGAAGACCTGCTTGCCAAGGCATCGCCCCTGTACGACTTCCCGGATGTTCCTGAAGACACCAAGGCCACCACCTTCTACACCACCGGAACGACCGGCCTGCCCAAGGGTGTGATGTTCACTCACCGGCAGCTGGTGCTCCATACCATGAGCATAGGCATCATGTTCGGCTGCCATGAGACACCCATGCGGTTTTCCTCCATCGATGTCTACATGCCCATCACGCCGATGTTCCATGTCCATGCCTGGGGCTTTCCCTATCTCGCCACCATGATGGGGGTGAAGCAGGTCTATCCGGGCAAATACGAGCCTGAGATGCTGCTGAAGCTCATCCTGGGGGAGAAGGTCACCATCTCGCACTGCGTGCCCACGATCCTGCAGATGCTGGTTGAGAGCCCGGTGGCGAAAAAGGTCGACCTCACGAGCTGGAAGGTGATCATCGGGGGCGCACGGCTGTCCAAGGGACTTGCCAGATCCGCGCTCGATCTGGGGATCAGGATAATGGCGGGCTACGGCATGTCCGAGACCTGCCCGGTCATCAGTGTGGCCAACCTCAAGCCCCACATGCTCTCCTGGGACAACGAGAAGAAGAGCGATGTCGTCATCAGGACAGGCCTCCCCATACCGCTCGTGCAGGTAGAGATTGCGGACTCTCAAGGAAGATTCCTGCCCCACGACGGCGAGAGCACCGGGGAAATCGTCATCCGTTCGCCCTGGGCCACCGAAGGCTACTTCAAGGACCCTGAGCGTTCGCAGGAGCTCTGGCGCGACGGCTGGCTCCATACCGGAGACGTGGCACACATCGACGAGCAGGGCTACATCCAGATCACGGATCGGCTCAAGGACGTGATCAAGACCGGCGGCGAGTGGATATCATCGCTCGACCTGGAAAACACCATGAGCATGCACGAGGCCGTCGCCGAAGCCGCCGCCATCGGCGTTCCGGACCCCAAGTGGGGGGAGCGGCCCAAGATGCTCGTGACCTTGAAGCCCGAGTTCATCGGTGACGGGATCAACGAAGAGGTGCTCAGAAGCTTCATGAAAAAATGCGCCATGGACGGGAAGATCCCCAGATACGGAATCCCAGACTCCTACGAGATCGTGGAGGCCATCCCCAAGACCAGCGTAGGCAAGATCGATAAAAAGGAGCTCCGCAAGAGGTATCTATCCGATTCCTCCGGATTTGCCTCCAAATAATATGCAGGAGTGACACGTCTTCCCGGGAAACGGGGGCACCGCATGCACCGGCTGCGGGCCCCCGTTGACGGGCCAATTTACCGTTGATATTGAGCTTATTGTATTATATTAGTACTATATTATCTTGTAATCGAGTTGGTGCTCTCTCCCAGGCCGGGGGCTGACTCATGTCATCATCCGGGCAGGATCCGGTATTTCATATGCCCGGATTTACCCTTGGATCTGTGCCGGAGCCACAGGCCGCTCCATGTTTGAAACGCTGTTGTGTATCGGGAAGAGCCGGTCTTTTTTCCAGACGGCGAAATATTTCCCGATAGTGTTCTCACTCCACGGGGAGGTTTATTCCATGCAGAAGAAGGGATTCGGACAGGTTATCAGGGCCCTGCCCTCGCTCGCCTCCATGGAGCAGGCCAGAGGTCTGCTGCGAACATTTTTCAAGCAGTGGGGCGGGCTGAGCACGCTGCGCATCCTCCTAAACACCGGGAGCAAGGCCGGGCACCTGCGCTCACTGCGGTCTCTCCTTTCCTTCAGGCTCGAGAACCTTGCACCCCACTTTCTCGTATCGCTGTGGGAGGTGTTCGGAGACCGCGAGGCACTCATATCGGAAACACGAAGGTACACCTATGCGGACATGAAGGCCAGGATCATGCGGCTGGCAAACGGCATGCAGTCGCTCGGCCTCAGGCCCAAAGACCGCTGTGCGGAGCTGCTCTACAACGGAAACGAGTTCTTCGAGGCATTCTTCGCCTGCTCCCTGATCGGGTGCCCCATGCCCTTTCTCAACTGGCACATGGGACGCGAGGACCTCATCGATGCGATCAACGCCACCCGGGCCAGGGCGCTGATTCTGAGCAGCGAGTTCGTGCCGGAGGTGCTGGCGATCAGAGACCGCATCCCCACGGTTGAGCACTGTATCGTGACAGGAGACAGCGCCCCTGAGGGTATGATCTCCTATGAAGACCTGATCAGGCAATCGTCCGGGGGCATGCCCGATATCCGCTTTATCGTGGCGCTCAACCCCTACACCGGAGGCACAACGGGCACACCCAAGAATGTGAACTACTTCGACAGCATCGGCTATGCCTTCAGCGACCTCGCCGCCACGCCCGATGTCCCTCTGGAAGAATATCTGCGGTTCATGGCTCTCCAGTTCAGCTTCATGTACTACTTCGGCGGCACCGAGATCTCCGATCCTGTCACGAAGAACATGCGCTGTCTCATCCCGGGCCCTCTCTACCATGCGGGCACTATTGCCGCATGGGTGCCCTTCATCCTGCTGGGCGGCACGGGCGTGATCATGAAAAAGTTCGACCCATGCGAATTTCTCCGCCTCATCGAGAATGAGCGTATCAACTGGGTATTCGTGGTGCCCGCCATGCTGGAAAAGATCCTGAGCCTGCCCGATGAGATAAAGAACCGCTATGACCTGAGCACCATGCACACTCTCATCTGCGCCGCAGCACCCGCCACTCCGGAGCTGAAGAAGGCCGCGAACGAGTATTTCCGCTCCCGGGGCTGCCATAAAAATGTCTTCACCGAGTTCTATGGCTCCTCAGAGACCGCTGTCGCCACGGTGCTCCTCCCTCAAGACTACGAGGAAAACCTCAGGCGCTATGAGAGCGTCGGGAAAGCGCGATGCGCCGAGACAAGGATTTACGACCCTGCAACCGGGCACTGGTGCCCCCCGGGGGGAGACGGTCATGTCATGATCCGGAGCCTGACGACACTGAACCTCAACTACGAAGGCTCGCCCGAGCAGGCGGGCGGAGCACTCAGGGTCATTGACGGGCTCACCTGGTTCGATGACGGGCTCACGGGTCATATGGACGAGGACGGGTTTTTGTATCTGACAGGGAGAAACAAGGAAATGATCATCACCGGTGGGGTGAACATTTTTCCCAATGAGATCGAGACCGCCATCAAACGCCACGCCAAGGTCCTGGACGTGGCGGTCATCCGCTATCCGCACAAGGAGTTGGGAGAGGTCCCTGCAGCCATCGTGCAGCTCAAGGACGGCCAGAGTGTCTGCGCCGATGAGATCATCGACTTCTGCAAGCAGCAGAGCCTCCAGGGGTTCAAGGTCCCCCGGTATGTGGAGATAGTCGATGCCCTTCCCCGCCACATTGACGGCAAGATGCGGAAGAAGGACCTCGAGGACAGATTCTGGGCAGGGATCGAGCGCAGGGGTTAGACGCCCGAGACCGGCGGAATTGGGATGTCTTGACGGCCGGGCGTGAAGCGCCGGCGGGATCCTCATCCAGCCTCTGCGCCCCTGCCTGCCGGATCGGTCAGCCCCGTGCGAAAACATCACGCTGCCAGACCAGTGCAAGGATTGACCATGGAGACCGCTCTGATCGGTGATGTGCCTGCAGAGCTTTGGACTGTGACACGTAATCAGATGACGGTGGAGCACCTGCCTCAATCCGGCAGCAGGGTTTTTTCCTGCGAAGTGCGATCAGCCTCTGCTGCCGGAACAGCCATGGAGCGAATGGTTTGTGTGCGGCATCGGATTGAGGAAAAGGCCGGGCAGAGCGGAAAACATCGGACAGGAGGGCTAATCGGGCATTCCGGTATCGGCTCCGGTCCTTTCTCCTGTTTTGGCCCGGTATACCTCGAGCCCGGTTATGCAGATGCTCAGCCAGAACAGGCCTCCTGCAAAGCCTGCAGCCACGTCGCTGATGTAGTGAACCCCGAGGTAGACCCTGCTGAGCCCGATCACCAGAATGACGAACACCGTTACGCACACGATGGCGACCCGCAGCCTTTCCATGTGCACGGCCCTGATGAGGAGATAGGCCAGCATTCCGTAAAATATGACGGCCATCATGGCGTGTCCGCTCGGATAACTGAACCCGGCGGCGTCGAACCGGGTGTATTCCATAAAGGGTCTGTCGCGACGGATCACCACCTTCAATACGACAACGAGGAGTGATCCTCCCGCGTTTGCAATGAGAAAGCCCGCGGCGAGAATGTATTTCCGCGCCCAAAGGAGAACAGCCGCAATCCCGAGCACCATCGGCGTCAGCACGTGCCCGCCGCCCAGGAGCGTCACGAAGCCCATCACCTTGTCGGCCAGAGGAAACCGGATGGAGTCGATATGGGCGGTCAGTCGGTGATCGATCGCCACCAGGGTGTCGTATTCCAGAACCTCGTCCGTTATGCTCACGAATATCCATATGAACAAAGCACTGAAAAGCAGGCCCACCGTCAGGTAGAGGCCCAAGTATACATGAGGTGAAAATCTTCTCTCGATGAACTCGGACAGTGCGGGATGCCGCTTTCTGAACCGATCTACCACGGGTGACGACCTCGTCCTCTCGATCCAGGACGAGAGAACCTCTCTCATCTTTCCGGGCTTGCAGCTGGAAGATTCTCTTTCGGTCATACAGCCACCGGGAGCGCGGCAGGGGACACAGTCACGCAGAAAAGCCGCAATCAGCCTGCAGAAAAGGGGTGAAGGATATCATTCGACTCTTGCGGGAAGAATACCGCACCATATCCGCGAAGGGATCATCACAGCGGAAACACTTCCGGCCCCACAGCGACGTCCTGATCACTGCAACCGCATCATTCTTTATAAATTATGGTGCCGACGTGCTCTCCTGCCAGGGCCCGGGTGATGTTCCCCTCTTCCATCCCATTTATGATCTGGATCTTGTCTATCACCTCGCTCGTCTGAAGAATATCAATGCAGGGCCGCTCGATGATCAGATCCACCAGGTCTCTCTCCATAAGTTCCCGCGCACCGATCTCGTTGATGAAATCCGCATCCGGGTTCTTTTTCGGGTCGTCTGTGTAGAGACCGTTCTCGTCCTTGACGAATATGCACGACCTGGCTCCGATGAGATCGGCGAGAATGATGGTACCGACGTCTGTGCGGTGAGGGGGAATCCTCCCCTTGACCGGGACTGCAAAGTAGTCGTACGGCGGCATGCCGTGCATGATGGGAATGCAGCCGGTGGCAAAATATGTATGGAGCTTGACCACATCGTCGTGCCCGATTTTCACCCCCCCCCAGGGAGAAAGCAGTGTGGCGAGCAGCAGTGCGTTCTGCTCGGATATGCTGCTGCCGAATTTGGCGATGATGCCGGTGGGCATGCCGAGCTCGAGGCCGATGCTGTAGATATGGCGGCTCCTCGTCCCGCCGCCTGCAGTGACGAGGATCTTGTAGCTGTCTTTGTTCGCTGCGATCTCCTTGACGACAGACGGCAGAGCCTTGATGCCCCGGTCGCATATGGACTGGCCGCCTATCTTGAGTATGTCGACCTCGGGAAACAACCTGGTCTGAGGCGCCAGTTTCATTCTCTTGAGCAGATCCTTGCTGATGAGACTCTCACCCATGAGCTTGCTCTTCACATGGAGTCTCTTTCCATCCTTCTCGCGTATCAGTGCCATGGGTTCTCCTTCGTGTGCCGTGTATCGTTCGGGCTGTTCTAGACTTCTACTTCTTCGTCATGCTTTTCGCCGCGTTTGAGAGCGATCAGCTCCGCACCGAGCTCGGATGCGATATGCTCCAGCTCGCTCTTTCGCATGTGTTTGGCAAAGATCTTCAGATCGACACCTGCGACTGCAACCAGATTGAAGCGGGGCATTTTTTCCTCTTCCTTCACTTTGCGCCGTTCACGATAAAATATCTTTCCTGCCATGATTCTGATCCCTCCTTTGTGAGTTTTTGCCCGGGAGCGACAGCGCGTACATGGTGATACATAATAAAAATAGCCCGCGCCCGGCGTGTGTCAAACAGTTTGAGGATGTTTCAGAAAAAATAGTGGGATTGCCTTACGAAACGGCCCGGCTGGGAACAAAAAAGAAAACCTTCCGCATGAAGCGGTCCATGCGGAAGGCCCTGACAGCCCGGAAGTGGCCGGGCATTGATTACTTCATCTTCTTTTCGCCGCCGGTGAGCTCTACGAGCTCTGCATCCATCTTCCGGGCGATCTGCTCGAGCTCGCTCTTCCGAACGTGCCTGGCATGGATTTTCAGATCCGCACCCGCTGACGCCACCAGATGGTACCGGGGCTTTTTCTCGCCCTCGGCAATCTTTCTCCGTTCGCGGTAAAAGATTACGCCTGCCATTGCTCAATCCTCCTTTTTCCTGTGCTTTTTGGCCAGTGTTTCCCACGTTTGGCCGCCGTTTTTGATGACCGGGAGCAGCACCCTGCCGTCCCACAATCGCGGCCTGAGCCAGCCTTGGGTGTCGACAATGTCCTGCGGCGCCGGAGTCAGCGCCTCCCGGTCGGCCGAGATCACCATTATGCCGTGGGCTTCCAGCTCGGAAACGCTCACCAGCGGGGGGAAATCGCGCAGCCTGCCGAATTCGATGAACCGGCCGCTTCTGCCGTACGCGCACAACCCCACTGCCGCCGCTGCGCCGATAATGCCGTCATTGGTGCCGCCGTGGCCGGAGAGGTGAACGCCTGCACAGGCATTCATGGCCTCTTTCTGTGTTACCAGCTGCCTCGAGCACTTGAGGCCGAACTCCATGAGCCCGGCGAGAGCAGGGTCGTCTTCACATGCGACGCAGACGCCGGGATCGCTCCCGACAGCGCAGTGCTTCAGCACATGATCGACGGCGCGGTTTATCAGCTCGGCAACGACCGACTGATTCGGGGCGTCGATAATGGCGCACGCCGAAGAGTTGTGCGATGTGTACGGGATCTCGTCCATAACCGGCAGCTGCTGTCTCACCACGCCCCACAGGCGGCAGCCTTCCGGCAGCTCCTTTTCGAACCACCGGGTAAGTTTTCCAGTGCCGATCTCGGAATCAATGTTATCGGTGTCATCGAATGCAACGAACATCTTCATGGTTTGCGCTTCCTCTTGGGTGTATTGTTCTCTTCTGTTGCAAAACACAAAAGAACTATTCAATCCCAAGCATAATGGTTCCGCTCGTGTCAATACGTGTCAGTCCTACAATAGTGCGTAATCATAAAATGTCAAGTCGTAAGTATTGTATATTTCTATTAATATTATCATTATAATCAATTACATGCTACTACGACACTTATTGCGTGGTATTTTTTTTCAGCTGTGATACATGAAAGTTCATGGGAGGAACCCCCTGCCTTTCCGATATCGAGACATATCTTGCTCCGTATGGAAGGTTCTTCGGCCGCGCCGAAGCCCGGATGCTTGCCGCCCGATATATCCAGGGGCTTCTGACTGAGGGCGGCCGGAAATCAGTGGAACCCATGGCGCAACGGCTGGGGGTACCGGCACGATCACTCCAGCGCCTGCTCAATCGGGCGGTCTGGGATCATCACGGTGTGCTGCAGGCCTACCGCGAACGCATGGTCGATCTCTTCTCCGGCCGTGAAGGAGTTCTGGTTATCGGGCAGACTATTTTCCCTAAACGAGGCAATCACAGTGTGTGCGTGGCGCGGCAGTACAATGATGAAACCGGCCGCATGATCAGCAGCCAGACAGCCGCCGAGAGTGTGTATGCAGTGCCCGGTCTGGCCTTTCCCTGGGCCATGGACCTTTATGTGCCCACATTCTGGGCCAGGCCGCGAAACGAGGAATTCCGACACCTGAGACAAAAGGTAGGGATCCCCGCGCGTATCCGCCATCAAGAGAGGTGGGAGCTTGCGATCTCGCAGGTGGATCTCGCTGTACACCATCAGCTGGGAATGTCCATGGTAACCGCCGGTGCCTCCATCGGCAGAATCGCGGCATTCAGAGATGCGCTCGATGTTCGCGGCCTGCGCTATATTCTGGAAATCCCGCCGGAGACTACGTTCTTCACAAAGCGGCCTGTTTTGAGAGAATACAAGCCCAAGAAGCGAGGGAGGGGAAGGCCGAGAAAGCGCCATCGAATCCTGGATGCCGACACGCCTCCCGTCTCGGCCAGCGAGGAAGCCATATGGTCGGGGAAGGTGACTGTTGATACCCACACGGCCGGCAGCGGAACGTCCTCGGATACATCATCCCGGTTACAATCTGTTCGGGTATGGCCCGCCGAAGGATACCGGGAAGGTGTTCTCCACGAGCCTGTCTGGCTTGTCCGCCGGCCTGGCGTGTCTCGAGGAGCCGCAAACGGATACCGGTATTATCTGGGCAATCACCCCACAGGGTTCGGCTTGGAGGATATCGCGCGTGCAACAGCAGCATGCCGGGACGCTCTGGCCTGCAGGAACACCATGATTCACGACCTGGGACTTCTTCATCACGAAGGAAGAACATGGACCGGCTGGCACCGGCATGTTGTGCTCGTTTTTCTGGCATTGGGGTTTCTGCTGGAAAACAGAACCCATATTCACTCAGTCGTCTGACACCGCCCTGCTTGATTCACGTCTGTAAGGTTCTTTGAGTGCGATGCCGGCTCCTGCGGAGGTTCGATACCCTTGTGCAGAAGCTATCGGAGCAGGCAATCACGCCGGTCTATTCCGTGTGATCTCTCAAGATGTCACTGCATATTGCCATTACAAAAATCTATTGTGGGAACAAAAACCTCTCGAGTAATCCAGGTACTTCCAAGAGAACCTATTCTCCATACAAAACGGATAAATTATGACGTAAAGGAAAATTACAAGACACAGGATTATTTTTACCCTTCAGGGAGCCGAAACGTTGCTCGGTCTCCAAGATCGCTGAAATGCGCAGGCTCATCAAAGAGGCCCTCGAAAGGTCTTTCGGCTCCCTGAGGAATATTCTGATCATAATACACGCATGTATGCCGATATGATCCTCATCTCTACTTCATGATAAAGGTCATGACCAGCGCGAACACCGCATATGTCTCAGGCATGGCGCCCGATACGAGTGCGTTGGCCAATGTGTTCCGGCCCTCGAGGATGCTGCGGATGCCTGCCGCGCATACCACGCCCTGGTACCAGGCGCTCAGGAACATGGCAAGCCCCATGATGGCACCCTTCCCGGCAGCCGTATACGGGTCTGTAGTCATCGCGTCCATATTCGTGAACAGGACCACGATGGCGTAGATTCCCTGGGAAGAAGGCATCAGGGCCACAGCGATATTTTTGTAGAAGTTCTCGGATCCTCCACCCAGCAGTGCCTGGAAAGCTATGGAGAGACCAACGGCCGACCCGGCAAGGCCCAATGACAAGCCCAAACCGATGAAGATCTTCGCGATCATCGGGCTTATATCGGCAGCAACCACCTCAGCCTGAGCAAAAGCCGGAGAAACCAGGCAAACCAGCAACAGTGTCAAAACCCCCGTTCCAAATATCCATGTTCCCTTGTTGCTCATAAAGAACCCCTTTCGATCTTGAATGGTTTGTATTCGATTCCCCCACCTTCGAAAAAGTTCTTGAAGGACTCTACGAAATGCATACGGGCAGAATGAACGGTGCTGCCCAGAATCCCCAGCGCGAGGTTGAAGGCATGTCCAAAAATAATAATGATAAGCGCAAACGGTCCCCCTATGACCGGGCCCAAACCCTCGTACGCCATGCCCGCAAGCTGATTCATGACGGCTGCGACCGACCCGGTGGCGATGCCGAGCCCGAAGAGACGGGCATATGACAGGAGATCCCCTACCAGGCCCGTGAGGCCGTAGACGTTCCAGAGCCCCACACCCAGCCTTGCCGCCCATTTCTTGCTGTCATTCGGAAACAGGAGCGTCAGGAGTATTCCAAAGGCCAGGAGTCCTATGCCGCCATAATACAGCGGGAGATTCAACATCATGTCAGGGGCTCCGAACCAGATGCTGCGTGCAATCAGAAGTGCGCCACCCCATAGGACAAACATGACGCCCAATTTCTGCATTTTTTCATGGAAATAAGCAGCCTGAGCAATGCCCATCAGATATGACAGAGTCAGATGGATAACGCCCAGTCCAAGAGAAATATAGAACAGGACCATAGGGTTGCCGGCGTTCACGTCGAGGTCCAGAAGGATCCAACTCCGGTCTTCAAAACCATACCCGAACACGGAACCGGTCAGGGCCCCCATGATAATCGCTGCAACGCCAAAGGCCTTGATGAGCCTTACCACCAAGTCCATTATCTCCGTCCTGCCGCCCCACTTCCTTCCCATGAGATAGCCGATCAGATAGAGCATGAGGCCATAGCCGGCATCACCCAGGCAGATCCCGAAAAACATCACCATGAAGAAAGCAAAGAATGGCGAGGGATCCAGGTGGCGATACTTGGGGAAGCCGTAAAGGCTTTGCAGCGGCAGAATGCGTTGGACAAACCAGTTGTTGCGTATCAGAATCGGAGGCTCCTCCTCTTCGAACGGCTCGCGGGTCACGACATGCAGCGGCAGCTTGCTTTCTTCGAGTTTCTTGTGGAGAGTCGGCTCCTGATCCCGGGGAATCCAACCCTGCAGTCCGAAAAGATGGGGATCCCGGTGCAGAGTGGCCATCGTACCGGTAAAGGCCACCTCATTGAGGGCGGCTATCCAATGCTTCTTGATAGCCTCTGCGCGCTCGGCGATGCTGGCCAATTCCGCAGAGAGCGACTCTATCTGCTCCTTACATCTGCCGAGCTCCGCCTCGGCATCGTCGAGTCCTTTCTCAGGCCAGCTCAGCATGGTGGCATTGGGTATTTCCTGCGGCTCATCGAAGCTCAGTGTGTAAAACAGCACCTCTCTCTTGCGATCGGCCACCTCGATCATCACATTTTCAGGAGGTTGGAAGTCTTCAAACTTCTTTGCGTCCATGCGATATCTGCGGATGTGTACTCCCGAAGCCTCGAGGGCACGGATATGTGCAAGATCGAAGTTCCCCCATGGCCTCAGCTCGGCTATCATCCTCTGGAGCGATTGGACCCGCAGATCCCTGTCCTGAAAAGCCTGGAGCTTCTCTTCCGCATAGGCTGTCAGCTCTTCATCGGCAACAGCGATCGGGGTAACGGCCGTCCGGCCCTTGAAGCGGGCCAACTCCTCTATGATCCTGTTAAGCCTCTGGACCTGGGAAAGAACGGCGCTGTTCTTCTTCTCGTATTCATCTGCCATCTCTGAAGCCGGCTCCACGTGCACCACACCCAGTGACTGGAGAAGATGGATGGTTTCCACCTGGTCATCGACAGGTCCGACAATGAATACCTTCATCATCTTAACTATGGCCACGTCCCTGCTCCTTATCTATATGCCCGAACGCATGTATACCCGTACCGCCCTAAGCACCTGCTTCTTCGAGCATTGCAGCTTCTGCCAGGCGCTTTGCCACCTTGGCCACCCCGACTCCCGCCGCCTGCTGGTCCTGAAGATAGACCACGATCTTGCGGATCGCCTCCCGGCATTCGGGAATCAGGCGCTGCTCGTACAGGTTGATGCGCTGACTCGTCTTGCGAAATCCCTCGAAGAGGACCTTTTCTCCCTCTACGAGCATGCGAATGGCCTCGCGGCACTCGATAGCCTCGCGGCTCCTTAGCAGAACCTGATCGAAGCTCGGCGGCGTGGCGAAATAGCTGTATGATGGATCGTTGAATGTAATGCCGTGGAACCTCGGTACCTTGAGCCCTGCTACGTTCACGACTGACGATTTGATCTCTCTGACCTCGATGAAGTACCTCAGCATCGGGCCCATCACCCCGTACAGGGCCCCCCATGTCCTGATCTCGTCAAGGAGCTCCTGCAGCCGGGCTTCCTGTTCCGTGATCTGAGCGCGCACAGCAGCCAGCTGCATCATGAGCTGCTGCTTTCTCGCCTCCAACGCCGGGAGGAACCGCTGATACATGGCAAGCTTCTGCTTCTGGCTCCGAAGCGATATCTTGTTCAGTTTGATGCGTTCCGCCATGGTCATTCCCTCCGGTCCATCAGGCCGGCCAATGCTTGTCTATGAACTCCTGCTTGATCTCCACTTCGTCTGGCCGGAAGCACTCTGCCAGTGTCTTCCATCCCAAGTCGAGAGCGTCGTTGATGCCCAGATCGACATTCAAATCCATGAACCGCTCATAGAACAAACGCCCATACTTGAGATAGCGTTCGTCGTCGGGCGTCTTGTCGAAACCCATGGCCAGCTTCTGTTCCACCTCGCGGCTGCGGGCGAACAGGCGGATCATGCTGTTCATGATGTAGCCGTGGTCGGCCCTCGTAACCTTGCCGATGACGAGCTGCTTCAGACGCGACAGCGACCCGAAGGGCTCGATGACCCCGTTGCGCAGATAGAACTGACCTTCGGTGATGTACCCCGTGTTGTCAGGAACAGGGTGCGTCACGTCGTCGCCCGGCATGGAAGTAACGGCCAGGATCGTGATGCTGCCCGCACCATCGAAGTCAACGGCCTTTTCGTAGCGCGATGCAAGATCGCTGTACAGCGAACCCGGATAGCCGAGGTTCGAAGGAACCTGGTCCATGGAGATGGCAATCTCCTTCAATGCGTCGGCAAATGAGGTCATGTCGGTAAGCAATACCAGCACTCGCTTGCCTTGCACACCGAACTGCTCTGCCACGGCGAGAGCCATGTCGGGAACCAGCAGCCGTTCCACCACAGGGTCGGATGCGGTGTGGACGAACATGATCGTCCGGGACAGCACACCCGCCTGTTCGAAGGCGATCCGGAATTTCAGGTATTCGTCGTGCTTGAGGCCGATGCCGCCCAGGATGACCACGTCGGCGTTGGCGCGCATGCCGATGCGGGCGAGAAGCTCGTTATAGGGCTCGCCTGCTGCGGCGAAAATGGGCAGTTTCTGGCTTTCCACAAGCGGGTTGAACACATCGACCATGGGAACCCGTGTCTCGATGAACCCCCGGGGAATTACGCGCCTTACCGGGTTGACCGATGGTCCCCCGATGCTTATGCGGGGCAACGCATGGAGATTTGGGCCCTTGTCGATGGGTTCACCCGATCCGTTGAAGATCCGTCCCAGCAGTGCGTCGCCGAATGCCACCTGCATGGGGTGACCGAGGAATCGGACCGTATCGCCGGTGGAAACACCGCGAGATCCGGCAAATACCTGCAGAAAGACCTCTCCTCCCCGCAGGCGTATGACCTGGGCCAGGGATACGCCCCTGCGGCTCCTGACAGTAGCCAGTTCACCATATGCGATGTCGGTTGCAGGCACCGCAATGATATCACCCTGAACGCGGACGATTCTGGAATGTTCCATAATCATGGATGACTAACTCCTTTGCCATTAAGAATGGACTCAATTTCCGACCGGTAACGCCGGTAGTCATCCCCTTCAAAGGGACAGTATTTCAACTGGAAGAACAGGTTCTGCAGGTGGGTCATCTGGGCCTTCGCCTGCTCCTTGGACTCAAACACGAAGGGATGGTCCACCATCTCCATGAGCAGCAGGAAGTCGGATATCTGTCGCTCCCTCGACGTGGCCTGATCGACCTTATCGAATGAATCCTGCTGCAGGCAGACGGCATCGATGATCTCCGACTTGAGATAGACGACCAGGTCGTCCAGTCCCATGCCCTCTTCGCCGACAACCAGCATCATCTGGCGGACTTCATTGCCCTTGAAGATCGTGTTGTGGGCCTTTTTCACGAGATCGACCCAGTTCTCGTGGCGCGTATTGAGCGACGCCTGCATCTGCTCGATGTAGAGGCTCCAGGATATCAGGGGGTCGATAGCCGGGTACCTGCGCTGGTCGGACCGGGCCCGAGACAGCCCATAGAAGGCTCCAACAACCTTGAGCGTGTTCTGAGTCACTGGCTCTTCGAAGTTGCCGCCCGCTGGAGAAACCGTTCCGATCAAGGTCAGCGAACCGGTCTCGCCGGTGTTCAGGCGGACCTTCCCCGCGCGTTCATAGACTGCGGCGATACGGCTTTCCAGATAGGCCGGGAACGCCTCTTCGCCGGGAATCTCTTCCATTCTGGCCGATGTCTCACGCAGCGCCTGCGCCCACCTGGAGGTGCTGTCCGCCAGCAGCAGTACCTTGAGGCCCAGCTGCCGGTAGTATTCTCCGAGCGTTATGCCCGTATAGATGGATGCTTCACGGGCAGCCACGGGCATGGACGAGGTGTTGCAGATGATGACTGTGCGGTCCATCAGTGACTTGCCGGTTTTCGGGTCTTCCAGCAACGGAAACTCGCGAATCGTTTCCACAACCTCTCCGGCCCGTTCACCGCAGGCCACGATGATCACGATGTCCGTCTCGGCGTACCGAGAGATAATCTGCTGCAAGACGGTCTTGCCTGCGCCGAAGGGACCGGGGATACAGGCAGTTCCGCCCTCCGACAGTGGGAAGAAGATGTCGATCAGGCGGCATTGCGTCAGGAGCTGGGTGTCCGGCAGCAGGCGCTCTTCATAGATACGCATGGGCCGCTTGACGGGCCACTCCTGCTTGAGCGTCACATTGACTTCCTGCTGGGTTTGCGAATCGATGCTTTTGAGGATCGCCACGGTGTCGTTTACCGTGTACTGCCCGGCAGACCTGATCTCCTTTACCTCCCAGGTCCCCAGAAGTACGAGCGGCACCATGATGGGATGCGGGAAAATGCCTTCCGTCACCTTGCCCAGGTACTGCCCAGCCCGTACCTGTGCCCCGGCTTGGACCATAGGCTCGAAATCCCAGAGCCTTTTCTGATCCAGAGAAGGAAGGTACTGCCCGCGCCTCAGGAAGAATCCCTGGTCGTTTTCCAGCTCTCCGAGGGGGTTCTGCAGACCGTCGTAGATCATGCCCAGCATACCGGGGCCCAGTGTCGCCGCGAGCAGTTCACCGGAAAATTCTGCGCTATCGCCGACCTTCAATCCCGTGGTGCTTTCGAAGACCTGCAGATCGATCTGCCTGCCTCGGATCCGGATGACCTCAGACTTCAGGCGCACCCCGCCGACCTCCACATAGGCAACCTCGTTCTGGAGAACCTCCCGGCCTTCATCCACCTCGCAGGTAACGAGAGGACCGTTTACCGCTACAATCCGACCGTGTGTTGGACCATTCACATCGAGCCTCCGTGCCACAGATATGTCTCTATATCGAAATCCTGGGTGATCGCTTCCCAGCGGGAGTAGATCGCCGCACGCGCAACGTATGCGAGCAGGGCATCGATGGAGAAGGGCGCTATTCCTTCGCATCGACTGATCTGCCGCAGGCGTTCCTCATCCAGGTACCGTTCCGCCCCAAGAGGGTCTCTCTGATTCTTGAGCTGTGTTATGAGATTGGAGAAATCACGAGGGCGGAAGGTATCCAGAATAGCGTGATCCTCCAGAACGCCGCCTTCCTCCCTGATCCGCATGGCTGTCAAGGCCGAGCGAAGCTCTATCTCCCAAGACAGGTAGTCGATCAAAAAGCGGCATTCGAATCGCTGCGCGACGCCATACGCATAGCTGTAATAGAGCTCCCAGAGCCGATCGTAGATGTAAGGGCGATAGATGCCCCGCTCCCTTTCCTCGCGGAAGATACGGATATAATTGGGGAGGTTGATGTTATCCGCTATGTCCTGCCGCGACAGGAGACCCCCCTCCAGAAAGATGTCTCGCCCCTGGTCCTTCTGCTCCCAGTTGAAGACGTCCGTGCCGTGGAGAAGCGCGCAGGCTGCCTCGAGATCTTCCGGATGGACGTTTCTCCCGACGATGCCTGCTATCTCGCCGATTTTCATCGGCATTTTATCTCCCAGCGTGTCAGGCAATGCGGGGAGCAGACACATGAGGAAATAGTAATTGCTCATGCCCCCTACGACTCCTCACCGGCAAGGAAGTGTTTGCGGAAACGCGGCGAGCAGAAATTCGAGAATGCCTCCACGAGACCGGAGCTGAAGTTGAAATAGGCGCCCTGGCCCTTCGCACCCATAAGGAAACCGAAGGTGATCTTGTCGGTGAACTGCACAACCAGGTCCCCGGCAGCCTTCTCCCTGAATTTCTCGTTGAACCAAGCTTCCAGTTCTGCCTGATCCTTCTTGGGCAGGAGGATCTCAATCGGCTGTTCACGGCCCTGGTTCTTGACGAACCCGGCCAGAAGAGTCTCGATCATGCGCTTGAGGAAATCCGTATCGCCAAGGGCGGTCTTGATCTCGCCTTCCACGACGGGCGCCACAACAGCAGTCTGGAGCTTCTCTTTGACCATGATGATGAAGTTTCTAGCAGCCGTATCCATGTCGACTTGCATCTGCTTCCGGACATTCTCTGCATCGGCCTTGGCGGCTGCCCTGATTTTTTCCGCTTCGGCCTTAGCCTCGGCTACCAAGGCATCTGCCTGCTTCCTGGCGCTTTGAACAAGCTCATCGGCTTCGGCCCTGGCCGGCGCCAATACCTTTTCACTGAGTTCCTGAGTGATGTCCCCTAACGTCTTCACCATGTCTATCCCCTCGTGTCACGTTTGATACGTACTTGCAACCCTTTACGAAGATCCTTGCCCTTACTATTCACTCATAGATTATCGCTATTGATCAGTCTTTACTGGTATCAAGAAGAGCCCCTTGCGACTAACCCCCATGAAGTATGTTGAATCTGGGATGTAGTCAAACACGTTGCATCTCCATTCTTGTTGCTTCCGAAAGTACTCATACCCTAAATGTAAATATGATTCAACAAAAATTTTCTTATATAGAAGGAATTTATAACGGGAAAAATTGAATAATCAATTTTGAGGCCTTAGAGCATCAGGAAAAAAGTATCTGATAGAGACAGGATATTTTTCATAACATTTTTAGGAGAAATTGGTTTGTCTCCCTGCCAAAAACACACCCTTTCTTATCATACCCGGAAACCATCTCAATGCCGAGGACACTTCTCTCCACGACTGCGAGATCCAGTTGCCTTCTCCCGAGCGGTGCGACATGTTGCTTGCTTATCAATCCTAATAGCCCGAAAGGTTGGCTTGCGCCCAGCAGGATTCGAACCTGCGACCTTTGGATTCGTAGTCCAACGCTCTATCCAACTGAGCTATGGGCGCATGGAGACGATTGTGTGTTTATAGAGCGATTTGCCCCGGGAGTCAATAATGCTTGAGCAATAAAAGGGGGACCGCCTCGGTCCCCCTTCACCTTTGTCAAAAAGTCAACCTGCCTGATTACGATTTGCCCCGCCAGTTCTCCAGGACCTTGAGCTTGAGCTCGGCCTCTCTGGCCTTGCTCTCCCATCTGGAGTACTCGGGGTTTTCCTTGTTCATGCCCTTGAGCTTGTCCTGAGCCTGGTCGAGATCCGCCTTGGCCTTCTGCTCGTCGATGTCTTCGGCGAGCACTGCCGATTCGGCGAGGATGATCACCCGATCCGAGATCACCTCGGCGAATCCGCCGCCGACTGCCAGATAGATATCCTTGTCTTCGGTCTTTGCAATGACCTGGCCAGATTTAAGCGTCGTGAGAAACGGTGTGTGCCCGATCAGCACTCCGAATTCGCCGGCGCTCCCCGGGGCTATAACCTCGGTCACCTTGCGGCTGAGCACCGACTTTTCCGGGGTTACGACATCGAGCTGCATGTACAGTTCATCTGACATGATTAGCGACTCCCTTAGTCTTCAGCAAGCTTCTTCGCCTTCTCGATCGCCTCTTCGATGGCCCCCACCATGTAGAATGCCTGCTCGGGCAGATCGTCCATCTCGCCTTCAACGATCTTCTTGAAGCCCTCGATGGTGTCCTTGAGCTCGACATATTTGCCCGGCATACCGGTGAACTGCTCGGCGACGCTGAATGACTGGGAGAGGAACCTCTGGATTTTCCGCGCCCTGGAGACCGTGAGCTTATCGTCTTCGGAGAGCTCGTCCATCCCGAGGATCGCGATGATGTCCTGGAGCTCCTTGTACTTCTGCAGTATCTGCTGGACGCTTCTCGCAACCTGATAGTGTTCTTCGCCCACGATCTTGGGGTTGAGGATGCGTGAGGTGGAGTCGAGCGGGTCGACCGCCGGGTAGATGCCCAGCTCCACGATCTGCCGCGAAAGAACCGTGGTGGCGTCCAGATGGCTGAATGTGGTGGCCGGAGCGGGGTCGGTAAGGTCGTCCGCAGGCACGTAGATGGCCTGAACCGAGGTGATGGACCCCTTGGTGGTGGTGGTGATGCGCTCCTGCAGCTCGCCCATATCGGTGCCCAGGGTCGGCTGATATCCCACGGCCGAGGGCATGCGGCCCAGCAGAGCGGAAACCTCCATGCCTGCCTGGGTGAACCGGAAGATGTTGTCGATGAAGAGCAGCACGTCCTGGTTCTGCTCGTCACGGAAGTACTCCGCGGTCGCCAGACCAGAGAGGCCCACCCGCGCACGGGCTCCCGGAGGCTCGTTCATCTGGCCGTAAATGAGGGCGGCCTTGCTGATAACGCCGGATTCCTTCATCTCGAGCCAGAGGTCGTTGCCTTCTCTCGTGCGCTCGCCCACGCCGCAAAACACCGAGTAGCCGCCGTGCTTCATGGCCACATTGTGGATCAGCTCCATGATGAACACGGTCTTGCCCACGCCGGCTCCGCCGAACAGGCCGATCTTGCCTCCCCTCATGTAGGGGGTGAGCAGGTCGATGACCTTGATGCCGGTCTCGAATGACTCGATGGATGTGCTCTGCTCGGTGAACTTCGGGGGCTCGCGGTGAATCGGATAGCGTTTATCCGTCGATACCGGCCCTGCCTCGTCCACGGGCTTGCCAACGACGTTGAGGATCCGGCCGAGAACCGCGTCGCCCACCGGCACGGTAATGGGGGCGCCCGAATTCTTCACCGGCATGCCCCTGACGAGGCCGTCGGTGGAATCCATGGCGATGCACCGTACGGTCCTGTCGCCGAGATGCTGCGCCACCTCGAGCACGAGGTTGTCTTCCTCGTCTGAGAGGAAGGGGTTTGATACAAACAGGGCGTTATATATGTCAGGCATGTCACCCTTATCGAAGGTGACGTCAACGACCGCGCCAATAACCTGTGATATTCTCCCCATCTCCATAGGCTCACTCCTTCTAAAGATAATCTGTTAACCCTTCAAGGCCTCTGCACCGCTAACGACCTCCATGAGCTCGGTCGTAATGGCAGCCTGCCTGGCCCTGTTGTACTTGATGCTCAACTTTTCGATCATGTCCCCGGCATTGCCCGACGCGCTCTCCATGGCGGTCATGCGCGCCCCGTGTTCCGATGCCGCGGACTCGAGCAGGGCCCGATAGAAGAAAATCTTGAGGCTCATCGGCAGAAGCGCATCCAGAAGCACATCCTCTGTGGGCTCGCACAGATATTCTACTTTCACCATCTCGTCGTCGGACTCGATCCGCTCGACGGGCAGCACCCTGTCCTCGTGGAGAATCTGGGTCATTGCGGACTTGAATTCGTTGAAAATAATGTAGAGCTCGTCGAATTCGCCGTTGATGTACCCGTCGATGAGATCGTCCCCGATCTCCGATGCAAGCTCGTAAGAGGGATTGCCGATCACGATCGACTTCCTGACCTTGACCTGCTTGCGCTTGAAGAAATCTCTCGATCGCTTTCCCACGAGAACCAGGGAAAGCTCCTCGTACTTGCCCTTGTTTTCCTTGATAAAGGCGTCAGCCTTTCTGAAGACGTTCTGGTTGAACGAGCCGCACAGCCCTCTGTCGGATGCCACGACCACAAGAACGCACTTCTTCGGTTCCCGGACCCGCAGAAGAGGATGCATGTCCGGATTGGTCCTCGTCACCAGAGATATCAGCACCTCATTGGTTTTGATGGCATAGGGGCGGGCCGCAATGATATCGCTCTGTGCTCTCCGGAGCTTCGCGGCCGCGACCATGCGCATGGCCGAGGTTATCTGCTCTGTCTTCTTGACCGAGCCGATCCTGTTTTTTAAGTCCTTTAGACTAGCCATGCCTGCACCTTATTCTTCTACGACGAAGATCTTCTTGAATTCAGCTATCGCGTCCTTGAGCTTCTTCTCTGTGTCGGCATCCATCTGGCCTGAGTTTTTGATGGAGTTCAGGACATCTGCGTACTTGTTGTCCAGGAATGCGTAAAACTGCTCTTCAAAGCTCTTGATGGCGGACACCGGATATTCGTCCAGGTAGCCGTTGGTTCCGACATAAATCATGGCAACCTGCTTCTCGACTGGCAGCGGGGTGTACTGGGGCTGCTTGAGCATCTCCATGAGTCGCTCACCGCGGTTGAGCTGCGCCTGGGTCGCCTTGTCGAGGTCGGAGCCGAACTGCGAGAACGCCGCGAGCTCGCGGTACTGAGCGAGGTCGAGGCGCAGCGTACCGGCGACCTTCTTCATGGCCTTGATCTGAGCGTTGCCGCCCACGCGGGAAACCGAGATGCCCACGTTGATGGCGGGACGGAACCCCGAGTAGAACAGGTCTGTGTCCAGGAAGATCTGGCCGTCCGTGATCGAGATCACGTTCGTGGGAATATATGCGGAAACGTCGCCCGCCTGGGTCTCGACGATGGGCAGTGCGGT
>DCDF01000108.1 GCA_002316295.1 Syntrophaceae bacterium UBA1062 | reverse complement strand
GCCGGCGCGGCACAGAAATGTCGCTCTCCCCCAAGAACTATCAGGCTGTACGGAGATGAGCCGCGGGCCGGGCCGTCCGATTATCCGCCAAGGCCCTCGAGAAGAGCTTGCAGGTTCTGTTTCGCGTCTCCAAACACCAGGATGGCTCTCACGTTGGTGTAAAGGGTGTTGGGGACACCCGAATAACCCGGCCTTTCATCGAGGTTCAGGACTATAATGGAGCGAGCCTCGTGCGCCAGGAGGATCGGCATGCCCGAGATGGGGGTGCCCTCCACTTCCGCCGCAGCAGGGTTCACCACATCGCAGGCGCCTACGATCAGGGCGAGATCGGTCTCGGCAAACTCGGGGTTGTGTCTTCCATCTCGATGAGCTTGTCATAGGGGATGTTCACCTCAGCCAGAAGCACGTTCATGTGCCCGGGCATGCGCCCGGCAACCGGCCAGAAAGGTGTCGAGGTAATTGGCGCTTTTCTCGGCGAGCCCTGAGAGATGTGCGGTGACTTTGTCGCGGATCACCTTTTAGCCTTCTCTCTCTATCCGGTAGGCGACCACGGTCAGAGGCAGGATCGACAGGAGGAGGAATGAGGAAATCAGCGATATTCGCAAGGCCCTGAAATTCATTGCACGATGACCTTCTTGATGCCCCGTGGGGCTGCGGACATGCCCGCACGATGACGGGAGCACGCCCCGGACGGCCCTCCGGTGCATCGACCCCTCCCAGAACGCCGCTTCCGGGAGTCCGGGAGAAAGGGCATCACGATGGTCGGCAATCGAAGATAACGGGTGGTGCGCCCGACAGGAATTGAACCTGTGGCCTTAGGCTCCGGAGGCCTACGCTCTATCCAACTGAGCTACGGGCGCACATGTGTTAATGCCTGGCCGTCAGCCGTTCGACGGCCTTCTCCAGGCCGCCGAGGGTTATCTCGAACATGGGGAATATCTCCCCGATGGCCTCGATGGTCTGGGTGTGGGGCCATGTGTACGCATATTTCGGATTGAGCCATACACTATGTTTGAATGTTTTGGCAAGATATTCTAACCGCTTTATGCTGGGCTCGCCGGACTGGCTCGCATAGTAGATGCTTCCGTTGCGGCTGAAGAGCTCGTAGGGCGCCATGGATGCGTCTCCCACGACGATGAGCCTGGTCTGCGGATCGTACCGGGCGAATTCTTCAAGGAACACCACCTTGTATTGTCTGGTGGGGTCTTCCCACACATGAGAATAGATGGTGTTGTGGAAGTAGAAAATCTTCAGGTCCTTAAACTGGTTCTTTGCATGGTTGAAGAGCACCTGGACCACGTTGATGTACGGGTCCATGGAGAACCCGCCGTTGTCGATCATGAGGATGACTTTCAGCTTGTCCCTCATGGAACGGTCGAACACGATCTCGATCTCACCCGCATTCTTCATGGTTTCAACGATGGTCTTGTCGATGTTCAGCAAGTCTTTCGGGCCTGTGGGCTGCATGTGCCTGAGCCTTCTCATGGCCTCGGAAATCTGCGAGGGCCCGAGCCTCGTATCCTCGGTGTAGTCCTTGTACCGCCGGTCCAGGGCCACCTTGACGGCGGACTTGTGCTGCGAGACGCCGCCCACCCGCATTCCTCCCGGATGATAGCCGGAGTGGCCCACCGGAGAGGTTCCGCCGGTGCCGATCCAACGGTTTCCCCCGTCATGCCGCTCCGTCTGGTCTTCGAGCCGCTTGCGGAAGTAGTCCTCCAGCTCCTCGGGCGAGAGCCTCTTCAGTGTCTCCTCGTCGATCCCCAGGAAATCCGCCATCATCTTCGGGTCCTTGAGCCATTCCTCCAGCATGGCCTGGATCGCGAGCTCGATCTCGGCGCTGATGTCCTCGCTCAGTTCCGCGCCGGTGAAGTAGTGTGCAAAGACGCGGTCGTAGAGATCGAAATGGCGTTCGGACTTGATCATGACGGCGCGCGAGATGCAGTAAAAATCCTCCAGCGAGGTTATGAGGCCCTGATGAAGCGCATCCTGGAGGCGCAGGAATCCGGACGGCGAGATCGGAAGCCCCTTTTGCCTGAGAAGGTAGAAGAACTCGATGAACATGGCGGCCTGCCCCTACCGGTACGAGCCTCCGAGCTGTTTCTGGAGAATATGGTAGTCTTCACTCTTCTTGAAGAGCACCCCGAGAAACGGCACATTGTTCCTCGCCAGGTGCTTCGGATCGAAGCTCTTGTCCATCAGCAGGATCCGTATCCAGTTGATGAGCTCCCTGGTGGCTGGCTTCTTCTCGATGCCGCGGATGTTTCTCAGCCGGTAGAAGGCCTCTACGCAGGCATCCGAAATGTTCTTGTCCAGGTCGGGGTAATGAGCGCTCACGATCTTGCGCATCATTTCGGAGTCGGGAAAGGCTATGTGGTGAAACACGCATCTGCCCAGGAACGGGTCGGAGAGGTCTTTCTTCGCATTGGAGGTAATGATGATGATGGGCCGGTTTTTCGCCCGGATGGTCTTGTCGATCTCGATGATATCGAAGGACATTTGGTCGAGTACGTCCAGAAGGTCATCCTGGAAGTCGGTGTCCGCCTTGTCGATCTCGTCGATCAGCAGCACGGTTTTCACGTCCGAGACAAATGCCTGGCCTATCTTGCCCATCTTGATATAGTCTTCGATATTGCTCACGTTACGGCTTGAGTCCCCGAATCTGCTGTCGTTGAGGCGTGTGAGCGTGTCGTACTGGTAGAGGGCATCCACGGCCTTCATGCTGGATTTGACATTGAGGACGATCAGGGGCAATCCGAGATTTTCCGCGATGGCGTGTGCCAGCAGGGTCTTGCCTGTGCCCGGCTCTCCCTTGATGA
>DCDF01000171.1 GCA_002316295.1 Syntrophaceae bacterium UBA1062 | reverse complement strand
GACCTCACGGAGGACATCGCCCGCAGGGAAGGCCTCATCGTTGACAGCGCCGGGTTCGAAGAGCAGATGGAGCTCCAGCGCGAAAAGGCGCGCACCTCCTCGGCCTTTACCGAGGCCGCGGGGGGCGGAGGGGACCTGGAGAGCTCTCTTGGGTCAAGCGGCGTCCGCTTCGTGGGATACGATGTGCTCGAGGCCGAAGGCGAGATACTCGAGCTCCAGGAAAAGACCGAGGCGGGATACGTATCGTGCGGGGAGCTCGCCGAGGGCAGGCAGGGCAGGCTCATAACCGACGTCACCCCGTTCTACGGAGAATCGGGCGGACAGGTGGGAGACACCGGCACAATCCGCTCGGACGCGGACGGCGCCCGGGTCCTGGGCACCTCGAAGACCGAATCAGGGATCATCATCCACCAGGTCCATGTCGAAACAGGAGCGTTCAGGAAGGGGATGAAAGTGACCCTGGCGGTGGATCAGAACAGGCGCAAGAGCATTATGCGCCACCACAGCGCCACGCACCTTCTTCAGCGGGCGCTGCGCGATGTGCTCGGCGAGCACGTGCACCAGTCCGGGTCACTGGTGGACGAGACCAGGCTCAGGTTCGACTTCACCCACTTCACCGCCGTGAGTCGCGAGGAGCTCGAGCGGGTGGAGGCTATTGTGAACCAGTATGTCCTCGAAGACCTTCCCATCCGCACCGAGATCACCTCCAAGGAGGAGGCGATGGCCAAAGGGGCCATGGCGCTCTTCGACGAGAAGTACGGCGAGGAGGTGCGCCTGGTGATCATGGGCGACGGGGTCTCGAAGGAACTCTGCGGAGGCACCCATTGCCGTTCAACCGGGCAGATCGGCCTGGTGAGGATCACATCCGAGTCGAGCGTCTCCGCCGGCCTGAGGAGGATCGAGGCCATAGCCGGCACCCGGTCTCTTGAGCTCTTGCGGAACCTCGCGGGCATTGTCGCCGGTGCTTCCGAGAAGCTGAAGTGCGCCCCCGCCGAGATCGTGGAGCGCATCGGAGGACTGCAGGGCAGGATCCGGGAGCAGGAGAACATGATCAAGGATCTCAACATCCGCCTCGCCACCGGTGCGGGAGCGACAGAGGATGAGAAGGAGTACCAGGTGGGCCCCCACAAGGTGTTCTTCAAGAAGGTCGAGGCCGGAGACATCGCCCAGATGCGCGAGGTGGGCGACCGGATCAAGGAGCGCATCAGATCGGGCATCGCCATCCTCTATGCGCCCGGCACGGACAAGGCCACCTTCATGGCGATGGCGACCGCGGATGCCGTGAGCACCTTCGATGCCGGGAAGATCATGAAAAAGGCCATGGATGCGGTGGGCGGCCGGGGCGGCGGGAAGCCCGCGTTCGCCCAGGGCGGCGCCGGTATGGAATCTCTGGATGAGGTTATCCGGATCTTCGAGGAGTCCACGGGGGTCGGACGATGAGAACAGCGACGGTCACGCGCAAGACCAAGGAGACGGAGATCTCGATCACGCTCTGCCTCGACGGCGGGGAGTTCAATCCGAACATCCCCTCGGGCTTTCTGACCCACATGCTCGATGCCCTCGCCAAGCACGGGGGGATGGGGCTCACGGTGGATGCCAAGGGCGATGTCCACGTTGACCTGCACCATACCGTAGAGGACATCGGCATCGTGCTGGGCAAGGCTCTCAAGAAGGCCCTCGGCGAGAAAAAGGGCATCACCCGCTACGGGCTCGCAAAGGTGCCCATGGACGAGTCCCTGGTGGAAGTGTGCCTGGACATCTCCGGCAGGCCGTATTTCCAGATCCATGGGGGCGACGTGTTCCACGGCCAGGCGGGCGACCTGAACCTCGAGCTCGTTCCCGAGTTCTTCCGGGCGCTTGCCTTCAACGCGGGCGTAACCATGCACATGAGCGTCTTCGCGTCGGGCAACGGCCACCATCTGGCGGAGGCGTGCTTCAAGGCGTGCGCCCGGGCGCTGAAAGAGGCCGTGGCCGTAACCGGGGTCGATGTCCCTTCGACAAAAGCGAGCTTATGAAGTACCGGCACGCCAAGGTGAGAACCGCCGACAGCTATACCTTTCCCGGCAAGCCATGCCGGATGGAGGTCGACGGGAGAAGCATGGAGATCGAGAAGGTGCTGAGCCACTGGAGGGAGGCCTACGAAGACCCGAGCTTTTATCCGGAGGAGTTCTACAAGGTGCGGGCCTCCGACAAGAACGTCTATATCCTCAGGTACTGCATCCTGTTCAACAGCTGGTGGGTGAAAGAGCATCGGAGGGCGACATGATCGTCATCCCTGCCATTGATCTCCACGAGGGGAAGGTGGTGCGCCTGAAAAAGGGCGCCTTCGATGATGTCACCTGGTACAGCAGCGAGCCGGCCGATGTCGCAAAAGCGTTTCAGGATGCCGGCGCTGAAAGGATCCACGTGGTGGATCTCGACGGGTCTGTAAAGGGTCGCGGCGTCAATGGAAAGGCCATCGAATCCATCTGCAGAGCCGTCGATGCAAAGGTCGAGCTGGGAGGAGGGATCAGGAGCATCGATGACGCGCGGCGCGCGCTCGACCTCGGCGTGAGCTATGTGATCCTCGGCACGGTGACGGCGGAGAGCCCGGGAGCGGCACAGGAGATCATCGCGGCCTTTCCGGGAAGGGTGGGCATCGGGATCGATGCGCTCAAGGGCCGTGTGGCGACCCGCGGCTGGAAGGAGATCACGGAAAAGACCGCTGTTTCACTGGCAAGAGAGTATGAACAGTGCTCTCCCGCCTTCGTGGTGTATACGGATATCGACCGCGACGGCATGCTCACCGGCCCGAACATCGCGGCCACCTCCGAGATGGTACGGCGGGTGAAGATCCCGGTGATCGCATCGGGCGGGGTTTCGAGCATGGAGGATATCCGTGCGCTGAATGAAATACCGGGCCTCATGGGCGTGATCACCGGCAAGGCCGTTTATGAAGGAAGGATCGACCTGAAAGAAGCGATAGCTCAGAGCGGATCGTAAACTTTTTCCGGAGGTATGGTATGGGTTGTATTTTCTGCAAGATTGTCAACAATGAGGTCCCTTCGAACAGGGTCTACGAGGATGACCTGGTAGTGGCCTTCGACGATATCCAGCCCCTGGCGCCTGTGCATACCATCGTGATTCCCAGGAAGCACTATGCAGGCATCAATGACCTCGATGACAAGGAGATCTGGTTTTCAATGCTCAGGGCGGCGCAGGAAGTCGCCAGGATCAAGGGGATCGATCGGTCCGGCTACCGTCTCGTCATCAACAGCGGCGAGCACGGGACCCAGATCGTGAAGCACCTGCACCTGCATGTCATGGGAGGCAGACAACTGACCAGCGATATGGGATGAGCGGATTCGACGGTTCTCCCGTCGGGTTCATGCAGGCTCAACAGGCCCCTTCCCACAGCCTTCCATGAGCGGGCCGCGGGCTCTCCCGTCTCTCGGCGCACGGGCGCCGTCCTCAAGGAATGTCACACCGGCTGCAGGCAATGAATGGGTGAGATTCCGGAGGGGCTCCTCTATTATGAATTCAAGAAGGGCCTTTTCGCTCTGAAGAAGGAGGAACGCCGTGATCCGTGAGGCGATGCTCTACGAGAGGGAAGAGGGGCAAAAGGTACGCTGCCGTCTCTGCAGCCATCGGTGCCGGATATCCGAAGATCATTTCGGTTTTTGCGGAGTCCGCCAGAACCGGGACGGCATCCTGTACACCCATGTGTACGGCGAGGTGATAGCGGCACAGGTGGACCCGATCGAGAAAAAGCCCCTGTACCACTTTCTTCCGGGGACCGATTCCTACTCTATCGCAACCATCGGCTGCAACTTCAGATGCGATTTCTGCCAGAACTGGAGTATTTCCCAGGTCTCTTCACGGGAAGAGCGGATTCAGTGGGGGAAAATGCTCAGCTCCGAAGAGATTGTCGCCAATGCCCGGCAGCAGGGATGCAGAAGCATTTCCTATACCTACACCGAGCCCACGATTTTCTTTGAGTATGCCTATGATACCGCACGGCTGGCAAAGGACCGGGGCCTCATGAACGTCTTTGTGTCCAACGGATACATGACCGGGGAGGCCCTTTCGACGATCCATCCCGTTCTCGATGCCTGCAACATTGATCTCAAGTCGTTCCGCGACCGATTTTACCGCAGCACCTGCAAGGCAAGGCTGAAGCCCGTGCTCGAATCCATCGAACGGATCGGCGGGAGCGACATCTGGATGGAGATCACCACGCTGGTGGTGCCGGGGCTCAACGACAGCAGAGAAGAGCTCGCGGATATCGCGAAGTTCATCGCCGGCGTGAACCCGGCAATCCCCTGGCACATCAGCAGGTTCTACCCGGCCTACCGCACCTCCCAGACGCGGGCCACCCCGGAAGAGAAACTGAGAGAGGCGCGCGAAATCGGCACATCGCACGGCCTGCAGCATGTATATCTGGGTAATGTTGCGGGGGAATACGGAGACATCATCTGCCCGAACTGCTCGAAGACCGTGGTGAAGAGACAGGCCGGCATGAGAGAGGTCGCTGTTCACATCGAAGAGGGCCGCTGCCCGTTCTGCGGCCACAGAGTCGCAGGGGTGTTCCGGTAATGCCCCGGTCCTGCCGGCGAACGGACGGGAAAAGGCGGGGAGCCGGTGTTGCGCCTATGATATTATTCGTTTGCTATGCATGTATATTCGTGATAAAGTAATTAAATATTATGTAATTTTCGGGCAAAATTACACACTTGACGCATGGCCGTACCCGGTGCTGCCCTGGAATGAGGATGTTATGCGGGACCAGTTGTATAGAAGAACGCCAGATGACAGGAGCGGACGCATCGACGCTCTTTCGAAGACCGCCGTGTTATCCTGCCGTCGGATGAAAAGCCGTATCCCTGCATCGAATGACGGGAGCATGCAGATCAGGGAATCCGCCTCTTTCTATGCCCTTGACCACAAGGATCGCATCGCTTATTTTTGCCATCACTGCACAGTGGTGGATTCCGCAGATGCTCTTGAGTCCGGATGGTTTTCGTTGCACGCGGCACGAACCCGCGGCTTTTCGCGGGCCTG
>DCDF01000139.1 GCA_002316295.1 Syntrophaceae bacterium UBA1062 | reverse complement strand
TACCGCTCCTCGCTCTCTCTGAGGGCCTTCTCGGCCAGCTTCCGGTCGGTTATGTCGCGGATAGTCACCAGGTCGGAGTCCCTGCCTTCGAAGAAGATTTTCCTGCCGATAACCTCCACACAGCGCTTGCAGCCGTCACAGGTCAAAATCCCATATTCAGCGAAGAAACCCCCTTCGTCTCGGCGGACAAGATCGAGATGGTGCTCAACCTTCCGCCTGTCGTCAGGTTGGACAAACCGGAAAATGTTGAGCTCGTCGATGCCCCTGGACGGATCAAGGCCCACCAGGCTGAATGCCGCCGGGTTGGCAAAAAGAATGTTCCCCTCCCAGTCAAGGATCACCACGGCGTCGAGAATGCTCTCTATCAGGGAATTCAGAAAATTCCGATTATCGGCAAGGGACTTCTCGAGCTTTGCGCAATCGCTCGCTTCTCTTTTGGATACCCGAATTTCCGCACGGGGCGACGTTGGTTGTTTCGCGGGCTTCCGCAGGTCTATCTTGTGTTTTCCCACTTTCTCATACCCCCCGCCGGGCCTCGATGCCTTCCCGGATGCTTATGTGCGTGCCCGTGACAGCTGCACCGCCTGCTGACTGTGTAATAGCCAGAAGGTCATGGCGTGTCAAGAAAGGCTCAATCGAAAAGCGACTGGAAATTCATGTTATTCTTTCCGCCTGTAAGGAATATCCGGAATCTTTCGATAGAGTATAAGGAGGTTTAAAGGACCTGTCGGCATGGAAATGGTGTGTTTTTTGAGGCGTTATGCACGACGCATGCGGGTGAGATCAGGGGCGCTCATCATCTCCGAGGGCGGCCTCGGTGCGTCCATATTCTTTCTCATATCCGGCAGAGCACAGGTGCTGAAAATCACCGGCTGCCATGAGGAGGCCATGCAGGAGCTGCTTCCCGGCTGTTTCTTCGGGTGTACCTCCCTTTCGGGCGATAAGGGGTATCCGGCTTCCGTGGCGGCGGTGAAAGACTGCGAGCTCTATGAGCTCAAGCGAGAAAGCTTTTCCGAAGCCCTTCTGGGCGATCCCACAATGATGATGCACATACTGTGCGCCTCATCTGAATGGCTGCTGGAAACTGACCGGAACTGCATCGAGAAGCTTGCGAAGCAGAACAGCGAACTGGCCCGGCTCGTGCAGTTGAGAAATTCGCCGGAATCGGTTCGCTCTCCTGCGGCCGGCATCATCCACCACCTGAATAATCCCTTGTCATCCATCTATTCCGTCGCTCAGCTCCTGACGCTGGAGTATCCGGAAATGGAGGAAGCCCGGCGTATTGTTATCCAGTGCCGCACCATGATGGACATCATCAGGGACCTAGTGGGCAAAAGCGGGGTGGGGGATTCCCGGGAGGCATAGGCGGTCTTCCATCCGGCAGGGCCCTATCGGGTGCCGCTTCCCGGCGCCCGTCGATTTCTCCGGCCTGCCGGCGCAGGGGCAGGAGGGATTACATAATGCGCCTGTCGACGGCCCCGACGGAGGGATCTGGTTTATACGTCATCTCGGGCCGTCTGTCGAACCACGGCTGCGCCTCCTCGAGCTGTGCGGCGAGCCGGAAAAGGCAGGCCTCGTTTCCGAAGGATGCAATGAACTGAACGCCGCAGGGAAGTCCTTCTGCTGTCCAGTGCAGAGGGACCGACATGGCCGGCTGCCCGGTGAGGTTTGCCAGTTGTGTGAAGGGGGTCTTGGCCAGGGAATCGATAGCGATCCTGTCCACGATGCCGGAGAGGCGCATCAGCCTTCCAAGCCCGAGCCTATTGGTGATTTTCATGATGATCTCTTCGGCGGGAGAGGGCTTGAGCTCGCCTATTTTCACGGGCGGATATGCCGTCGTGGGGATGAGAAGGAGGTCGTAGGTGCGGTGGAAGTCTCCCATGGCCCTGGCGGCCCGGTTCCACTCTCTCAGAGAGGAAACGAACTCGCCTGCAGAGTACGCCCTTCCCAGGAGATTGAGCGTCCAGGTCGGTCCTTCGACATCCTCGGGCACGGCTTTTCTTCCCAGGACCTGCCGCATCTCCTCGATGTCGGCCGCGATCTCGCCGAAATACATCATGAAGTAGCTCCGGGCGAGCGCCGCTCCGTCCACCTGCGGACCCGATTCCTCAACTTTGTGTCCGAGGCTCTCCAGCAGCCGCGCTGCGTGATTCACCGCTTTCACACATTCGGGGTGCACCGGAGTGTTTAAAGGCGAGGCCGTGGTGAAGCCGATCCTGAGCGCCCCCGGAGAACGGGTGATCTCGTCGAGATAGGGGCGTTCAGGGCGGGGGATCTCGTAAGGGTCTCCGGGAGCCGGCCCGTTCACTGCGTCGAGCATGGCCGCGCTGTCACGGACGGTACGGGTGAGAACGTGCTCCACGGCCGCACCCTGCCAGATCTGACCATGCTCGGGCCCGGTGGGGTTTCTCCCTCGTGACGGCTTGAGCCCGAAAAGCCCGCAGTACGAAGAGGGAATGCGGATCGAGCCGCCGCCGTCGCCCCCGGAAGCCATGGGAACCATCCCGCAGGCTACTGCAGCTGCAGACCCGCCGCTCGATCCGCCCGGTGTGTGTTCTGCATCCCATGGGTTTCTTGTGGGGCCGTGGAGCTCGGGCTCAGTGACACCCATGAGTCCGAATTCCGGTGTGTTCGTTTTGCCGAGAATCACCACGCCGGTCCGGCGGTATCGTTTCATCAGCTCGGAGTCATGATCGGGGATGTAATTTCTGAAGGCCTTGCATCCCTTTGTCATGGGCGCGCCCGCGTACGAGGACACCAGATCCTTGATGAGGAAAGGCACGCCGGAGAACGGGCCCTTCGGGAGTCCGGACTGGACGGATTTTCTCGCATGATCGTACATTCTGCATATAACCGCGTTCAGAGCAGGGTTGAATCTCTCGATACGCTGTATAGCCTCTTCGCAGAGCTCTTCCGGAGATATCTCCCCCGAGCGGACCAGCCCGGCCAGCCCGACAGCATCGTAATGATCGTATTCCTGGAACACGCTCATATCTCATTCCCTCCAAAAAATATGATAATAATAGTAATGAGAAAAACGAAATAAACGCCATACAGGCAGAGCGCGACAGGCGGCCGGCCCCGCAGGCAGGCGACGGGTATCGTGTTCGTTGGGTTCAGGACGGGCATATCATCTTTCGGCTTCATTGTCCGTAAAATATCAGATAATATGTCTATACTATAATTCCGTCTCGCGCACAATGGATTCGGAGGTTTCCATGATCAAGAGCAGGGTATTCTGGTATATCATGATGACGGGCGCGCTGGCAGGCTGGGCATTCGCTCTTATAGGTCTTTTCATGCCCTATGAGAGCGAAAGGGCGAAAAAGGCCTGGAAAGGCGTGCTCCTCGGATGGGCGCTCGGCCATCCGCTCGAGCTCGTTCTTGCTTTTCCCGTGGGCAGGACTGCTGGCTTTTCTGCTGGCAGAACGGTTCTCAAAACCATTCTTTTCGGATTCACCTGGTGGGTCCCTGTGTCCCTGAAGGTTTTCAGGCAGAAGGGCTGAGGCGTCCTCGGCCGAGCATAGCGAAAACATCCAGCGGAACAAGGTATCCAGATGCCCGATATGGTTATTCGAACCGGGGTATGTACGGGAGGGCTGGGCATGGAAAACAGAATCAAGGAAATCGCACTGCAGGCGGGGGCCGCCGGGGTGGGAATATCTTCTGTGGACAGGCTCGACGCATCGGTGCCTTCCATGGATCCCGAATATGCGCTCCCCGGGGCGCGATCCATTATTTCATTCATGATGCCTCTGGATGGAGACGTCATCCGGCGATATCTGGGCAAAGAAGATCATCAGCCCCTCCAGCGCCACGAGACGGAAGTATACAGAGATCTCTTTGCCGTAAGCGCCCGCATTGCGGATTTTCTCACTTCGCACGGAAATCGTGCGGTTGCAGTGGAGCCCAACCTCGATTACCGGTTCAAGGACGGGCGCAAGTATCGGCGCATTCCTTTTGTCTGGCGCCAGAAAACGGCTGAATGGCTGAGCTCTTCTTCCGGACCTTTGACGACGTTCTTCAAGAGGCTGCTGGTTCAGCTCCTGTACGAAAAGACGTCCGATTACACCGACTGGAACCTCACCCCGCGCTTTTCCCATCGCTATGGAGCAGTGGCTGCAGGCCTTGCGGGATTCGGCTGGAGCGGGAACGTCATGAGCCCGCAGTTCGGCTCCCGGGTTCTTTTTGACACCGTGATAACAGATGCCGGACTCGCATCGGACCCCATGCTGGAGGAATCGCCGTGCGACGGCTGCCGAATCTGTACGAGAGTCTGTCAGGTGGGCATGATTCACGAGACTCGGGAATCCCATGTGACGATCGGTGGAAAACGGCATACCCATGCAAAGAGGGGACATAATCTCCGCTGCATCTTCTGCTGTGCTGGCTTTACCGGCCAGGACCTGCACAGGCAGTGGTCGACCTGGTCTCCGGGAAGGATAAGCCTGCCCGATAACGACGACAACATCGTCGAGTTCTGGAACACATTCGCCAAAGAGAATCTCTGGAAGCACAACTACTACTCCCGTTGCCTTTCAGACCTGGTCTTTCATTCCGATTACGGCTTCATCAGAAAACCCCGCGACAGATTCCGGACCACCTGCGGCAACTGTCAGCTCGTCTGTTGGGAGACACGTGAGCAGCGCAGAGAGAACTACCGCAT
>DCDF01000138.1 GCA_002316295.1 Syntrophaceae bacterium UBA1062 | reverse complement strand
CAGAACTGAATGCCGAGCAGGCGGGGGAGGTGGGCCATGACCTCCCAGTTGCCGAGGTGGCCGGTAATCATCATGATGCCCTTCTTGCTGGAGAGGGCTTTGTCCAGGTTTTCCTTTCCCTCGATGATGATGCGCTCTTTGATCTCTTCATCGTCCATGTAGGCGTATTTGATGGTGTCCACAAGGATGTCTCCGTGGTGCATGAAGACCCTGGGCACGATGGAGGGGCGGTACCTATCTCCCAGGCAATGCCTCAGCTGGATCTCGGCCGCCCGGCGGTGGAAAGGATCGGCGAGCCAGCCCAAAAGGCCGATAAATCTTCCCAGAGAGACGGCGAGAGGATAAGGAAGCGCATTGATGAGGGCAATGCCTCCCTTGATGAGCACATACCGTACCCTTCCTGCCAGCTCGTTTATCTTCTTCATTTTTTCATGTCCTCAAGAATCCACCGCACTGCATGGAGGAGATCCTGAGCGCGATAGTCGGGTTCTCCCGACATCCCGTCGCTTCCGGACCCGCCGATGAGGACTCCCTTTCCGCCGACCCGGTGAATGGTTTCACTGTCGAGAGGCTTATCTCCTACCATGTAGCTGCCGGCAAGATCCAGATCAAAATCTTGAGCAGCCCTGAGCAGCAGCCCGGGCTCGGGTTTTCTGCAGGAGCATGATACAGCGTACCGTTCCACAGAGCCGTCGGGATGGTGGGGACAGGAATAAATGCCGTCAATGACCGCCCGGCGCTCAGCCAGGAGCTCCCTGAGCCTCCGATGGATGAGGTCGAGCCTCGCTTCGTCGAAGATGCCGCGGGCGACGCCCGACTGGTTGGTGATCACGATGACCGGGATGCCGCGGTTATTCAGGAGGCGGATGGCCTCGGCTGCGCCGGGAAGGAGCTCCACCTCATCCGGATCGCTGAGGTAATTCTTGTCCCGGATGATGGTATCATCCCTGTCGAGAAATACTGCCGCCTTTGACAATGCCTTCGATCTCCCTGACAATTGCATCCATGGCGCTCACGCGCATCTCGACCCTGAGCGCCCGCCATCGCCCGTCGATCAGCCGGGGGTCGAGTCTCACCATGTCCTTCTCAGTTGTCACGATCAGGTCTTTTCCCCGCGCCTTTTCTCCGATCGCCTCCATATCCCGCGGGCTGAACCGGTGGTGGTCGGGGAAGGCCATGGTCTCGACTCGGGCGCCGAAACCGCCCATCATCTCCGAGAAGTGAGCGGGCCGGGCTATCCCGCACACCGCGAGGACACTCCTGCCCTGCAGCACCGAGAGGTCCTCCCTGCTGCCGGAAGGATCGATCAGAGAGCAGGGTACGAGCTCGGCGGTGATCCCGCCGCCTCCAGCACCCTTGGTATGAATGACGATGTCCGCCCGTTTGAGTGCATCTGCGGGCTCCCTGAGGCTTCCCGCGGGAAGGAGGGCGCCTGTGCGGACATCACCGGAAACCAGGACGATATCGAGGTCGCGGTGAATCCGCCGGTGCTGGAAGCCGTCGTCCAGGAGCACGAGATCAGCCCCGAGCTCCTTTTTGGCGAACAGCGCACCCTGCACCCGGTCGGGCGATTTGATCACGTCGGTCCCGGAAATCCTGGCCATGAGAAGGGCCTCGTCTCCGACATCCTCGGGCCGGTGGCCGGCTCGAACCCGAATCGGGCCCCTCAGCCTTCCCCGGTACCCCCTGGTCACGATGGCGGGTTTGAGGCCGCGGGCAGCGAGCTCCCGTGCCAAGGCGATGGTCATGGGGGTTTTACCCGTGCCTCCCGCCTCGATGTTTCCGATGCTCACCACCGGTATGCCCGTCCGGTGAGCGGCGAAGATCCCGGTATCATATAAAAAGCCCCTTGCGCCCACGGCGAGTCCGTAGAGGTGAGAGAGTGCCTTACGCATGGTCGAACTGGATGCTGTATAGCCGTGCATAGTACCCGTCTTTTGCGATGAGCTCCTGATGGGTACCCTGCTCCACGATCTTGCCCTTGTGCAGCACAATGATCCTGTCGGCCCTGATGATGGTGGAGAGCCGATGGGCGATGATGAGGGTGGTCCTGTTCTTCATGAGCCTCTCCAGCGCCGCCTGCACCTCCCGCTCCGACTCGGTATCCAGCGACGATGTGGCCTCGTCGAGGATGAGGATGGGGGCGTCCCTGACAATGGCCCGCGCAATGCAGATCCGCTGGCGCTGACCGCCGGAGAGCCTCACGCCGCTCTCGCCGACGATGGTGTCATACCCCTGGGGCATCTGCATGATGAATTCATGGGCATGGGCGGCACGGGCCGCCTCGATGACGCTCTCCTCAGAGGCGTTCTCAGTGCCGTAGGCGATGTTTGCCCTGATGGTGTCGTTGAAGAGCACCATCTCCTGGGTCACCATGGCGATGTTCATCCTGAGCGATTTCATGGTGACATTGCGGATGTCATTGCCGCCTACGATGATCCGTCCGGAGGTTGTCTCGAAGAGTCGAGGGAGGAGATTGGCGATGGTAGTCTTTCCCGAGCCGGACTCCCCGACCAGGGCGATGCGGCTGCCTTTCTCGGCCTTGAAGCTCACCCCTTTCAGGGCATACTCCTCGCCCGTGTAGGTGAAGGAGACGTCCTGAAACTCGAACTCGCCGTCCACCACGCCCAGATCGATGGCATCGGGTTTGTCCGCGATTTCCGGCATGGTGTCCAGGACGTTGAATATCCTCTTCGCCGCGGCGATTCCCTCCTGGATCTCGATATTGACCGTGTTGAGCTTGCGGATAGGAGAGTAGAGCATGCCCACCGCCAGGATGAAGGATGCGAAGTCGCCGGCCGAGAGGGTGCCGGCCACGACCTTCATGCCCCCGTACCAGAGGATGAAGGCGCCGGAGAGCCCAGCGATGAGCTCCATCAGGGGGCTCGATACGGCCCTGACCGCAATGCGCTTCATCCAGTTGCGGTAGTATCTGCGGTTCTCGGTGGAGAAGCGCCGTTTCTCGTGCTCTTCCATGTTGTAAGCCTTCACGATCCGGATGCCGCTGATGCCCTCGTCCAGGATGCTCATGACGTCGCCCATGACCTTCATGCTTTTGGTCGAGTATCGCTTGAGCATCTTGCCGAACTGGCTGATGGGATAAATTACCAGAGGGAATACGATCATGGCGATCAGCGCCAGCTCCGCGCTCCGGTAGAACACCACGACCACGAGCCCGACGAGCTTCAGCGCCTCTCTGATGAACTCGGTCACGGCGTTGGTGACCGATGACTGGATCATGTTCACGTCGTTGGTGATGCGTGATATGAGCACGCCGGTGGGGGTGCTGATGAAGTACGGCATGGAGAGGGTCTGGATGTGCCCGTAGAGGGCGTCTCGAACGTTCATGATCACCCGCTGGCCCACGTCGGCCATGAAGAAATAGCTGAAGTAATCGCTCAGGGCCTTGACGATGTAGATTCCGACCACCGCGAGCGGGATGAGCTGGAGCATGAGGACGTTCTTCTCGATGAGAATGTCGTCCACTACGTACTTGAACAGCAGAGCCACCAGTCCTGTGGTCCCGGCGGTGATAAGGGTCAGGACCATGGATACGGCGAGTTTGATCCAGTATGGCTTGAGAAAGTTCAGGAGCCTCCGGTAGACCTGGAGGTCCGTGGACCTCAGCCTGCCATGTTCGCTATCCACGCGGCAACCCCCTGGGAAGGGCTCGCATTGCCGAGCATCCTTCTCATTTCATCGAACGACTGCTGCATCTTGAGATACCTCTGTTCATCTTCTATAATTTCCAACGCTTCCCTGGCAAGCCTTTCCGGTGTCAGGTCGTTCTGGATGAGCTCCGGAACGGCGGGCCTTCCCAGAATGATATTGGGCATGCCGACGTGATCGAGCTTCACGAAGGCCCGGGCAAGGAGGTAATTCAGCACGGATGTCCGGTAGCAGATGATCTCCGGTATTCCCTTGATCGCCATCTCGAAGCTCGAGGTGCCCGATTTCACCATGGCCAGATCGGCTGCCGGCAGGGCGGCGCTCAGCTCGATGTCGGGATCGGCCAGGGATTCGAGTGTCGGGCGTTCGAGGCCCGGGGCCACCGGCAGGTGCCAGGTGACGTGCGGGTGAATCCTCTGCACGATCCTCTTGGCCTGCAGCATGACGGGCATGATCGCCTGTATCTCGTGCATCCTGCTTCCGGGCATCAGAGAGATTCGCGAGGGCGGCCAGACCGCCTTCGGCGCCCTGTCACTCATTTCCTCCGTGAACGGATGCCCCACGTAGCGCGCATTGACCCCGTACGATGAGAAGAAGGCCTCCTCGAAGGGGAAAATGACGGCAAGACCGTCTGTGATCCTCGACAGGGTGCGGGCCCGGTACCTCCTCCACGCCCAGGCCTGGGGCGCGATATAGTACAGGACCTTGAAGCCTGAACGCTTGAGATTTCCCGCCAGGCGCATGTTGAAATCCGGAAGGTCGACCGGCACCACCACATCGGGCTTTCGTTCCCGGACCGCATCGCACAGCCCGCGATATACGGAGCGGATGTGCATGATTCGGGGAAGTACATCGGAAAACCCCATGACCGAAAATCCGTGGATGCCGTAGATGCACTCCATCCCGGCCTCGGCCATTGCAGGGCCTCCCATACCGAATATCTCGACCCGGGGCATGATGTCTTTCAGCGCCCGGATCACCGCTGCGGCATGCCTGTCCGCGCTCGCCTCGCCGGCGACCATGCATATCGATTTCGTACTCATCGCTCGGGGATGATCATGGAATCCTTGATGGCGTGCGCGACCTCGATGGCGCGCAGCCCTGCGATCCCGTCGACCTTGATGGCGGAGATGCCCCGGACCGCATCGATGAACGACCTGATCTCAGATGCCAGGGCGTCGGATTCGGACATTGCCAGGTGATTGTGGCCGATCTGCCTGTTTTCGTCGAGGGTGTAGACATCGACAGCCGCTTTGGCGAAATCGATGGAGATGTAGGCGTTGCTCTGGAACATCCTGATCTTCCTCATGGTGTCGGCGCTCACCCGGCTTGCGGTGATATTGGCGATGCATCCGGATTCGAAGCGGAGTCTGGCGTTTGCGATATCCACCGAGCTCGTGAGAACGGGGATCCCCACGGCCTCCATGGACTTGATGGGAGAGGGGACCAGGGAAAGGATGATGTCGATGTCGTGGATCATGATGTCCAGGACAACGTCCACGTCCGTGCCTCGCACCTTGAACGGGCTGATCCGATGGGCCTCGATGAACATGGGGTTTCTGATGCTGTCCGAAAGGTTGAGCAGCGCCGGGTTGAACCGCTCCAGGTGGCCGATCTGCAGCTTCGCTCCGCCCTTCGACGCCGCTTCGATGATCGCCCGGGCCTCGTCCAGGCGCGCGGAGATGGGTTTTTCCAGCAGGACCGCGACTCCGCGCTCGAGGAAGGGTATGGCCACCTCGGCGTGGACGGTGGTAGGTACGGCGATGCTCACCGCGTCGAGATCATCCGGCAGCTCGTCATATGACGCGCATGCTCGTGAGCCGACCTCCCGGGCGACCTCCCGGGCCCGTTCAGGATCGATGTCCATTACGGCGGCGAGATCCACGTCGTCCATGGAGGCGAACTTCTGGGCATGGAACCTCCCGAGGTAGCCCACCCCGATGACCGCGGCCCGCACCCTGCTCACCTGGCTATCCCTCTGCGCGATGTCTTCAGGAAGCTCAGGATTGGAAGGATCACCTCATCATCGGGGAATTCCTGCTCGATGACACGGACGGCCTCTTTGAGAAGGAGCCCCTGCTTGAGAAGAATGCGGTAGGCTTTCTCGATGGTTCTGATCTGCTCGGTGCTGAATCCGCCGCGCTTGAGCCCGATAGTGTTCACGCCGAAGAGCTTTGCCCGGTCGCCGGATGCCTTGGCATAGGGGATGATGTCGAGGCTCACCATGGAGCCGCCCCCCACGATGCAGCGCGAACCGATCCGGGTGAACTGGTGGATGGCCGAGAACCCGCCGATGATGGCGTGATCGTGGATCTCCACGTGGCCCGCCAGAGTGGCCAGGTTGCCCATGACTACATGGCTGCCCACCACGCAGTCGTGCGCCACGTGGCAGTAGGCCATGATGAGGTTATGGTCTCCGATCGTGGTCACGCCCTTGTCCTTGATGGTTCCGCGGTTGATGGTGACGAATTCCCGGATGATGTTGTTGTCTCCGATTTCGAGCCTGGTGTCCTCCCCTTTGTACGAGTGGTCCTGGGGAGCCGTCCCGATGCTCGCGTAACCTGTCAGAGTGCATCCGGACCCGATGATCGTGGGGCCCTGGATCATGCAGTAAGGACCGATTTTCGTTTTCGGCCCGATGGTGACCTTCGATTCGACGACGGCGTATGCGCCGATCTCGACGCCTTCTCCGATACGGGCGTCCGGGGCGATGCGTGCGGTGGGGTCAATCCTGCTCAAGAGAGTCGAGCCTCCTTTCCAGCTCGCGAATGCGTTTCAGCATACGGGGGAGATCCTTGTATGCCTTCTGCACCCTCAGCCACTGCATGTGGTCCATGGCAGGAAAGCCCGAGACCACTTTCCCCGGAGGCAGGTCGGATGCGATCCCGGCTCGGGCGGCGGCCGTGCATCCGTCTCCGACGGTAATGTGGCCGGCAACCCCCGACTGTGCGGCCAGAGTGACCGACCTTCCGATGCGGGAGCTGCCCGCCACTCCCGACTGGGCGACAATGATGGTATGATCCCCCACCACGACGTTGTGGCCGATCTGCACCAGGTTGTCCATCTTCACGTCCGAGCCGATCCGGGTGATCGTGAGCGCGGCGCGGTCGATGGTGCAGTTGCTCCCGATCTCGACGTCATCTCCGATGATCACGATGCCCTTCTGGGGAATCTTGACATGTCTTTCTCCGTCCCAGACAAACCCGAAACCGTCCGATCCGATCACGACACCCGAATGGATGATGCAGCGCTTTCCGATCCTGCACTTCTCGTAGATCACAACGTTCGGATGCAGGGTCGTATGTTCGTCGATCGCCGCTCCGTCTCCGATGACACATCCCGGGTAAATGACGCAGCCCTTCCCGATCCGGGCGTTTTCCCCGATGCACACGAACGGATATATGGCCGCGGAGGAGTCCACCCGAGCCTCAGGATGGACGAAGGCCATATCCGATATGCCCGGCCGGTGTTCTTTGGCGGGGTAGAGGAGATCGAGGGCCCTTGCGAAGCACAGGTAAGGATTCGAGGTGACGATCCTGGACATGGGGAGGTCGAGGTCCTCCCCCACGATAATGCCGCCGGCCCCGCTGCCGCCGGCCTTGTCACGGTACTTGGGGTTCGCCAGGAAGGTGATGTCCGAAGGCCCCGCCTCTTCAATGGTCGAGGCGCCGGTGATATCCCTGTCCCGCCCCTTCAGGGTGCCGCAGATATGCCGGGCGATCTCGCTCAGGAGCATGTGCTATTTCTTCCCCTTGCTCTCCTTGTATTTCTTGTCGTAGCGCTGGAGGATGGCATTGGTTATGTCGAGCTTGTCCGAGGCGTAGATGATGCCCGGGTCTCTCCGGTCGAGAATGATATCGATCGAATTCTGCTTTCCGTATTCGTCGATGATGGTGCTCACCTCGTCGCTGATGGGCTTCACCAGGGTGAGCTCTCTTCTCCTGAGCTCCTCCTGGGCATCTTTGACAAAGCGGTTATATTTCTTGAGCTCGCTCTCGTATTTGCTCTGAAGCTCGAGCTTAGCCTGCTCGTTCATAGTGGGCTCTTTCACCGAGATGTCCTCGCCCATTTTTCTCAAGTTCTCCTGCATCGTGTCGATTTCCTTCTGGCGCTCGTCTTTCAGTACCTCAAGCTGCTGGTACACGTCCTTTCCAGCCAGGGAATCAGTCAGGATCCTCTGGGAATCAATGTAGTAGATCTTGAGGTCCGCCGCGTGAGCCTGCCATGAGAACGCCAGAACCGCGACAAGTACCGCCGCCAGTGACATGAAACGTTTCATATCCTTATTCCTCCTGGATTTGTCCTAGAAAAACGTGCCGATCGAAAAGTCCCATCTGCTGTTCGACTCGAAATCTTCGGGGTCGATGACCTTGCCGTACTCCAGGCGCAACGGACCCATGGGCGTGACCCATCGGATGCCGGCGCCGTAGGAGCGCTTGAGGTTGGAGAGGTCGATGCGCCTGTCGTATGCGTTGCCCTGGTCGAAAAAGATAACCCCGTACAGGCCGGGAACCTCCCAGAACGGGAAGGTGATTTCGGTGTTGAAGACGAACATGCGCTGGCCGCCGATGACATTGCCAGCGGAATCTCTCGGTCCGATCTCTCCATATTTGAAGCCTCGAATGCTATTCAATCCTCCCAGGGTGAAGAGCTCATCCTCAGGAAGGTCGTCACCTTTCGCGGGATTGATGGTACCCCATCTGACTTTGAACATCAAGGCCAGTTTGTCTTTGTACAAGGGGAAGAACTGGGCATACCGCGCCGTGGTTCGGGTGAAGTGATAATCGCCCCCCAGCCCGGCGTATTCCACCGAGAAGGCGGCGTCCGATCCTCTGGTGGGGCGGAAATAGTCGTTGGTGGTGTCGCGGTAGAGAGTGTTGGTGACGCTGCTGATCGCATATCCGTTGATCTCTTCCTCGGTGAGCACGTCACGATAGGAGACATCGATATCCTCCAGCCCCACCACGTCGGTATAGGCGTATATGATGGAATGCCGGACATCCTCGAAGACGGGATAGCTCAGCCTGAGGTTCCCCCCCCGGTACTCTTTGGTATAGTAGGTGTATTCCCTTTCCGTGTTGAACAGCCTCACACCCAGCGAGACCGGATAGTCGAAAAGCCATGGCTCCTCGAGGTCAACCGTATAGCTCTGCTTCCTTCCGCCGTATTCCACGCTGAACTTGGTCTTCAATCCCAGCCCCATGAGGTTGTTTTCGCTGAGCTGCAGCGTGCCGAGGAGCTTATCCACACTGGAGTAGGCCAGACCGAAGGAGAATGCCCCGGTGGTCGTTTCTTCCACGTCCACCAGCATGGAGAGCGTATCCTCGTCTTTGGGTATGGATTCGATGTTCACGTTGGAGAAATAGCCCAGACGGCTCAGGCTGTCCCTGCTCTTCTGGATCTGTGTCGAAGAGAAGAGATCGCCTTCATTGAACTTGAGCTCTCTGCGGATAACCTTATCCCTGGTCTTGGTGTTTCCCCGGATATGGATGGTATCGATATGAACAGGTTCGCCCTTTTTGATCACGAAGTTCATGTCGACGGTGTTGTCCGGGTTTTCTTTCATGTCGGGCCTGACTTGGACATAGGCGAACCCCTGGTTCATATATATGTTGCGGATCTGCTCGACGGACTGCTGAATCTTGCTCTTGCTCATCCTGTCTCCGCTCTTGATCTGCAGCGGCTCCATGAGGTCTTCCTTGGGCTTGATGAGCTCCCCGGAAACATCGATCTGTCCGATGTAGAACAGGGGGCCTTCGTCGATGGGAATAGTGATATAGATGCCCTTGTCCTCCCTGACCTCCACCTGGGGCCTTCCCGCGCGGGCTCTGATGTATCCCAGGTCACCGTAATACTGCTCGATCCTCAGCAGATCGGTGTCCAGCGATTCTTCGAGATAGGAGCCGGAATGTCCGAAGAGTCCCAGGACCCAGCGGTTCTTGGTTTCCATGACCCCCCTGAGCTTGCGGTCGGAGACGTTTTCGTTCCCGTCGAACGAAACCTTTTTGACGTAGAGCCGGTTGTTTTCTTCCACGGTAAAGACGAGAGCGATCCCGCCTTCGGTGGCCTTTGTGGAGGAATCCACCTCCACGTTATAGTAGCCCTTTTCCCGGTACAGGGCGATGATCCGGTCGATGCTCGTCTTGAGAATCCGGGTGTTGAGGATGTCGAAGCGTTTCATGCCGATGGACTCGAGAATATCCTCGTCCTTGATTTGGTCGTTCCCCTCGACCTCGATGGAAACAATCACGGGATATTCCTTGACCGTGAAGGCCAGGACGTCGTTCTCGATGCCGGCATCTACGGTTTCGAAATATCCCATGGAGTAGATTTCTTCAATATCCCTGCGGACCGCCTGACGGTGCAGGATGTCTCCCGGCGCTGTCTTGATCCTGAAGCGGATCGCCTCGGGGCTGATACGGGCGTACCCCCTTACCTCGATCTCACGGATGACGCAGACGTTTCTCATTCTCAGGTAGCCGTCCGTCGCCTCTTGAAGGGAAGACGCGCGGTAGGACACGCCGGAGGCGTCATACACGCGGAAGACGTCGCCGGATTCATCAAGGAAAAGCTCTACGGCAGCTCCTTCTTCGAGAGAAACGCACGGCACGTCGGATACATATTCAGAAATTTTTTCCGAGCCGGTGGTCATCACGAGATCCGCTGCGGGGGCAAGGGACGGCATGAGAAGAACTATCGGGATCAGTACTGATATCCTACGCGTCATGCGGTTCAAGAATACCTCCCTTGAGGATGAGGACCCTGTCCATGGCACGGGCAAGATCCGTGTTGTGGGTTACGATGACCATGGTCACTCCCAGGGATTTCTTGATCTGTGTGAGCAAGTCTATCACCTTGTTTCCAGTCGAGGGGTCCAAATCGCCTGTCGGCTCGTCCGCCAGGAGGACCTGAGGCGACATCATGAGCGCCCGGGCAATGGCGACACGCTGCTGCTCGCCGCCGGAAAGCTCGCCCGGCTTGTGCTCGATACGCTCTTTGAGCCCGACGGTCTCCAGAAGGCTCAATGCCCTCGGCCGGACGTCGCCAGGCCTCTTCGACCTGACCAGCGCGGGGATCATCACATTCTCCAGCGCAGTGAACTCGGGCAGCAGGAAATGGAACTGAAACACGAACCCGACACTGGTGTTCCTGAACAGCGTGAGCTCTTTGTCATTCATGCTGCAGATGTCTCTTCCCCCATAGAGAATCCTGCCTTTGTCCGGTCGCTCGAGCCCCCCCAGCAGATGGAGGAGAGTGCTCTTGCCCGTCCCGGATGCGCCTACAATGGCGACCCCTTCGCCTCTGTCCACAGACATGCCGGTGCCCTTGAGCACTTCTATGAGGGCGGGGCCTCGGGTGAAGGACTTGGTGACCTCTTCGGCGACGAGGGCGGGGTTATCCTTCATAGCGCATCACCTCGACAGGGTCCTGTCGTGCAGCCTGCCGCGCAGGATAAATGGTTGCGAGGAAAGAGAGCGCCACGGACATCAGGACTATGATGCCAACCAGGGCAAAATCCACCTGAGTGGGGACTCCGGTGATATAGTATACGTCTATGGGCATGACCTCGATCCCGAAGACCAGCTCCACAAAGCCGATTACCGCGTTGAGGTTATAGGTGAGCAGCAGACCGAGAACAAGCCCCAGCACGGTGCCGCTCAGCCCGATCACCATGCCCAGCGCCATGAAGACCCGGAGAATCTGGCCCGTGGTTGCTCCTATGGACCGCAATATTGCGATATCCTTTCTCTTCTCCATCACCATCATGATGAGCGTGCTGATGATGCTGAATACGGCTACCAGGATGATGAACAAGAGGATGATGAACATCACGGTCTTTTCAAGCTTCAGAGCCGAAAACAGGCTCATGTTCATGTCCTTCCACGTCTTCGCCCAGTAGCCCGGACCTATGGCCTTCATCACCCTTGCGGCAACGGCGTCCGCCTGATAGATGTCGGTCACCTTGACCTCGATGCCCGAAGGGCCGTCTTTCATGAACAGCCCCTGCGCCGCTTCGAGGGAGATGTAGACCATATTGCTGTCGTACTCGTACATGCCGGTCGAGAAGATTCCCCGGACGATGAACGACATGGACTTGGGAATCATGCCCAGAGGCGTCATCGATCCGGTGGGCGAGATGACGGTGACGGCGTCTCCCACGGAAACGCCCGAGCGCAGAGCCAGCTCCGACCCGAGGAGAATCCCGCTTTCGTTGAGGTTCTGGGAGCTGCCCTGAGTAATGATTTCCTTGAGCCGGATCACCTTTTCGGCGCTCGCCGGCTCGATGCCCCTGATCACCACGCCCGAAATGCCCCCGGGCGCCGAGATCAGCCCCTGCGAGAGGATAAAGGGCGCCGCACCGATGACTCCGGGGTCCTGCATGATCTTCCGCTCGAGATCGTCCGGACGGGCGATCCCTCCCTGATACGTGGATATCACGATGTGGGACTGAGTGCCCAGGATCTTGGTCTTGATGTCCTCCTCGAAGCCGTTCATCACTGAAAGCACGACGATGAGGGCCATCACGCCGATCGCGATGCCGAACACCGAGAGCCCGGAGGTGAAGCTGATGAACCGCTGGCTCTTTTTCGCCCTCAGATATTTTTTGGCAACGAGAAATTCAAACCTCAGGACACCTCTCCTTTGCGAAGCAGGGGAAACAGGATTACGTCCCGGATGGAAGGACTGTCTGTCAGGATCATGACGAGTCTGTCAATGCCTATCCCTTCACCGGCGGCAGGCGGCATCCCGTACTCGAGGGCGCGGATGTAGTCTTCATCCAGCTCGGACGGCCCTTCCTTCTTCTTGAGCTGTTCGACGAAGCGCTGGCGCTGATCGAAGGGATCGTTGAGCTCGCTGAAGGCATTCGCGATCTCTCTGCCTGCGATATAGAGCTCGAAGCGGTCCACAAGGGATGGATTTTCCATATTTCTTCGTGAGAGGGGCGAGACATCGGTCGGATACGAGGTGATGAACACCGGCTGGATGAGCTTTTCTTCCGTGGTCTCTTCGAAAAGTGCGAGCTGCAGCTCGCCCAGTGATTCATCGCCCGTGATGTCCATTTCCCGGTCTTTGCAGTATGCCACGGCCTTTGGCAGGTCGTCGAAAACATCCCGTGGCACCCCCCCGACTTCGATGGCGGCATCCCGGAGCGTGTACCGCTTCCAGGGGGCTCGGAGGTCGATCTCCATCCCCTGATATGTGACGACCTCTTTTCCCGACACCTGACGCGCGATGGTCGAGATCATGTCCTCGGTATAGTTCATGAGGTCGGTGTAGTCGGCATAGGCCTGGTAGAACTCCATCATGGTGAACTCAGGGTTGTGTCTGGTCGAGAGCCCTTCATTGCGGAAGTTGCGGTTGATCTCGTACACCCGCTCGAATCCCCCCACCAGAAGCCTTTTGAGATAAAGCTCGGGCGCTATCCGCAAATAGAGATCCATGTCCAGGGCGTTGTGATGGGTGAGGAATGGTTTGGCCGTTGCGCCCCCTGCGATAGTCTGCATCATCGGGGTTTCCACCTCGATGAACCCGTGGGAATCCATATAGGACCTCAGGGCGCTGATGATTTTGGTCCGGGTGAGAAAGGTCTGCCTGACCTCCGGGGATACAATGAGGTCGACGTAGCGCTGCCGGTAGCGGATCTCCACGTCTTTCAGGCCGTGCCATTTTTCCGGCAGCGGCTGGAAAGACTTTGTCAGGAGCTCGAACCCTTGTACATACACGCTGAGCTCACCGGTCCGCGTCTTGATGGGAGTACCCCACAGGCCGATGATGTCACCGATATCGAGCTTCTTGAAAAGCGCATAGACATCGTCGCCGAGTGTATTCTTTTCAAAGAACGCCTGGAGTCTTCCGGATGCGTCCTGGAAGTGTATGAACGATGCCTTGCCGAAGGTGCGCATGGCCATGACGCGTCCCGCCAGATGATGAATCTTCCGGATCTCCATGAGCTCTTCCGGGCTCTTCGAGAGATAGGACTCGATGAAGTCCGAGACATCCGTGTCCTTGCGGTAGGTGTTGGGAAAATGGGCGACCCCCATCTCCCTTTTCATGGTTTCATACTTGTCGATCCGCTGCCTGACCAGGCGGTTAATATCTTCCAAATCATCGGCTCCCGTAATCTGTCAAATCGAAGGCCT
>DCDF01000066.1 GCA_002316295.1 Syntrophaceae bacterium UBA1062 | reverse complement strand
CCAAGGGACTGTTCGGCCTCGTTGGCACAAAGTCCGCGAAGATTCTTGCGCGCCCGGCAAGAAGGCAGGAAACACAAGGCAATAGGCCGGTACAGGAAACAGGGCCCGAAGCTCCCGAGAAAAAAGGCCTCGCTCCCGAGCAACAGGCCGTTTCGCGGGAAGATATGGAGCATGCCTGCCGGGTTGTGACCGAGATTCTGAACCACATGAACATCCCCTCAGAGGTCAGGATCGGCAAAGATAATATCATCGAGGTGGTGGGCGACGGATCAGGCCTGCTCATCGGCAAGCGCGGGCAGACGCTTGATTCCCTGCAGTTCATAACGAACCGGATCCTGAACAAAAACCGGGAAGTGCCTTTCTACGTAACCGTCGACACCGAGGGATACCGTCAGAGGCACATGGACCATCTCCGCTCCATGGCCGTCAAGATGGGTCAGAAGGTCAAGCGTACAGGACAGTCCGTGTTCCTGGAGAAGATGAACCCGTATGACAGGCGTATTATCCACCTCGCCTTGAAAAACGATTCCCAGGTAAATACCAAGAGCGTGGGAGACGGGGTGTACAAGAAGGTGCTCATAGCACCCAAAAGGGTGTCGCGATCGTAACAGATACCATATATGCAGAATCCACGCCCAGAGGGCGCGGAGGAATCAGTATCATACGGATCAGCGGTACCGAGACCAGCGAGATACTCAAGCGAATCACTCACCGCGAATTCTGGCCGCCTCATGAACAGAAGCTCGCCTCCATCAAAGACCTTTCCGGCGGAGCCGTTGAGAAGGCCCTGGTGGTCTTTCATCCAGGCCCCCAATCCTACACGGGAGAAGATACGGCGGAGATAAGCTGTCACGGCAACCCTTTGCTCGTCGATACCATCATGGAGATCATCGGGGCGACCGGCCTGGCCAGGACGGCGGAAAAGGGCGAGTTTACGAAAAGGGCATATATCAACGGCAAAATAGACCTCGCACAGGCGGAGGCGGTGGGTGCGCTCATCAACGCGGAGAGCGCAGGCGGAGTCCGGATGGCTCAGTCGCTGCTGACCGGCGATTTATCCCGCCGTCTCAGCCGTATGGGAGAGGATCTCTTCGGAATCATAACCGGCATTGAGGCGTCTTTTGTCATCGAAGAGGCGGAGCACGATCCGGATTCGATTCGCCGGGCGGTCGATGCCATCATTCGCGAGATCGACAGCCTTCTTGCCCATGCCGACTGCGCCGCAAAACGATATTCCGGAATCATCACCACCGTTGCCGGCCTTCCCAATGCAGGAAAGTCTTCCATTTTCAACGCCGTTCTCGGGTATCCCCGGGCAATCGTGCATCACGAGAGCGGCACGACACGGGATATCATCCGTGAGCGCGTAACGTTCTCGGGGATCGACTTTTTGTTCCACGACACGGCCGGCATACGGGAAACGGCCTCAGGCCCTGAAGAGATCGGTATTCAAAAGACGGTGGATATTCTCAAACAGTCCCACCTGGTCCTCTACGTGGTGGATGCCTGCAAAGGGCTGAGCAAGCAGGATGAACGGTGGCTGGGTATGGGGGAAAAGACCATCGTTGTCATGAACAAGGCGGACCTGCAGAATCATCCCAAGTACGGCGCCCGGGAAGGTGCGGTCTGGGTTTCCGCCAAGTACGGTCACGGCATCCGCGATCTCCTCGGAGCAATGGCGGATCTGTTTCCCATGGGGCAGCGGGGAGTGTTCATCCCCCGGCATTCGTATCTTCTTTCCAGGGCCCGGCAATACCTGTCTTATTGCCGTGAAGCGATCGATGAAAGGATGACCCCCGACGTTCTCGTCATTGATCTCAAGACCGCGCATCAGTCGATCCGGGAAATCGCGGGCGATTCCATCGGGCAGGATGTGCTTGACCAGATATTTTCGGATTTCTGTGTGGGAAAGTAATGCACGACAAGCTGCTCATCTGGATCCGGGAGATCAGGCGCTACAACCGGAGGCTCCACCTCGTGAGCCGTTCCATGGAAAGCGCGCTGGAGAAGCAGGCGGAAGACACCATGGATCTCATGAAGAACATCATGGAGCCGAACATGGCCGATCTTGGCGCCGGATCCGGGTTTCTCGCCATACCCTATAAGGTGGTTTATCCCGATTCCCGGCTCTGGCTGATCGAGCGAAGCCAGAAAAAGGCGGTTTTCCTCCGCCATGTCATCGATCTGCTCGAACTCAAAGATATTGAGCTGATCGATTTCGACCCCAATGAACGTGCCGCAGGCCCTTTTCCCGCCGTCATGTCCCGGTCGTTCTCTCCCAGAGAAACCCTGCCGGGCGTTGTCATGAGCGTCATATCAGTACCGGGTCGTTTCTATTATTTTTCTACCGGGGCTCCTGCACCGATTGACCACCCCGCATTCACCCTGAAGAAAAGGTTCATCAAGGAGTGCAAGGGCTACGATCTCAACCTGGAGCTCTACGAGGTCACTTCTCGGTAATGGAGATCCTGCGTGTGCGGAAGTTGTTGAGCTTGGGCATCCTGATTTCGAGGATGCCGCCTTCCAGCTTGGCCTGTATGGCGTTTCCGTCTATCGCGTGGGGAATGCTGAACGTCCTCCTGAATGCCCCATACTGACGTTCGACCATGTAGTAATTTTCACTCTGATTACCGCGGGTAAAAGGTTTTTTCCCGCTGATGGTGATCATGCCCTCGGAGAAATCCAGGATGATGTCCTCTCTTTTCACACCCGGGAGTTCGGCGAGAATATACAGGGCTTCGTCGTCTTCGATCATATCGACCTGAGGATTCCACTGACCGGGAAGCCTGATCGATTCACCCTCGCGCAGGCTCTCCTCGAATACCCTGTTCATCCTGTCCTGGAGGTCCAGGATGTCCCGTAAGGGGTGCCTCCTCTGACTACCCATATGCCCCCTCACTGCACCATTGAATCCATCTTGCTCTCCAGGGCCTTCCGGAGTTTGTTCTTCACGTTATTCTCGATCTGCCTGACACGCTCCTTGGAAATATTGTACTGCTTCCCCAGCTCCTCCAGGGTCTGGGGCTCATCCGCCATGATCCTCTGCCTGATGATCTGCTGCTCCCTGTCGGACAGGTTTTCCATAGCCTCGTGCACATGACTCTCTATATGCACCGTCCTCTCGTTCTCCAGCACTCGGTCCTCCGGATTCATCCCGGAATCGGACAGAAAATCCATGAAACTGGTATCGCTTCCATCGGCCAGCGGACTGTCGAGAGACTGATCCCGGTAAGTGAGCCTCGTGATGATCTCCTCGACCTGCTGGGGGTCGGCATCGAGCCGCGCGGATATGGCCTGGGTTCGCTCATTCATATTGCCGTCGATCACTTCCTCTTCGGCGGACAGCTTGTTGAGCCCATAGAAAAGCCTCTTTTGAAGCTTGGTGGTGCCGAGTTTGACCTGGGAGAAAAACTTCAGAATGTAGTCGTGGATCATTGCCTTGATCCACCAGACAGCATAGGTCATGAGGCGATACCCTTTGTACGGGTCGAATTTCTTTACCGCCACCATCAATCCGATGGTGCCCTCCTGCACGATATCCTCAAGAGGCAACCCGTAACCGGCATAATCCATCGCGATTCTGACCACATTCCTCAAGTTCGAGGTGACGAGGCGGTGAGCTGCATCCACGTCATTATATTCCTTGAGCCGCACGGCGAGACCATACTCCTCTTCCTTGCTGAGAAGGGGAAAGGCCTCGAACCGGCTGATCAGCTCAGAAAGTGAATGGTTTTGAACTGCTGGAAGATTCATGTCATCTCCTTTACATCTCTCAATTCATATCCGTCAAGTAACGGCTTCAGCCAACCGATAGATATCGGCATGGTCTATCCGATATATTAGATGAAAAAAGTCGTTGAAGGGTTCAATTTTTCCAGGTAAATTAAGCGGTCTATTGTAGGGCGTTTTTTTCAGACAGGAAGATCTCTCGTGGGAGGTTATATTTGATTGTGAGATTAGGGGTGCTGATCCTCATCCTGACGCTGTGCGGTATCCAGAGTTGCTCTTTTATCAGGGAAATCAAGCCCCCGGCCGGATATCCCGCAGATTATCCCGAAATCGTGGAGCCTGTCGGTCCATCGAGTGACATGAGCCGTATCCCTCCCTTGTTCACGAAGCATGAAACGGCCAAGGAGCCGTTCTCCCAGCAGGATAGCCTGTATGAGATCGAATTTGAAATGAATGAAAGAATCGAATGGTGGGTCAGGCAGTACTCAGGGCCTTACCGCAGGCAGTTCATCACCACCCTTGCCCGGTTTGATTCCGTGAGACCTCGGATGGAGAAGATATTCGAAGACCACGGCCTTCCCAAGGACCTGGTATATCTGAGCATGGTCGAGAGCGGAGGATATGCCAATGCCGTATCACGGACCGGTGCTACAGGATACTGGCAGTTCATGGCTGACACAGGGAGGCATTACGACCTCAAGGTGAATCGATGGGTCGACGAGCGCAGAGACCTTGAGAAATCCACTCACGCGGCCGCCCGTTATCTCCGGAACCTGCATTCCATCTTCAACGACTGGCTCCTTGCGGGCGCGGCATACAACGCCGGCGAGGGCACCATCAACAGACTCATGAAGAACAACCCGGACGTGAGCTGTTTCTGGGACATCTCTCACCCCATGCCCATCAAAACCGAAACACTCGAGTATGTCCCCAAGTTCATAGCCACTCTCATCCTTGCGAAAAACAGAGCCCGGTACGGACTGGAAGTTCCCGATGACCAGAAGATCGCTCCATATGCCTGCGAGACGGTCACGGTGAAAGGGTTCGCCTATCTCGACGAGATCGCGGACATGGCCGGGATCTCGGAAAACAGTCTGGCCCGGTTGAACCCTGAGCTTATCAGGCGGTGCACCCCGCCCGGCACACAGGAATACAGCCTCAAGGTACCACCGGGCACCGCCATAGCGGTGTCGAATCATATGAAGAAGGTCCCCAGCCGTCAAATCGAGTTCGTAACTCATACCATCCAAAGGGGCGACACCCTCATCGGCCTGGGCAAAAAATATTCATCATCGGCCAAAGAGATTGCGCGGGTGAACAGGATGAAAACGAACGACATCCTCACTCTGGGAAAAGTCCTCGTCATTCCGCGTGGGAATATGCAGGCGAAACCGTCCGGCAAGCACCATCACGTGGTGGCAAAGGGGGAGACGCTCAAGAGCATTTCCCGCCGCTACGGGGTGAGCGTGAACGACATCCTCGAGGTCAACAACATCCCGAACCCCTCCCTCATCCATCCGAATATGGTTTTGAATATCCCTCCGCAGGCCCATGGCGTCTCGGGCCAGCGATTGGTGCAGTACCGGGTGAAGAAGGGTGACACCATCTGGGGCATCTCCAGGAGATTCGAAGTATCGGCCAACGATGTTTTGAAATGGAACAGGCTCAAGCCCTCAGCGCAGATTCAGCCCGGTGACGAGCTCACCATTTACCGCTAAAGGCCATATCGCCTTCTCACGGCACAGGCGGGCCTTTTGAGCAGCAGCGGCAAATCGTTTGAAAACACATCCCTGGCAGGGTATAATCGAAAGCAGTAGCCGGCGGCCGATTCCGCTTCAGGAGGTACGGCGAGTCATGAGACTGAAATCCGGAACGATGGTTTGGATGCTCTGGTTTTTTCTCCCCCTTCTCTGTACTTCCGCCCCATCATTCGCCCAGAGATGGGAACAGGTGGATCCTGGTGAAATACCGACGGTTCGAATGCTGAACGATGTATGGGTGGGTGCCTCGATATCCGACGGCAGGGTGGACCTCCGCATATTCAGCGTGGGTGAGGAGGGCACCATCCTCTCTTCCGATGGAGAGATCTGGGAAGAGCAGGAAAGCGGAACCATCCAGGATCTCAATGGCGTATGGGGTATATCGCCTGAGAATGTCTTTGCTGTAGGGAACGCAGGTGTTACTATCCATTTCGACGGTGATACCTGGGAAGAGCAGGAAAGCGGCCCTCCCCGGGACCTTAACGATGTCTGGGGCGACCCAACCGGCCAAGCAATAGTTGCCGTGGGTGACAGCGGCACCATCCTCTCTTTCGATGGGGATACCTGGGTGGAAATGGGGAACAACAATCATTGGGATCTCAACGGCATCTGGGGATTCTCGCCGAGGGATATCTTTGCCGTAGGCGTCAACGGCACCATCCTCCACTTTGACGGAGAAGCTTGGAAGGAGCAGGAAAGCGGCACGATCACGATCCAGAATCTCAACAGTGTCTGGGGAACATCTTCCGACAATGTATACGCAGTGGGAGACGAAGGGACTATCCTCCGGTATGACGGGAACACGTGGACAGACGCCTCCGGCAATTTATCATCCATTGCCGCGCTGAACTCCGTTTGGGGAACCTCGCCTTGCAATATCTACGCCGTCGGTGAATCGTCCTCCCTTGTAGGAACGATCCTGCACTTTGACGGCAGCTCGTGGTCGGTTCAGGACAGTCTCGTGTCCGTTTTTTCCGATTCCGACGTGATAGATCCCTTAAAAGGCATTCACGGCGCCTCCATCAGGAATATCTACGCAGTCGGCAAAGAGGGTTTTGTCATGAGCTTCGATCCGCAAGACGATGCTTTCCCCGCTGTGTGCTCGACATCCCCGGCCCATGGCTCCGAAGGCGTCGCCGTCGACGCAGACATCTCTGCGGTCTTCTCGGCGGTCATGGATCCAGCGACTGTCACCGGCGACACATTCACCCTCGTCGCCGGATCCGATACTGTGGAAGGAACCGTCTTCTACAGCGACAACACCGCCGTGTTCGATCCCGACGGAAACCTCGCGTACGCCACCACCTATACAGCAACCCTGAGCGCGAATGTGAAAGACAACCTCGGTGTTCCTCTGGAAAATGATTTCCGCTGGACGTTCACCACACAGAACGAACCCACCGACACGGACGGGTCCTGCTTCATCTCCGTTGCACGGTAGCCGGCGGCAAGATCGGGCTCCTACCACATCGCGATCTTCATGCCTGTAGACACGAGGTATTGCGCGATATCCCTGTCGAGAGGAGTGCCGAGGATGACGATGTCGCCCACCTGCACCGCCGGCAGCTCCAGTTCCGTGCGATTGTGAGCCACCACGGCCTTTACCGGCGGACCCTGTTTGACGATGCCCAGAATGTCCAGAACATGCTCCATGGCTTCAGTTTCGGTATGAACCACGGTGTATCCCCTTTTTGTCAGGAGCTCGTGCATGGTCTTGTCCGGCATCTCTCCGGTCAGAATGACCGTATTCACCAGAAGGGGCGCTTTGTACGCGATCCGCAGGGCGTCGAGGGAAACGAGTTCCAGCTCCTTGTCCTTCTCGTATGATACGCCGAGCAGATCCAGGAGCCTCGGATAGGAGTGTTCCAGTTCGAGAAGCCTCCCCCCGGGCGCTTCCGGGGATACATCCGGCCGGCCTCCCATTTCGATGAGATCGATGCCGAACCGAGAGGCGTAGCTCCTGATGGGTTCAGGAGTATGGTGCTCTTCATCTGAAAGGATATTGATGACAAAGACATTCTGCCGCGAATAATCCTTGTATACGATCCACTTCCCGAAGAACCTGATCTTTTCCTCTTCTCCCACCAGAAGCGGGCTTGCATCCTTGTTGACGGAAAAATAACCCGATACGTTCAGGACACGGTCCATAAGGTGCTCCAGCCCCTCCGGAGGTCCGGATATGATTCTGCACGTAGGGAACGTCTGCTCCAGAATATCCCTTATCTCAGGAGAGATCTTGCTGTTCATGTCAAGGATGATGCGCATGCCGGTATCAAGCTCCATGACGGGAATCTCACTCGTATCGATGGATACGCTGCTTCCTCCCGCCATTGGCATGAAGTACGTCCCCTGGTCGTTCTGCCTGCCCCCCATCCGCGTGAGCGCGGGCAAGAGAGTGTTCTTCACGATCCTGGAGATTCCGGACTTCTTCGTCCCTGCGTCAAGAGGTGCACTTCCCCCGACTTCTCCATCCCTCGGATCGAGTATGAGGTCTCCTTTTTCTCTGCCACGCGGTCCGCCGGCCCGCGCACGTTCATCCGGCTTCTTGTCAACCTGCGCGCCGGGGATACGCTTCCCCAGTGCGTCGGGTTTCTGTTTCGGAGAGGACTTCTTTACAGGCTCTTTTCCAGAGGCCTTTGCATGTACCGGGGGCGGAGCTTGAACGGCCGACGGAGCCTTTGTCTCCTCCCTGACATCAGAGGCTGAAGCCCGCTTCTTGCGCATACCTTCCAGGATGCTTACCGTGAACTCCTGGTCCTCCGGAGTCTGTTCGCCTTCCCCAAGTGCCTCTCGTTCCGCGGCCTTGCGTTGCTGGGTGAGTTCGTAGACCTTCTGCTCTATGAGCTCATGAAGGAGATGGTTCGGCCTCCTGCCTGTGTCTCCCGACACTTGAGCGCCGTAGTTTCTGTTAGCCGGGTTCGGCGCCTGCTTGACATCAGGCATGCGGATCTTCTGCCCAGCCTCCACGATGTTGAGATCGTGAATCTCCGGGTTGAGCTCCTTGATCAGGTTCAGATACTCATTGAAAATGAGATCATCCGGCAGCCCGTACACCTCTCTGAGGATCATAGCCAGGTGCTGCCCCTTCTTGATCACGTACGTATCTTCTGAGGCGGCCTGCACCGAAAATCCCTTACCGCGTCCCGGGATGTGGGGGACGATGATTTTCTGGCCGGATACGATATGGTTCAGATCGGTTATGTTCGGGTTGAGCTCCCGGAATTTCCGGTAGAGGTACGGAAAATCATTGTAGCGCGCGTTCTGGGTCTGGGCCAGGATTTTCCACAGAGTATCTCCCGGCCTCACCGTGTACGGAGAGGATTCCGCGGGCTCAGCCCTGCGTGCGCGCTTGACCAAAGTGATCTCTTCAGCCCCTGCAAGAAACGGAATCAACAGGATGCACACCAGGAGCATGACCCCTGATCTGAGCATCAATAAACCTCCTTCAGGAGAAGTTCGTCATAGGTGGACTGCTCCTTGGGCGGCAATCCGTCCGACTTGAAACACTCGAAACGGACGTTCTGCGACCTCTCGGAAGCGAGTCTGCCTGTCTTTGTGTCGACCTTGGCAAATACTATCCCCTCAGGAATCGGGAAATCTCTGACAGGCCGATCTTTCAGCGCCACGCGCATGAAATCGAGAAAAATCGGACATGCGGCCCTGCTCCCGGTCTCATTCTCGCCGAGCGGCATCATGTCGTCATACCCCACCCATACCCCGCAGAGTATTTCCGGGGTATATCCGATGAACCAGGCGTCTCTGTTATCGTCGCTCGTGCCGGTTTTTCCCGCTACCGGCCTTCCCAGTTCCTTGGCCCGCCAGCCGGTGCCGTTCTGCACTACATCGGTCAGGATGTTGGTGATAATATACGCCGTCTGCTCGGAAATGGCTCGACTCTCATTCTCGGAGCCGGGCTCCACAGAAGCGTCCGACCGGGCCGAGAAAATCGGCCCTATATCGATCTGAGTGATATAATCGACCAGCCGTGGATTGAACGACAATCCATAGGTGGCGAATGTTGCATATCCCTTCGCCAGATTGTACGGGGTCATGGAGCCCGATCCCAGGGCCAGAGAAAGATCCATGGGGAAATCCGCTTCCATGCCGAAGCGTTTCATATACGCGATGGAATATCCGATACCGATGTCTTTGAGGATTTTTATCGTAACGACATTTCTGGAAAGGACCAGGCCTGTTCGCAGGGTCGTGGCCCCATAAAACCTGTCTTCATAATTTTTGGGCTTCCAGGGCTCTTCATCTTTCTGTGTCTGGAATGTGATCGGGGTATCGAAAATAATGGTGGCCGGAGTGAATCCCTTATCGATCGCAGCCGCATAGATGAAAGGCTTAATGGCCGAACCGCTCTGTCTTTTGGCTGATACGGCCCGGTTGAACTGGCTCTGGGAGTAATCGAACCCGCCCACCAGCGCAATAGAGCCGCCGCTCTGAAGGTCAAAGGCTATGAGCGAAGCCTGGACCCTCGGCTCTTGCGACACGACAAACCCGTCCGGGGTGTAGCACAGGCGGATAATGTTGCCCGGAGCAAGTACTCCGGAAGGGGTCCAGCTCCCTTTGGGATTGATCCATGCATAACTCTGAGGGGAAAGCTCCATGGTTTTCCCACCGATGTTCACGACAAAGGGAGATACGGAGACGACCTCCGCCCAGTAGAGCCTGTAGAGCTCCCTGCCCTTCCATGCAAGCTGGTTTTCCTGAAATGCGAGGATCCTCTCCTTTCTGGTCTCGCTGATGCCCTTTTCGGGACCGCGGTACGTGCCCTGACGCATCTCGAGCTCTATGATTCCCTTACGCACCGCCTGTATCGCGGCATCCTGGAACCTGGGAGAGATGGTGGTCTGGACGTTGATTCCCTTGGAGATCATCTCTTCGCCGTATCGTTCAGTGACGAGGTACTTCACGTAGTCCGTCACATAAGGGTAATTGGTGAAGAGGGCCACCGATTCACCCGTTATCATCAGAGGCTCCCGGTATGCATCCGCCGCCTCCGATTCCGTGATATAGCCTTCCTCCACCATACGGGTGAGGACATAGTTCTGTCTTCTCTTGGCGGCCGGAAAGTCGTTCAGGGGTGAGTATCTCGCCGGCGCAGGCGCCAGGCCCGCTATCATTGCCATTTCCGCCAGGTTGAGGTCTCTGCATTCCTTATTGAAATACCTCAGCGATGCCGCTCCTACGCCGTATGCCCCGCTGCCCAGATACAGACGGTCCAGGTAGAGATGCAGGATCTCTTCCTTGGACAAGGCCCGCTCGATGCGGAGCGCCAGCACGATCTCTTTGAGCTTGCGGGTGATGGTCTTTTCCCGGGAAAGCAGGTAGGATCGTACCACCTGCTGAGTGATGGTGGATGCCCCCTGGACGTACGAATTAGCGCGGATGTCTGCTATGAGTGCGCCAATGATTCTCGTGATGTCGAGTCCTGCGTGTCTGTAGAAAGTGGAGTCTTCGGCTGCGATAAAAGCCTGTATCAGCCTCACCGGGATATCTTTGCCCCCTTTTATGATCATGCCCTCAGGCGGGAAATAACCGATGGGACTGCCGTCTGAAGCGATGACTGTGCTGAGTCTCGTAGGCTCCGGCTGCTTCAG
>DCDF01000276.1 GCA_002316295.1 Syntrophaceae bacterium UBA1062 | reverse complement strand
TCGCTCAACGTGGAAACGATATAGGCTGAACGAGGCGCCCTGATACAAACAGCGATACAGGTAGTACGGTATCGAGCAGTCCCCCGATCTTCTCACATTATGATGCCTCCTCCCGGAAGGGAATCGCGTCAGCGGATCGCGGGAGAGGAGAGGGAAAGCCCCTGAAGCCTGGCTGTACAGCATATTCTGAATGAGCAGCCGTTCATCAACGGAACCGGTAGTCCTTTTTAATGAGGATAGAGAGATTTGGGAAAAAGGTTTCCCGAGGGCCTATTGATTTGAAGGAGGCGCCCTCTATTATGGTTTTTTATCATCTGATGAACTCTCGGGCTCAAGGCCTTGTGCAGCTTGGGCATCATAAAATCTGTGTAAAGGAGCAAAAGATGACGGCAGATCAGGAACACAGAACGCAGTCACGATTGAGCTGCAGGATCCCCATGGAATACACCCTCAGGAGATCTCACAGACCTTATCGTGCGGTGGTCTATAACATCAGCGACACAGGCCTGTATGCGGAAACCGAACATGAGCTCAGGCCGGGTCAGGACGTCCGCATCCATATCAGCCGGGGAATCCCGGAGGAATTCATGGGTGCCTCTCTCCGCGACCAGTCGGGCATCATCCGGTGGGCCGTGCCCATGAGCAGGGGGAGCCGCCATCTGTACGGAGTCGGTATCAGGCTCTCCGAACCGCTCTATGGCAGGAGATTCGAAGGATTGCCCGACGTGCAGTACTTCTGCGATGTGTGCGGTGAGCAGCTTTCCCACAGGCAGGTCAGGAAAGTGGGCCTGGTCTGGGTGTGTCCGTCGTGCAGCGAGTGGGCCAGGCGCCTCCCGGTTGCCGTCTGGAAGATGACCTCCCGGCATCTCATCGGGAATGTGATCTGATCGCGCAGGTGAAGCCGCCTGCCGAACACATATGGAGGAGCTGAGTATTCCAGAGTTCCGGAAACGAAGAATTCAGGAAAGTAACGCCCTCCGCCAGGAGGCAGTCCCACGCCCGTGACGGGAAGCTGCGATGGCGTGGCTTTCTGTCACGGGCACCCCTTGCTTTATACCCCGCCGATATGCTGCTGTGGAAAGCTCATTTTTTTGGGACCCGCTGAGCACAAACGCCTTAACCCTGCTTTTGCCTCTGTGTGCCGTGAGGATTCCGGGTTCTTTGAGCGGCGGGGGATATTACTGGAGGATGTGCTCCGAAAGCCTCCGGTGACCGCGGGCGGCTCTATTGAGAGGCCCCCACGGAGTCATATTCTAAGTTATGAAGCAAGAAAACCGCCCTGTGCGCCCCGAGGCCTTCTCCCCGCAGCCGGTGGTTGACGGGACGGCGCATGTCGAGGTTTTTCATGGGAAATCTGAAAATCATCTCGCACAGCGAGGAGCCTTTCATGAACCGTGAAGAGGCCGGCCGCCTCCTTGCGGATGAGCTCAGAGAATATGAGGACAGGAATCCCGTGGTGCTCGGCATCCCGCGGGGGGGAGTCATTGTGGCCGGAGAGATCGCCCGCATACTTCATGCCGAGCTCGATGTGGTTCTTTCCCGCAAGCTGGGAGCGCCGGGCAACCCGGAACTGGCCATCGGAGCCATCAGTGAAGACGGCACCCTGTTTCTGGATGAAGATCTTCGCAGGCGTCTGAGCCCTCACAACGAATTTGCGATATACGTGGAGGACGAGCGGGAAAAACAGTATACCATGATAGCCGAGAGCCTCGGGCGTTTCCGCAGCGTCAGGCCCAAGGTGCCGCTCAAAGGCCGAACGGTCATCATCACCGATGACGGCATAGCCACCGGAAGCACGATGCAGGCGTCCATCTGGACCGTCCGGAGGGAAGCCCCGGAAAAAATCATCGCCGCGGTGCCGGTGGGGAGTATAGAGGCCCTCGAGCGCACATCACTTGAAGCCGACGAGACTGTCGTGCTGAAGGCGCCTCCGATCTTCTATGCTGTGGGCCAGTTTTACGAATATTTCACCCAGACCGGCGACGAAGAGGTGATCGCCGCGCTCCGTGAAAGCGCGGATAAAACGCACCGACCGTAAAGCCCGCTTCGGGGCTCGTGACGGGCTGTTTTCCGCGCATGTCCCGCCGATTATGGTAGGGCGGCGTAGCCCTCTCGCTTCGTCATGTGCATCAGCTGCCCGTCCGTTCAGATCAATTCGGCCCTGGGCCCTGTGCCGTATACATCCCCCTGATCTCCTCCCGGTAGCGTTCTTTGATGACCCGCCGTTTGAGCTTGAGGGTGGGTGTCAGCTCGCCTCCTTCCACACTGAAGGGCTTGGGAAGGATCGTGAAGTATTTGATCTGCTCATAGCGGGCCAGCTGAGAGTTCACCTCGTTCACCTGCTCCTGGATGAGCGCTCTGATCTCTCCGCGCGACACCAATGCTGAAGGGTCCTCAGATGGGATTCCCATTTTTTTTGCATACCGGTTCAACTCCTGAAAATCCGGCACAATGAGACAGGTGAGGTATTTCTCTCCGTCTCCGGTCAGGCATGCCTGGTCGATGTACGGCCGGCCCGTGAGCAGGAGCTCGATGGGGTGGGGGGCCACGTTCTTGCCGCCGGAGGTGACGAAGAGCTCCTTCTTGCGGTCAGTGATCTCCAGGAATCCATCCCTGTCGAACCGCCCGATGTCGCCTGTCAGATACCACCCGTCGTGGGTAAAAGTGTCGCGCGTCTCCTGCGGCATTTTCCAGTAGCCCTTGAAGATCTGCGGGCCTTTTGCCAGGATCTCACCGTCCTCGGCGATTTTCTCCTGTGTCCGGAGCACGGGCTTGCCAACCGTGCCCGGCTTGATCTGAAGCCGATAGGCGAGTGTATTGTAAGCCACGGAGAGCTTCAGTGCGCGCAAGGGGTTTGAATGGGGCGATTTGCCCTGGGCCTGGCCCCGGACCATGCAGTCGTGCGTCCAGTCGATCATCTTCTTCTGGAACCAGGTGAGGTTCTCCCGGTCGATTCCCCGGAATTCGGGCGCATTGAAATTGAGCACGGCCGCCGTCTCTGTGAGGCCGTAGCCTTCGGTGAGCTGGATTCCGAGAGAGCGGATGAAGGTGCAGACATCTTTTCCGAGCTTGCCGCCGCCCGATCCCGCCATGACGAGACGGTCCATGCCCGCCTCTTTGCGGAGCCTGTTGAATACCAGGACATTGGCCTGGGAGAACAGAAAAAGATCGAGCATGCCCAGCCGCTCACCTCTGGCCATGGCGTCCGTGAACTTCTCTCCCTGCCGCATGGCCCAGGCGAACATTTTCTGCACGGGCCTGGGTTGACGGGAGATGATAAAGGTGATCTGGTCGTAGACCTTTTCGAAGAAACGGGGGATGCTGATAATGACGTTGGGCCTGAGCTCGAGCAGCGTCTCCGGGATCCGGCTGAAGTCGGGCTCGAACGCGAGGATGCCCCCCTGTTTCAGTCCTCCCACGTGATAGTCGCAGGTGCGGCCGTATACGTGGCATATGGGGAGATGGACGAGAAAGAGCAGGTGAAGGTCTCTGTCTTCTGCCTGCCGGCGGATGAGGGTGGGGTCGGTGAACTGCTCCATGGCGGCCATGAAGTTCGCATGGGTGAGCATGGCGCCCTTGGGCCTTCCCGTGGTGCCTGAGGTGTAGATGATGCTCACCACATCCTCAGGCCCTGCCTGCCCGATGCTCTTTTCGAGCACATCGGGGTCAAAGGCCTTTCTGCCCATTTCCATGACCTCGTTGAAGTGGTAGACCCCCTCCCGCCTCTCTCCCTTCCACGACTCCATGGTTATGACGATCTCGAGGCCGGTGCCTTCCTTGGAGGCGAGAGCCATTCCGGCCTTGTCCATGGTGGAGCAGAACGCAACCCTGGCTTCGCTGTGGCCTATCATGTAGGAGAGCTCATCCTGCGACAGGGTGGGGTAGAGAGGAACCCCGACTCCTCCCACCACCTGAACGGCCTGGTCGGCAATCACCCAGCGCGGCCTGCTCTCGGAGAAGATCGCGATCTTTTCCCCCCGTTTGACGCCCAGTGCCAGAAGGCCTGATGCGAGCTCGAGGCACTGCCGCCTCGCATCTTTCCATGTGAGCGTCCGAAAATTGGCTGCAGGATCGCCGTTTTCGTCGAACCTCCCCATGAGAAAGGGCTGTTCTTCTCCCATCTCCCGGGCTCTTTCATGGAAATAACCGCACAGCGTATCTGTACGAAATTTCATAGAGTACCTCCTCGGTCATGTATGCTCAGGGAGGAACCCTCTTTCAGCTCCAGGGCGATCCTCCTCATCCGATCATGTGACCTCCAAGAAAAACCGGTTCATGGCAAACTGATACGGGCACATTGTATACCACTGTTGGCGCATCGGTGAAACAGAAAATATAACATGAGTTATACCAATCATCGCAATCCCTCCCATCGGTAATCCCCGGCAAGCCGTCATTGATTCTGGGATTATCCGTCTCTTTCGCCGATGTCCTGGAACCCCGGGCTGATAGCCTGGATGAAGGCGTTCCTGAGCAGGTTTCCGATAGCGGTCCAGTAGCCGATGTCCTGCTGTTCGAAATCACCGCTGATGGGTATCCGTGTCGCGACCCTGCCGCTGGCGGGATTTTCCAGAATTGTGCCTGCAGCACCAACGATGGCCTCCCAGGCGAGCTCGAGCGGATTTTTGTCTTCCTTCCAGCTCACTACATCGAGATCTTTGAAAAGAGGTTTGACGTAGCCCTCGAAGGAGCCCTTCGCCGCCGATACCTCCGAGTAGAGTGAGAAGGTTCCACTTTGGACATCGAAGTTTCCGTATGCCCGAAGAAAGTCATTCAGGCGGGTGAGGGCCAGATCGTTCAACAAGAATTTCATTTCGAATGTGGGAGCGGCCGCGAATGTGTCGAGATCTACGGTGACCTTCACCTCGGGGTCTCCCTTTGCCGGACGGTTGTACAGCATGATCTTGGCGAACTTGCTCTGAGAAACCGAGCGGCTGTTCGTAAGATTGGTCGCATGCAGGTAGACATTGTCCATAAAAATGTCGATCTCGGGGTCGCTGTGAAAGTCACGGTAATGGATGGTCCCGTTCACCGCATTCAACTCGTTGATGCTGAATGGAAACAGATTTTCGGTGGCCTCTATCCAGCTCGCGGGAAGCTCCGTCTGCGACGACTCGTCCGTAGGGCCTTTCACGAAGTTCAGCTCGGGCCCGAAGAAGGTTATATCGCCGACGAGCGCCCCCTGGAAGATCTCCGACCACTGGACAGACAGATCGAGCCGAGCGACATCGATAAGGGGAACCGGAACCTCTCCATCTATCTTTTCCAGTGTAAGGCCGTTGATGGTGTATGAGCCCCGCCAGAGGTGAATGTCGATATCCTCCACCCGTCCGCGGTAGCCGTCCGTTTCATCCAGTGTCCGATTGACGTAGCTCAAGACAATATGCGGCAGCATAATGCGCAGGATAATCACTGCGATAATGAGTACAGCAGGCACGATCCATGCTTTTGATCGGAGAATGGTTCCGGTTTTCGGAACGACAGAACCCATCATGGAATTCCTTCCGGGATAAGAATTTCCTTTTACCCTATTGTTTGGATGGATGGGAGAGAGGGGAAGGTTCCTGTCTCATGCATCCAGGACCCTGGTATGCGGAGCAATGCAGGATCTGCGGCTGACAACCCCGTGCGCGACATACCTACTGAAACCCCATGACCTCGTACATGCATTCCCCTGAAATGACATCCACAGCATCACCCCGGGTGATGGCCCCCTCGTAGTCCGCTATGATGCGGAAGTAGGTGGGCCTGGCGATAAAGGTACGAGCGAGCCACTGGGTGATCGGATTCAGTCCGGAGACGCTGAGCAGGTCCACATCCTCCACCAGGGCCTTGTGCCTGATGAGGATATCCGCAGTGATGTCTCCTTGGCTGAACCGGATCCTGACCTGCCTCGGGTAGTGACGCTTGAGGACCGGATGAGTCGCGAAGTCCCACTGCATGATTGTGGGACTGCCTGACCCCACTATCACCTCGGATCCCCTGGCGATGTACAGGGGTCGGGAATTGATGGAAGGGTCATAGTAGTTGACATCGGCATAGACGATAGTATACTCGCCGGCCAGAATGCGGCCCCAGATCCATTCTCTCGTGATCTCGTTCAGCGCCTTCTTTCCCCAGTTGTGGTCGGCGTATCCGATGCCCGTTACCTCCTCGGTGATTCCGTTTCTGGTAATGGTTCCTTCCACCCGGTTTCTCGCCTGGTGCACGGCCCAGAAGAAGTCCAGATGGTCTTCGTTCACGCCGTCACCGCCGCTCGGGCGCCAGCCCGGGGCGATCGTGGTCAGCCTGAACTCCGCGCGCAAGCCTTCCATGTCCCACAGGACGTGATAGGTATCATCGTCCAGCCGCCGGACGAATCCCGCCGGGCACTCAACGCTTACATCCTGTGTGGAGGTCTTCATTTCCTCCGGCTCGAGAGACAGGAGCCTGGCTTCCTTCGACCAGTCCGGATCGTACAGTGTAAAGGCGACACCGGGCTTTCCCGTGGTGAAGCTCGGATCGAAGAATACCCCCACGAAGGCACGGCCGTTGTCCAGGTGGCCGTCGAAGTACCACCACTCGAAAGGCCTTTCGCCCGTGATCGCGTGCCGGGCCCTGTCATGGGCCCCTGGAGGCTCCTTGCCCCAGTCGATGTATTCGTCGGACCGCCCTGTGACCACGCCCGGACGTTCCAGATGAGTGCAGCCTCCGAAAATGACGGCCAGGCCAAGCAGGCACAACGACACAGCCGCAGGCACTTTGGAACGAGCGCTCTTGATCATTGCAGGTTCCTCCTTTCATTCAGAAGTGATATCACGCGGCCTGGCTTCAGGGGCTTACCCTTTCTCTCTCATCGAAGCAAAGGGAAAGACTGAATAAATTTTTCATATCATGCTGCCTTGAGCGGGTCGCCTCATTCCAGAAAAAAACTTTTGAAGCGCAGTGCGCGAGAAACAGAGACAAATACAATATACCATTAATTAATTCGGCTCAAAGAAAATGCAAGTGAGTGGGGCACATGCATACGGAATGCTGTGTGAAACACAGTCCGTTGCTCCGGTTTCCACGCCGGGGGAAAGTGCTTGAATGATGAAGGGAAACACGGTAAAATTTAACAGTAGTTCCAGAATGTTGTGAATGATATGAGATAAGGAGGCCAGAGTCGGTGAAGAAGATTTCTCAGATCCCTGAGTCGGAGCGCCCCCGGGAGAAGCTCAGGCTGTTCGGCCCCAGAACACTTTCCGATTCGGAGCTCATGGCGGTTCTTTTAGGAAGCGGCTCGGGGAGGCACAGTGTGCTCGAGCTTTCCGGCAGAGTCATCAGACTGATCGATGAGAGCCGGGGGAGGCCGGAGCTCGACAGGCTCCTCACCGTAGAAGGAATCGGGCTGGCCAAGGCGGCGGTGGTCTCGGCCGCTCTGGAGTTTGGGAGGAGGCGTATCAGGCCCGAAGGCATGAAAGTGATCATCCCCACCCAGGTCCTTCCCATTGTTCAGCACTTCGCAGACAGAAAGCAGGAGCATCTCCTGTGCATATCTCTCAGCGGCGCGGGCGAAGTCATCGCCTGCAGGGTGGTCACCATCGGCCTGGTAGACAGGACACAGGTCCATCCTCGCGAGGTATTTGCCGATCCCATCATTGATCGTGCCTCTGCGGTCATCATCGCCCACAACCATCCTATGGGGCCTCTCGAGCCGAGCAGTGAAGACCGTGAGATCACCCGGAGGATCCGGGATGCCGGCAATACTCTGGGCATCGTGCTGCTGGACCATATCATCTTCAGCAAAAAAGGATACTACAGCTTCATGGAGCACGATGAAATGATCGGCCTCTAAAAAGCAGCTCCTGAAGCCGATTCGCTCAATCGGCCTTCAGGCTTTTTGGACAAATGAAGACATGACGCCGGATAATCGCCGCCAGTCGTGAAATTTCTCTCAACTTTTTTCCTGGGTTTTCGATAAATACAGCAAGACATTTCTCTTACAACTGAAAGGGATGTCGGTTTGTGAGGAAGCTGTATGAACAAGTATTTTTATCTGTGTGTTGCATTGTTCTGTCATCTGGCATGTACGTCATCGGAGACAAAGATCTCGGAAGACTGGAACCGGATTGTCATAACCTC
>DCDF01000032.1 GCA_002316295.1 Syntrophaceae bacterium UBA1062 | reverse complement strand
CATGCTCGACATCATGTACGAGATCCCCGACATGGAAGGCGTCAAGGAGTGCATTATCAGCCAGGATGTCATCATGAACGGCAAGGCCCCGATGATCGTCTATGAGAGAAAAACTTCTCAGGCATAGGCTATGAGAGCAGCTGTTTCGGAAAATGTGTACCCGTTATTGGTACTCAGTGACATCGTAGTTTTCCCGTACACGATCATCCCTCTTCTCATCGAGAATGAGAAGACGGCCGCATGGGTGAGCACGAGCTTCGATGCAAAGGAAGATATCCTGGTGTGCTGCAGGAAATCACCCGACAGGCAGGTATCGTCGGAGCAGGATATTCACCAGGTGGGCGTGAGGGCCCACATCCTCCAGCTCATACAGCTTCCCGAAGGCACCCTGAAGGTGTTCATCGAGGGTAAGTCGCGCCAACTCATCACCCGGATATTCCAGCACGACGACATGCTTCTGGCGGAGACCGAGCCCGTCGCCGAGCTCATCCTCGAGGAGAGAAGGGCGGAAGCCCTGAGACGCCTCGTCGTGGAGACTTTTCAGGAATACTGCGAGTCGTATAATATCGACATCCACCCCGATATGATCGGCAAGATCCAGTCTCAGGAAGATCCGGGTTTTGTCTCGGACATCATCGTGTCCTACATGGACATCAAGACGGAGACGAAGCAGGAGATCCTCGAAGAGAAGAGCATCGATACCCGCCTGAGCAGGATCTATGACCTCCTCCAGGGAGAGCTCGATATCGCCAGGATACAGACACACCTCAAGGAGCAGGTTAAGCAGCGGAGCAAGACATCGCGCAAGAATCTGCAGAACGAGCAGGCGCAGGCCCAGAAAATGGCGATGGAATCCATGGATGACGAGGCGGCTTCTCTGGAGAGACAGCTCAGGTGCAAGGACATGCCGCAGCATGCCCGGGAAAAGGCCATGAACGAAATAAAGCGGCTGCGCATGATGCCTCCCATGAGCGCAGAGGCCACAGTTATCCGGAACTACGTGGACTGGTTCATGGCTCTTCCCTGGAACGAAACATCAGAAGACAAGACGGATATCGTGAAGGCGCAGAAGATCCTCGACGAGGACCACTTCGGTCTCGACAAGGTGAAGGACCGCATCATCGAATATCTTGCCGTGCAGCAGATGGTGGGGTCCATGAAAGGCCCCATACTCTGTCTTGTAGGCCCTCCGGGCGTCGGCAAGACCTCGCTGGGCAAGTCCATCGCCCGGGCGACCGGGCGGAAGTTCGTCAGGGTTTCCTTGGGAGGGGTGCGCGACGAGGCCGAGATCAAGGGCCACCGTCGAACCTATATCGGCGCGATGCCCGGGAAGATCATTCAGGGGCTCAGGCAGGCCGGAACATCGAACCCTGTATTTCTCCTGGATGAGATCGACAAGATGAGTGTCGACTTCAGAGGCGATCCGTCGGCTGCGCTGCTGGAAGTTCTGGATCCGGAGCAGAACAGTACCTTCTGCGATCATTATATGGACATCGAGTATGATGTGTCCAAGGTCATGTTCATCACAACCGCCAATACCTCCTATTCGATCCCGGCGCCTCTCATGGACCGCATGGAGGTGATCAGGATCGAGGGGTACACGTCTCACGAAAAGCACCTGATCGCGCGGGATTTTCTCATCCCCAAGCAGATCGGCCTCCACGGCCTCGAAGGCAAGAAGGTCGCATTCACGAAAAAGGCTATCGACACGATGATCCATGAATATACCCGCGAAGCAGGTGTGCGGAACCTGGAAAAAGAGATCTCCTCCATCTGCCGGAAGGTGGTCAAGGAAATCGTCTCTCAGAAGAACACCGGCCGGAACAGAATAACGGTCAACAGGGTGTACGAGCATCTGGGAATCCCCCGATACCGCAGGTCGCACCGGCACGAGAATGATCATGTGGGGCTGGTGAACGGCCTTGCCTGGACAGAAGTCGGAGGGACCCTCCTGACTGTCGAGACCACCGTGATGCCGGGCAAGGGCAAGCTTCTCCTGACGGGCAAGCTCGGCGAAGTGATGCAGGAGTCTGCGCAGGCCGGTATGAGCTATGTCCGCTCCCGCGCGAAAGACTTCGGTCTCGATGCCGACTTCTATGATAAGCTGGATATCCATATACATATCCCGGAGGGAGCTGTTCCCAAAGACGGACCGTCAGCCGGCATCACCATGGCGACGTCCATTGTCTCCGCTCTCACCAACCGGTCTGTAAAGGCGCGGGTGGCCATGACGGGCGAGCTTACCCTGGGGGGCCGAGTGCTGCCTGTCGGCGGGCTGAAGGAGAAGCTGCTGGCCGCAAAAGAAGCGGGGATGGAAGAGGTGTTGATCCCCATTGAAAATGAGAAAGATCTCAAGGACACCCCGAAGGAGATTTTGAAGGGTCTCGATGTCCATATGGTTGAACATATGGACGAGATAATCGCTTATGCCCTTAATGTCTCAGTCGGGGATGGTTGAAATCCCTCGCCTTCAGGCGAAGAGAAGATTATATATGTCGCTATGCGACGTTATAGGGTAGGGGCACACACGAAAACTGACTTGAAGGTGCACCTTGTATGGGTGCCGAAGTACCGGAAGAAGGTACTGACCGGAGAAGTGGCGATTCGAGTGAGAGACCTGCTGAAGCAGATAGCGATAGAGCATGAGTTGGAAGTGATATCTGGGAAGGTAGCGACTGATCATGTGCACATGTTCATCAGTTATAATCCGAGCCAGGATATCAGCAAGATAGTGCAATGGCTGAAGGGAATAAGTTCCCGAGTGATGCTTTCGGAATTTTCGCATTTGAGAAGACAGTTTTGGGGACGGCACCTGTGGGCACGGGGATATCTTGCAGTAAGTTCCGGCAACGTAACTGATGAGATAATTCAGCAATACATAGACGAGCAAGAAGGTGAGCCGGTAGTTGATGATAGTCGATTTCAAATCGACCCAAGTTAAACCCCTCGCCTTCCAGGCGAGGGTCGTTTAGTTGAGGTATTGACAGCCCTTAT
>DCDF01000021.1 GCA_002316295.1 Syntrophaceae bacterium UBA1062 | reverse complement strand
AGAGCGAGAATGGTCAGGTCCCGAAAATCGCTCATGAGGCGCACCGAAGATCTCAGCAAGCTGGTTTCACTGATGTCGACAGGCACGTAACGGATATGTTTCCGATAATTTTCCGGAGATCTTTCCAGGAGGAATCGGATCTTCAGATCCGACCCGCTCCCGATCTCGACGAGATCCCCTCCCTGCCGCGAAAAGAATAGCATGATTTCAGCGGCATACTGGTTGAGAATCGCAACCTCGGTGCGGGTCGGGTAGTACTCCGAAAGCGTGCAGATCCTTTCGAAGAGCCGTGATCCGCAGTCATCGTAGAGATATTTGCAGGGAATGGATTTCTCCGGGCCGGCCAAGCCGGAAAGAATGTCCTTGCACATTTCCTGATGAAAATCGGTCTGCTGGCGGACAGAAACCACAAGAGGTCTGCGCCTGAGCAAAAAAGGGCGGCATATCTGCTCTGCGCTTACATCACCGGTCGCCTGCGGATTCGGTCTTCTCATGTGTCCGTCCTTTCCCTGCCGCGGCATTATCCTATCGGCAGGACACAAACCGCACCATATGGAGCGACTCCTGGATAACCCGGCTCATCTCGCTCAGCACCCGCTCGATGTCCTCCGCGGTATTGTACACGCCCAGGGAAAATCGCAGGGCGCAGTGGGCCTGCTCTTCGGTGAGCCCCATGGCAAGCAGGGCATGGGAAGGGGCCGCTTCACCCGACCGGCAGGCGGATCCCGACGAGAGGGAGATACCCCGGGCGTCCAGTGCGATGACCATGGACTCTCCCCGGATCCCCGGAAGCGAGATATTCAGCGTGTTGGGAAGCCGCTCGTTCAGGTCTCCGTTGATGCATGCTTGGGGCACCAGGTTCATGATGCCGCTCTGCAGGGTATCCCTGAGGGATCTGACGCGGTTGCCCATGTCGGTCAGACGCTTTTCCGCCAGCTCCGCGGCCGTGCCCATACCGACGATGCCGATGGTGTTCTCCGTGCCCGCCCTCAGACCGTGTTCCTGGCCTCCGCCATGGACGAGCGGCTCCAGCGTCTCGTGGCTGCGCACGTAGAGCGCCCCTATTCCCTTGGGGCCGTGAAACTTGTGGGCGGAGATCGTCAGAAAATCCACGCCGAGATCCTCGACATTCAGCGGGATCCTCCCAGCCGCCTGAACGGCGTCCGTATGGAAGAGGACATCTCTCTCCCGCGCTGCAGCGGCAAGCTCTCTGACAGGCTGAATCACACCCGTCTCATTGTTCGCAGCCATGACGCTCACAAGAAAGGTGTCATCCGTGAGGACACTGCGAAGGTCGTCCGGGCTGACCAGGCCCGAGCCGTTCACGGGCAGCAGAGTCACCCTGAATCCGAACTTCTTGAGCCAGCCGCACGCCCGAAGCATTGAAGGATGCTCGACCGATGAGACGACGATATGCCTTTTCCTGTTCCAGAACGCGAACGCCGCCCCCTTGACGACCAGATTGTTGGCCTCGCTCCCGCCTGCGGTAAACACGATCCGCCGGGCCGTGCAGCCGAGGAGTCCGGCCACTTTCCTCCGGGCGTTCTCCAGGGCTGCACGCGCCGACCCGCCTTCTTGGTGGATTGACGAGGCATTTCCGTAGAGATGCTCAGCGGCATGAATCATCTCTCTGCGTACTTGCACGTCAGGGGCGGTGGTGGCGTTGTTGTCCAGGTAGACCTTCACCCGGGGCTCCGGCGATGCCTTCGCCCTCTTCCAGCCGACCGCGCGCTCTCCTGAATCGAGCTTACGCTTCTCTGACTTCCTGTCCGCCGTTTCCACCTCACACAGCAGAGACTTGAAGACAGGAAATCCCGAGACGGGGTCATACCTGAGGTCGGTGAGCTCGTTGATGTTGCACCGCCGCCAGGCGGCCGGGCCGAGCGGGCCTCCTCCTCCCATGTTTGCATCGACCGTCCCCTGTACGATATCCGATGTTACAACGGCCCGCATCTTCACATTCCCCCGCGGGCTCCTCACTATGACTGCGTCTCCGTTTTTTATCCCCCGATCGCGTGCGTCAGACTTGTTGATCATCACTGTGGGCTCGGGACGCATCTTCACCAGGCCCGGAATGTGATGGTGCTGGCTGCGGAAATCCGTGCTCACCCGGGAACCGGAGTTGAATACCAGAGGATACCGCCGGGCAAGCCCCGGGCTCGCCAGAGGCCCTTCCCGTGGCTCGGTATAGACCGGCAGCGCGTCGTATCCGTGCTCTGCAAGGATGGTGGACGCTATCTCGAATTTTGTGGTCGGCGTATCAAATCCGGGCCTTCCATCACTGCGCAGCAGGCCTTTCTCCCATTTCCGGTACTCCATCATGACGGTTTCGGTCGAGACTGCTCCGCCCGCCGCGCGCACATCTTCCAGGGAAAAGGGTGAACATTTCAGGGCATGGCGGAGCAGCTCCTCCTCGTTCTGCGGGTACAGGTGTCCGTATCCCAGCCTCTCTGCCAGGGCCGAAAGGATGAAAAACGCGTTGCGGGCCTCACCTACGGGTTCGATGAGCCGCTCGCGGATACGGAAGATCGGCCCGTAGCGCATATAGGACTCGATCTCGTACCAGGTGGCCGCCGGGAGCACGATGTCCGCATAGGCGCAGTCCGCAGTCATGTTGACATCGATGCAGACCAGAAAACCGAGAGCTCCGAGAGTCCTGCGCCACAGGGCGGGCTGAGGCCAGGATGTGATGATAGAGGCACCCAGAATGATGAGCGAGCGGATGCGGTAGGGGTCGCCGTCAAGTACAGAGGCCGGCAGGGCGTTGGCGTGTGACTCTCCGCGGTAGAGGCTGTAGATCGGAAAGGTATCCCGCCCCAGGGCCTTTTTCAGATCCGGATTTGCAACAAGCCCCTGCCGGTTGACTGGAAACCGGTTCTGCGGCATGGCGAAGCACCTGCCTCCCGGCACGTCCAGCTGCCCTGCCAGGGCCCAGAGGACCATGACCGCCCGTATGGACTGAACGCCACCGTCGCTGTACTCAAGCCCTGTGTACATGACCGGACACGCGCCGCGGGCGTCCGCGATCTTCTCCGCAAGGAAGTATTGCATCTCTTCCGGTACGCCGGTGATGGCCTGAACCGCCTCCGGCCTGAAGTGACCGACGTACCTGGCGAATTCGTCGAAACCATGTGTCCACGAGCGGACGAAGTCCTCGTCAAAAAGCTCTCGTGAGATGAGAATATGGCAGACGCCCAAGGCGAGAGCGCCGTCCGTGCCGGGACGGATCGGAACCCAGATCGCACCCGGCATCTTGGCCGTCATTGTCCTCCGGGGATCGATCACCACAACCCTCGCCCCGCGGGAAAATGCATCCCGGATGCGCTCGAAATCCAGCGGCGGGCAGTCTGTTGCAGGGTTCGCTCCCCACACCACGATCATCTCCGCGTTTTCAATGTCCGAGAACATGGTGTCGTGCATGCCCCCCATGGTGACATGCGGGGCGATCATGGCATAAGAGACGTAACACAGGGCTCCAACGCCCAGCGTGTTGGGAGATCCGAAAGGAAACAGCACGCTCGATGCCGACGACACGGCAACGCCGGCGGGTTGAAACACATCGCACATGGCAAGCTCGAAGCTGCCCCTCCCGGTATATATGGCCGTCGCTTCCGGACCCGATTCCGCCTTGACGGCCCTGAGCCGGTGCGCGATCTCATCCAGGGCGTCGTCCCAGCCGATCTTCTCGAACTCGTACGAGCCCTTCGGCCCTCTGCGCTTCAGGGGCGATGTCAGCCTTTCCTTCGCATAGACGATCTCGGCCGAGTGCTCTCCCAGAGGACAGATCATGCCCAGCGGCGATGAGTCGTCGGCCCTGACGGAAGAGAGCCTCCCTTTTCCATCATAGGTTACAATCACCCAGCATCCGGCCGGGCAGATGCCGCAGATGCCCCGGGTCACATCGTGCTTCGCAGTCATTCACACTCCTATCGCATGAGGTTCGGGAGATTGTGACGAAAAAGCCCATGTCAAAGCTTGACAGAATTCCGGCAATATCGGACGACAACAGGAGGGAGATATCGGAGACAGGCGGGCCGGGCATGAGCATGGAGAAACCCGGGGGCAATGACCTTTCGTATTCAATGCAGTGAGGCGGGTCCGAGATATGGGCTCGGACTTAGGGGAGTTTGGTTCCCTCGACGGTAAAACCGACCTTCAGAGTCACCTGGTAGTATGCCACTTTCTCATTCTCGATGAAGCCCCTGATCTCCGCAACCTCGAACCACCGCATGTTCCTGACGGTTTTTCCCGCCTTCGCAAGGGCACCAGCGATCGCATCCTCTACGCTGTTCTTTGATGACCCCACGAGCTCTAGCTTCTTATAAACCTGGTCCATTCCCCTGCCTCCCGTTTCATATACTTATAGAACAACGCCCTGCTTTCAGGAGCAGGGGGCCGCTCTGGATTCCGCAATTCCGTCCGCCGTGCGGGCGCCGGGCTCTTTTTCCCTACCTCCACGTACGCCCGGCCCGGTGCAAGACAGTACGGGCAGTCCCCGGGCGGATCGCCACCCTGCTGCACATCGCCGCACAGGGGACATTTCCATGCCCGGGAGCTTTCTCCGTAACCCTTATATCCTTCTTTTTCATACATCCATGTCAGGACCGACACAGTATTTCCTTCTCCTTTCACATCTCTTCTGCGCTTCGGGAAGAACACCCTTTTTTCTGAAGGGATCGCGACCGCCTTCAGTCCCGGGAAAAATCATGTCCGCTGTTGTTCCCGGCGGCTGTGCCGTCGGAAAGAAAAGGAGCCCCGCACTCGCTCATGTTGAGAATATCCGGTATGCTAGAAAAGAAATCCCCTGACTCTATGAGTAATAAATATCTGTCGTGAAGGGTAAATCAAGGCAGGGTCTGAAGACGCCTTACAAGGAAAAACAGGGGAGCGGGGGCATGTTTCCATGCCCCTTTTCATGGCCCTATTCCACCCAATGCACTTTGGGAAATTCCCTGTCCACGGGCTTGTCCAGCTTGACCGCCGGGTAGCCCAGGGTAAAGACCGTACCCACAATATCGTAGGGCCATTCGATACCGAGCTTCACCCTGAATTTTTTCTTCGTCAAGGGGTCCATGTTGAGCGCATTGGAGACAAACCCCACGTAGCAGGTGCCCAGCCCCAGCGAGTGGGCCGCCAGAACCATGTTCTGAGCGCAGATGCCCATGCCCAGGTTGGGCTCCGATATATGGAGATGATGGGTCAGAAGGAAAACGGCTGCAGGAGCATTGAAAAAGACGTCGAGCTGCCCTTCTCCGAACTTTGGCGTTATGAGGGCCTGTATGGCCGCCATGGGGCGCTGGTCGATGGAGTTCGGCTTGATCAAGGCAAGAGTTTTCTTCAGGCCGGTACGCAGCGGTCCCTTTCCCTGGTAGAGCCTGGTGAAGATTCCCAGGAACTTGACGGTGGAGGCCGAGAGCTCGTCGAGAAGCTCCCGGTCGGTGACCACCACGAACTTCCAGCCCTGGCAGTTCCCCGCTGAAGGGGCGAAACGGCCCGCCTCGAGCACCCGCTGGATGAGCTCTTTGGGCACGGCGTCCGGCTTGTACACTCGGGTGGATCTCCTGGTGTAGATTACTTGCTCCACCCCGGTAAGCTCCGAGCGGATGCTTTCGAAGGGTACCGGCTTTTCCTTCATGAGAGGGTTGGGCATTCCCTCGCCCGGTGTTTTGGGATAGTCAAAGTCATACGCCCATCTGCCTTCGGTGACCTTGTAGAAGGACGGGAACGAGAGTGCCTCCCGGGGGCAAACGGCTTCGCAGTTGTGGCAGGCGATGCAGATTTTTCCGAAGTACTTCAGGCCTGTGAATTCCGGCGCTTCCATGCCGCAGCCGAAGCACCTGCTCCCCTCAGTATTCACCGCATCCGCCTGCAGGCCGCCCTTCACTTCTGCATCGAGATTTTCAAGCCGGATTTTCACATCGAGAGACGCGGCATTGCTTCTGGCGATCTTCGGACGGCCGTTCAAAGGGATATCCTGAAATGATATCTCTTCCTTATCGAACGCGGCGAGCTTCTTCCCCGAAAGAAAGGCGTCGATGGCAAGCGCGCCCATCCTGCCCTGGCCAATGGCTCCCGACACCGTGCCGGGCCCTGCCGCGGCGTCGCCCCCAGCGAATATGCCCGCCTGAGAGGTGGCTCCGGAGCCGTCCGTCCCGATCCAACCCCTCTTGTCCGTCAAGACATCCATTCCTGTAGAGTCGACCTCCTGGCCGATGGCGACGATAAGGCTGTCCAAGTCCAGGGAAAACTCGCTGCCGATTACCGGAACCGGCTTCGGCCTGCCGGAGGCGTCTGTTTCGCCCAGCCTCATCCTCGTGCAGACAACGGACACGGCCTTGTTCGAGCCGTTCAGGGCGACTCTGACAGGGGCGCAGAGGAACTCGATTTTCACGCCCTCTCGCCCGGCCTCTTCGACTTCTGGAGGGTACGCGGGCATCTCGCTCTGCGTACGGCGGTAGATGATCGTGACGTCGGAGCCGAGCCTCCGGGCCGCCCGCGCCGCATCCACCGCAGTGTTCCCTCCGCCCACGACCACGACCTTCCGGCCCGGCGAAACCTTCTTCCCCTCAGAGATGTCTCTGAGGAACTCCAATCCCGTCACAACATTGGATGCATGCTCCCCTTCGATATCGAGGACTGTGGACCTCTGCGCTCCTATGGCCACAAAAACGGCCCGGAAATCCTGCGCAAGACGATCCAGGCCGATATCACGGCCGATCTTCGTGTTGTACCTCCATTCCACGCCCATATCCGTAATGCGTTGTATCTCCGCATCGATGACCACCTGGGGCAGACGGTAGCGCGGAATCGCGTGAGAGAGCATGCCCCCCGGTCTGCCGCCGGCCTCAAAGACGGTCACCGGATACCCCATTGCAGCCAGGTGATACGCACAGGACATACCCGACGGGCCCGCGCCGACCACCGCCACCTTTTCTTTTTTCTTTTTCTCCGGTGCCGCGAACGCAAGCCCGTTCTCGATCCCGTAGTCGCCGATGAACCGCTCCAGGGAATTGATGTTCAGCGCCTCGTCCAGATAGCTCCGGTTGCAGGCCGACTCACACGGGTGGGGACATACCCTCCCGGTGACGGCCGGAAAGGGGTTGTTCCGGACGATGAGCCTCCAGGCGTCGTCGATCGATCCCCCGTTGTTCACGACGCTCATCCAGCCGCGTACATCGACGCCGGACGGGCACGCGAACTGGCAGGAAGGCTGCCGCCTTTCAGACAGCGTCTTTCTCTTGACCAGTTCGATGGTCTGGCAGGGACACTGCCTGACGCACACTCCGCATCCGATGCATTGATCCTCGTCGATTTTGATGGAAAACGGACGTGACATCACCGGCGGATCGTTCAGATATTTGAACTTGCTGCTCCGGAACGTTTCTGTCATACGATTCTCCCCCCGTGTTTCGAATTTTATCCAACCGGCTCGACCCGAGAGCCGGGACCAGATCGCTCAGCCGGTGGCACAGAAGCCGGGTGAGCGCGGAAAGCAGGGTCCTGGGCAGATACCTCGCGACGAACAGATACATCACTTTGTTGAAAAGCCCGGGAACGAAGCGGGGTTTCCCCTTTTTGAGGGCGTCGATCCCCGAGCGGGCCACATCTTCCACCCCCATGAACGAGGTCAGCAGGGGGATGAAGTCCTGTGGGACCCCGGCATCGCTGATCAGCGACGTTCTGGTGAACGGCGGGTTGAGAGTGCACACTCTGACCCTGCTGGTCAGAGGCACCTCATCACGGATAGCCTCGCTCAGGCTCTGGGTAAAGGCCTTGGTTGCGGCGTACACGGCCATTCGTGGAACGGGCTGAAAGGCGGAGATGGAAGAGAGGTTGAGGATCGCTCCGCGGTCCCGTTCTATCATGGAGGAAAGGCACAGCCGACTCAGTTTCGCACCTGCCAGGCAGTTGAGCAGAATCATCTTCTCTATCCTGTCAAGGGGCATGTCGG
>DCDF01000170.1 GCA_002316295.1 Syntrophaceae bacterium UBA1062 | reverse complement strand
ACGGTGCCGGGTTTGATTTTCTTGGGCTTGTTGCCGTTGGTGACCGGTGTCGTCTCGGTGAGCCCGAACCCTTCCAGGATCCTGATGCCCATGCCCAGGAAGAACTCGGCGTCGGATACCGAAAGAGGCCCGCCGCCGGAAATGGCGCCGTGGAGGCGGTCCATGCCGAGGGCGGCCTTCAGTTTGGAGAAGATGATCTTGTCCGCCAGATTGTATTTGAAGGCAAAAAAGCCTGTCCGGGGAGTATTGTTGCAGAAGTACGGGAGATTGTCCCTGGCCACTCCCATGGCCCAGTTGAACAGGGCCTTCTTGACCGGCGGGGCGCCTGCCACCTTGGCGAGAATGCCGTTGTGGACTTTTTCGTAGATCCTGGGCACGCTCACGATAAAGGTGGGCCTCACCTCCTGGAAATTTTCCAGGAGCTTGGTCACATCTTCCGCAAAGGCCACCTTGTGCCCGAGGAAAATGGGGGTGTAATAGCCCACGGTCCTTTCCAGAGAGTGGGCGAGCGGCAGGAAAGAGAGGAACACGTGGTCGCCGGAGAGAAAATCGGGATCGACGGCATGGAGCTGGTTGACGTTGGAAACGAAGTTCTTGTGGGAGAGCATGACGCCCTTGGGATTGCCGGTGGTGCCGGAGGTGTAGATGATGGTGGCTATGTCGTCGATGTTGATGGGCTTGAGCCTCTCGTCGAACTCATTCTTGTTCGGGTATCCGCTCCCTTCTTTCATTGCCGCGTTCAGGTCCGTGACGCCCGGCCTCCCGTCAGTGAGGTCGTCGAAGATAATCACCTCCCTGAGGTTGGGAAGATCGTCCTTGACGGACAGCACCTTCTGCATGTGATCAATTGTTCCCGCAAAGCATATGATGGAGTCCGAGTTGTCGATAATGTAGCGGCATTCCTGCGCGGAGTTGGTCGCATAGATGGGCACGTTGACCGCCCCTATGGAGAGAATGGCGAGATCCGCCACCCACCACTCATACCTGTTGGGCGAGAACAGGGCGATCTTTTCCCCCGGCTTGACCCCTTTGGAGAGGAGATAGCACCCGAGGTTTCTCACTTTTTCGTTCATCTGGTTCCAGGAAAGGTCTACCCAGACGCCCTCTTTGTTCTTAAAGGACACCAGCGCCTTGTCCCCGTGCTGCTGAACCCGGTTCTGGAAGATCGCCCCCATCGAGGTTTCCTTGAATGTAGCCATGAGTACCTCCTGAAAAAAATAATATGAGACCGGCAATGTCTATAATAATAAACGGATGATGAGGGATAATCAAGATGATAGTCTATAAAAACCTTATATAGTTGTCTATGAATATGGATATTCTTCGGCCGGAGCGGGAAGAGACGAGCGGGGGTCGGGCAAGAGGCGTGAGGGGATAAAAAAAGGGAGGGTGAAAACCCTCCCTTTTTCCCTGTCCGGGGAAAGTTTTAATCGGCGGAAGCTGGATACATCTTTTCAATGACATCCTTGTACTTCTGATTGATGATCCGCCGTTTGAGCTTGAGCGTAGGAGTGAGCTCGTCGGTTTCCTGTGACCATTCCTTGTCCAAGAGGGTGAACTTGCGTATCTGCTCGACCCGGGCGTAGTCCTTCATGTTGTCCTCGATCTCCTTTGCATACAGCTCGTTGACCTTGGGATCTTTGATCAGCTCGGCCCGGGAGGAGAAGTTCACGCCGTTTTCCTTGGCCCAGCTCTCGAGCTCGGAGAAGGCGGGAACCACCAGAGCGGAGAGGTATTTGCGGTTGTCGCCGATGACGGCCACCTGCTCGATGTAGGGCGAAGCCTTGAGGCTGTTCTCGATGTTCTGGGGCGAGATGTTCTTGCCGCCCGAGGTCACGATGATATCCTTGATGCGGCCCGTGATCTTCGCAAAGCCCTCTTCGTCGATCTCGGCGATGTCACCGGTGCGGAAGAAACCGTCTTCGGTGAAGGCCTCCTTGGTCGCTTCCTCATTCTTGTAATAGCCCATCATGACCTGGGGACCTTTGATGAGAAGCTCGCCGCCTTCGCCGATCTTCACGGTTGTGTCTTTGACGGCAACACCGATGTAACCGGGCTTGATCTTCTTGGGCTTGTTGGTATTTGTCACCGGCGAGGTCTCTGTCAGGCCGTAGCCCTCGACGATCTTGATGCCCATGCCCAGGAAGAACTCGGCGTCGGACACCGACAGCGGCCCGCCGCCCGAGAAGCCGAACTCCAGCTTGTCCATGCCCAGGGCCGCCTTCAGCTTGGAGAAGATGAGCTTGTCGGCAAGCCGGTACTGAAACCCGAAGAGGCCGCTCGGCTTCCTGTCGTTGCAGATATAGGGAAGATTCTTGGACGCCAGGCCCATGGCCCAGTTGAACATGGCCTTCTTGATGGGCGGAGCGCCTGCCACCTTGGCGAGGATGCCGGCATGGATCTTCTCGAAGAGTCTGGGAACGCTCACGATGCAGGTGGGATGGACCTCCTGGAAATTCTCAACGATCTTGGAGAAGTCTTCGGCAAAGTAGACCTTCATCCCGTGAAGCATGGGGGTGTAGTAGCCTACGGTTCGCTCGAAGGAGTGGGCCAGCGGCAGGAAAGAGAGGAACGTGAGCTCGTCGGCCCGCTTGAACAGATCCGGGTCGACGTTGTATATCTGCTGGGTGTTGGCGAAGAAGTTGTTGTGGGAGAGCATGACGCCTTTGGGAGCGCCGGTTGTGCCGGAGGTGTAGATGATCGTGGCCATATCCTCGCTCTTGATTTCCCGGATCCTTTTGTCGAACTCTTCGACCTGAGGGTTCTTGGCCCCTTCCTTCAGCGCCGTGCTCAGCTCGATCACGCCGTCAATGGGCTTCTCGAGAGGATCGAAACTGATGATGTCCCTCAGGTTGGGAAGCTTGGATTTGACCGAGATGATCTTGTCGGTATGCGTCTTGGTCGCGGTGAAGCACATGATGGAGTCCGAATTGTCGATGATGTATCTGGATTCTTCCGCCGAGTTCGTTGCGTAGATGGGTACGTTGACCGCGCCGATAGAGAGAATCGCCAGGTCGGTGACCCACCACTCGTAGCGGTTGGGGGAGAACAGAGACACCTTGTCGCCGGGCTTGACGCCCTTGCTGATGAGGAAATAGCCCAGGTTTCTGACCATTTCGTTCATCTCTTTCCACGAGATGTCCGTGTAGACGCCATCTTTCTTGTACGCGACGATGGCTCTATCCCCGAACTGCTCCACCCGGTTCTGGAAGCACGCCGGGATCGAAGTTTCCGCAAACTTTGCCATGATACCCTCCTTATTCATGATAGATACGTTCAACTATTGGATGATACGTGCATTTATTTGTAGAGTATCTTACATGAATATATAGAAATTAATCAATTCTTTTTTAAAGATATTTCTAAATACAGCTTCACCTTGAGCGCTCGAGCGTTTTGGTATATATAGCAGCACTGATCCGGAAGTATCAGGGAGTCAATAAAAACGTGAAGATAACCGATGCCGATGTCCTGCATGCAGCCGCTCTCGCAAGAATAAGCCTCGACGGGGACGAACTCCGGAAGCTGTCCGGAGAGCTCGATGCGGTTCTCGACTACATGGATCTGCTCTCGGAAGTCGACACCTCAGGGGTGAGCCCCACCCATCATCCGCTGCCTGCGGTCAACGCCATGCGTGATGACGTGGCGAGGCAGAGTTTGGACCTGGAAGATGCCGTACGCAACGCACCCCGGCACAAGGACGGCTGCGTCGTGGTGCCGAAAGTGATCGAATAGAGGGATCTCATGCTGGAAACTGCACGCCGGTACAGAAAACGAAAAGAATCGCCGGTGGAGGAAACCCGCAGACTCCTGGACGCGATCAAGAGAGATACCCTCAACTCCTTCATCACAATCGATGAGCAGGGGGCGCTTCTGAGCGCCCGGTCCGCCGAAGATCTCCTTGACCGGGAGGACGCGGGAGTCTTGGCAGGGATTCCCGTGGCAGTCAAGGACAACATCTGCACCTGCGGCGTGCGCACCACCTGCGCATCGGAGATCCTGGCCGATTTTGTTCCCGCCTACGACGCCACCGTGGTGAAGAAGCTCAAAGACCAGGGCGCCGTGATCCTGGGCAAGACCAATTTGGACGAGTTCGCCATGGGCTCGACAACAACCACGAGCTGCTTCGGCCCCACCCGAAACCCGTGGGATCCTTCCCGGACCCCGGGAGGATCCAGCGGAGGCTCGGCGGCGGCGGTGGCGGCCATGCTGTGCGCCGGCGCTTTGGGCTCCGACACGGGCGGGTCTATCCGCATGCCGGCAAGCTTCTGCGGAATTACCGGGCTGAAGCCCACCTACGGCTCGGTGTCGCGCTACGGCCTCGTGGCGTTCGCGTCATCTCTCGATCAGATCGGCCCCATGGCGGCAACTGCCCGTGACGCGGCTGTGCTGTTCGATGCGATCAAGGGACACGATCCCCTGGATTCCACCAGCGCTCTTCACGACTATGCCCCTACGGACCTGGAGGGCATCGATCTGAGGGGCGTCAGAATCGGCGTGCCGGAAGACTTTTTCGGGCCCGGACTGAACCCCGAGGTCGAATCGGCGGTGCTGTCCGGGATCGCCGAGCTCGCAGACATGGGCGCGCAGGTGGTCGATATCAGGCTCCCGCATGTCAGGTATGGGGTGGCGGTCTACTACATCGTGGCCACGGCGGAGGCGAGCTCGAACCTGGCCCGCTACGACGGGGTGCGGTACGGGATGAGAGCCGGAGAAAGCGGAGGCCTGAGGAACATGTATCTGCAGACCCGGTCGAAGGGGTTCGGTGCCGAGGTCAAGCGAAGGATCATGCTGGGCACCTACGCCCTGTCCGCCGGTTACTACGATGCCTATTACCGCAAGGCGTCGCAGGTGAGGACCCTTATCGCGGACGATTTCCGGGCGGCCTTTTCCCTCTGCGACATCATCGCGGGCCCCACGACGCCGGTCACGGCCTTCGGGCTCGATGAAATGGTCGACGACCCCTTGAGCATCTATCTTCTGGATATCTACACCATTCCCGCAAACCTCGCCGGGCTGCCCGCCTTGAGCATACCCTGTGGTTTCGACTCGCGAGGGCTTCCGGTCGGAATGCAGCTCATGGCCCCCCACTTCCGGGAGGATCTCCTGCTGGGGGCCGGTATCGCGTTCCAGGACCGGACCGGCCATCACAAGGTGAGGCCATGAACGGCTATGACGTTGTCATCGGGCTCGAGGTGCACGCCCAGCTCCTGACAGAGTCGAAGGTTTTCTGCGGATGCTCGACCACATCCGGGCTTGCGCCCAACACCAGCACCTGTCCGGTATGCATGGGAATGCCCGGCGCCCTGCCGGTGCTGAACCGTAAGGTGGTTGATTACGGCATCAGGCTCGGACTCGCCGTCGGCAGCCGTATCGCGCGGACATGTGTCTTCGCCCGGAAAAACTATTTTTACCCGGACCTTCCGAAGGGTTATCAGATAACCCAGTACGAGAGTCCCCTGTGCGAGGGCGGTTCGATCGATGTCGAGACAAAAGAGGGCATCAAAAAAATCGGGATCACCCGGATCCACATGGAGGAGGACGCCGGAAAGACGATCCACGACGAAACAGCGCCCTACAGCTATGTGGACTACAACCGTGCGGGCGTTCCTCTGCTCGAGATCGTCTCCGAGCCCGGCATGACGGATACCAAACAGGCCGTGGCCTATCTCCGCGAGCTCAGGCAGATCCTCATGTACCTGGGGATCTGCGACGGCAGCATGGAAGAGGGGTCGCTGCGCTGTGATGCGAATGTTTCGGTAAAGAAGGCGGGATCGTCTCGTTACGGCACCCGCACCGAGCTCAAGAACATGAACTCTTTCCGGAACGTTCAGAAGGCCCTTGAATTTGAGATCGAACGTCATATCCAGATTCTTGAGTCAGGGGGCCGGGTGGAGCAGGAGACCATGCTCTGGAACCCTTCGAAGGGCGTTACCGTTCCCATGCGCTCGAAGGAGGAAAGCCATGACTACCGCTACTTCCCCGAGCCGGATCTCGTACCGGTGCGGATAGACGACGCCTGGATCGAGGATGTGCGGTCCACCCTGCCCGAGCTTCCAGCAGAAAGAAGGGCGCGATTTCGCAAGCGGTACGGGCTTCCCGCCTACGACACCGGCGTGCTCACCCAGTCACGGGAGCTGGCGGACTATTACGAAGCGTGCGTCGGGATGCTGGACGCGCCCAAGGAGATCAGCAACTGGATCATGACGGAGGTGATGCGGGCTCTCAACGAACAGGGGATTTCGATCACGGATTTCAGGGTGAGCCCCGAGATGCTGACCGGCCTGATCGCCCTGATAGGCCGGGGCAGGATTTCCGGGTCTATGGCAAAGGAGGTCTTTGCCGAGATGGCCTCCACCGGGCACAGCGCGGAAGAGATCGTATCGAGCCGGGGCGTGGGGCAGATCAGCGACGAAGAAACGCTGAAAGCCGTGGCCGGCCGGATCATCGATGCCAACCCGGCCGAGGCGAGGAAATACAGGTCGGGCAAGACAGGGCTTCTGGGGTTCTTTGTCGGTCAGGTCATGAAGGCGACACAGGGCGAGGCGAACCCGAAGCTCGCAAGCAGAATCGTGAAGGAGCTGCTGGAGGAATGAAAAAGCTGCACATAGCCGATACCGAGCAGATACGCTCAGGTGACGTTACGGACGTGTACTTTGTCCGGACCGAGAAGATCCTCAAGGAGAAGCGGCTGGACAAGCATGTCTGCATGGAGATCTACCTGAAGGCGCTGCCGGAGAAGCAGTACCGCTGGGGGGTCTTTGCTGGCCTTGAGGAAGTATGCATCCTTCTCGAGGGCAGGCCGGTCACCGTACGGGCTCTTCCTGAAGGAAGCGTGTTCTTTCCGCAGACCCCGGTGATGACGATAGAGGGCCGGTATCTGGATTTCGGCGAGCTGGAGACCGCCATTCTGGGCTGCCTGTGCCAGGCCTCGGGCATTGCCACCAAGGCCTCGCGCTTTCGCATCGCCGCAGAGGAAAAGCCGCTGATCAGCTTCGGTGCGCGGCGGATGCACCCAGCAATCGCTCCCATGGTGGAGAGGTCCGCATTCATCGGGGGGTGCTACGGGGTAGCTGCCGTGGCGAGCGCGCGGCTCATCGGAGAAAAGCCTTCCGGCACCATCCCCCACGCCCTCATTCTCATCGTGGGCGATACAATCGAGGCCACGAAGGCGTTCGACGAGATAATCGACGAAAGCGTTCCGAGGGTCTCGCTCATCGACACCTTCAACGACGAAAAGTTCGAGGCCATCCGCGTTGCCGAAAGCATGGGCGAACGGCTCTTCGCCGTCCGGCTCGACACTCCGTCCTCCCGCAGGGGCGATTTCAGGAACATTCTCTCCGAGGTCCGCTGGGAGCTCGACTACAGGGGCTTCCGCCACGTGAAGCTATTCGTCTCGGGCGGGCTCGACATCCCGGACATCCTCGATCTCAAGGATGCCGCGGACGCATTCGGTGTGGGCACCCACATCTCGAGCGCCGCGGCCCTCGACTATTCCATGGATATTGTCGAGGTCGAGGGCAAACCCCTGGCCAAGCGCGGGAAGCTCTCCGGCCGAAAATCTGTTCTCCGATGCCCTGCGTGCATGAAGGACTATGTCGTTCCGTACGGCAAAACGAAAGCCTGCGGCTGCCCCGGCGAGCCCGTTTCCCGTCTGGCTGATGTTATTGAGTCCGGCTCAATCGTCTGCGATCTCCCCGACGCCCGGCGGATACGGGCCCGATGCCTCGAAGAGCTCGGCGCTCTTCGCAAGGACTCTGCGATAAAGGAGTTCCTCGGCCTATGATCAGCCCGTTTCTTTTCGATCACGACACGCTTTCCATTCTCGACCAGAGGAGGCTCCCGGGAAAAGAGGTCTGGATCCCCTGCAAAAATGCCGGCGAGGTGGCCGAGGCAATCAGGACCCTCGCGGTTCGGGGCGCTCCCGCGATCGGCATCGCGGCCGCCTTCGGATGCGCCTTGGCCGCACGTTCGGGCCGCGGCGAGCTGGAGAAGGCCTCACGGCTTCTTGTTCGGGCGAGGCCCACGGCGGTCAATCTCGCCTGGGCGGTCGGGAGGGTGGTCGAATCGGTGAAGGACGTTCCGGATTCCACGCTGTATTCGAGGGCCTTGAAAGAGGCTCACGAAATCTGGGAGGAGGAGAAGCGGGCCAACGAGTCCATGTCGCTTCTCGGCGCGTCGCTGTTCCCGGAAGGAAGGACATACTCGCTGCTCACGCACTGCAACGCGGG
>DCDF01000077.1 GCA_002316295.1 Syntrophaceae bacterium UBA1062 | reverse complement strand
TCCCAAGCCCGACCACAGGGAATTGGACGTCCTTGTCTCCACGGGCGAGCAGGTCACCATATCCCTGCTGGCCATGGCGCTGAAGGATCTGGGGCTTCCCGCGCGGTCTTTCCTTGCCCACCAGATCTGCATCCTCACCAACAACGCCCACACAAAGGCCCGCATCACCAGGATTGAAACGGACACTATCAAAAAGGCGCTGGATTCAGGTGAAATCGCTGTCGTGGCCGGGTTCCAGGGCATCACCGAGGGTAAAGACATCACCACGCTCGGCCGCGGCGGTTCCGATACCTCTGCCGTAGCGCTGGCGGCAGTGCTGAAGGCCGACGTGTGCGAAATCTACACCGATGTCGACGGTGTGTACACCTGCGATCCCAACATCTGCGGCAAGGCGCGGAGGCTGGACAAGATCTCCTACGACGAGATGCTCGAGCTTGCGTCGCTGGGGGCAAAGGTGCTCCAGACCAGGTCTGTGGAATTCGCGAAGAAATACAATGTGCCGATTCTGGTGAAGAGCACGTTCTCCGATGACGGAGGCACCCTGACAACCACGGAGGATGAAGATATGGAAAAGGAAGTGGTATCCGGCATCACCTATGACCGAAACGAAGCGCGGATCACTATCCTGGGAGTGCAGGACAGGCCGGGAGTGGCTGCAACCATTTTCAACGCCCTGGCCGACGAGAACATCAATGTGGACATGATCATCCAGAACACCTCCACGGACGGCAAGTATGCAGATTTGAGCTTTACGGTCACCAAGACTGATTATGACAAGGCCATGGAGATCACGACGAAAAAGGCGCCCGATTTCGGCGCGAGAGACGTCGTAGGCGATACCACCATCGCAAAGCTTTCTATCGTTGGAGTGGGCATGCGTTCTCACGCCGGAGTTGCAGCCCGGATGTTCGAGGCGCTCTCCTCGGTGGGAATCAACATCATGATGATCTCCACGTCTGAGATAAAAACCTCGTGCGTCATTGATGAGAAATTTCTGGAGTTGGGCGTTCGGGTTCTCCATGATATCTTCGAACTGGATAAGGTCGGGAGTGCCATTGAAGAAAATTGAGATATACGACACCACTCTCAGGGACGGCGCGCAGTCGGGAGAGGTAAATTTTTCCCTTGAAGACAAGCGCGACATCGTCCTGAAGCTCGATCAGCTCGGGGTTGATTTCATTGAAGCCGGGTGGCCCGGAGCCAATCCCAAGGATGACCGCCTGTTCGAGATGACAGGAGGACTCCGTCTCAAACGTGCAAGGATTTTCGCCTTCGGGAGCACATGCAAGCCGGGAACCTCTCCTGAAAAAGACAGGATGATCCAGTGTCTGGTCAATGCACAGCCCGGTGGGGTCACGATCTTCGGCAAGTCGTGGGATGTCCATGTCCAGGGTCAGGGGGGACTGGGATGCTCTCTGGATGAAAACCTTCGGATCATCAGCGAGACCGTTCGCTATCTCAGAAACCATTTCCCCCTTGTCTTCTTCGATGCCGAGCATTTTTTCGACGGATTCAAGAGAAACCGTGAGTATGCGCTTGCTGTGCTGAGATCCGCCGCCGAAGGCGGTGCTCACCGTCTGGTGCTCTGTGATACCAACGGGGGAAGCCTTCCTTCAGAAGTCGCCGATATCGTTGGATTTCTCAAGGAGAATGTCTCCTCATCCCTGGGGATCCACTGCCATAACGACAGCGACCTCGCTGTGGCGAACACCATTATGGCGGTACGCTGCGGCGCCACCCATGTTCAGGGAACCATCAACGGGCTCGGCGAGCGCTGCGGCAATGCAAACCTGTGTTCCATCATTCCGAATATAAGCCTGAAGCTGGGCCTTGAGACCATACCCCGCGAGAGCATGCACCTGCTCAACGATATCTCGCATTTCGTGAACGATATCGGTAACCTCTCGCACAACAGTCATCAGCCGTATGTCGGGAAATCGGCCTTTGCCCACAAGGGGGGAGTTCATGTCAGTGCGGTGATCGGAGATCCTGCAACGTATGAGCACATCGATCCCGCCCTGGTGGGAAACCAGCGTCGAGTCCTGGTATCAGAACAATCGGGCAAGAGCAACATTCTTTACAAGGCGCGGGAGTTCAACCTCGATCTGGCAAAGGACGATACTACCGCCGCTGAAATCGTTAAGATTATCAAGGATCTCGAAAACTGCGGGTTCCAGTTCGAAGGAGCGGATGCATCTTTGGAGCTGCTCATGAACAAGGCCATGGGGATGCATGTCCGGTTTTTCAAGCTGAGAGGGTTCAGGGTCAATACCGAAAGGCGGAGCGACGACACCGATCCCATGTCCGAAGCGACTATCATGATCGAGGTGGACGGCAACATCGAACATACCGCCGCCATGGGGAACGGCCCGGTGAACGCACTGGACCGTGCGCTGCGCAAGGCCCTTCAGAAGTTTTATCCGAGCATCGAGGACGTCAAGCTCCTGGATTATAAAGTCCGCGTCATCTCTTCGCGGACGGGAACCGAATCCGTGGTTCGCGTTCTCATAGAATCCGGCGACAAGAAGGATCATTGGAACACGGTAGGGGTGTCGTCGAATATCATCGAAGCCTCATGGATGGCACTCGTAGACAGCATGGACTACAAGCTCTACAAGGATTCCAAGCGGTTATAGGCAAAAATTCATTCCAGTCAAGACCCGTTCTTCTCCTACCGATAAGTACCTCAGAGGATGAAGCAGATTCCAGAGGGGAAGGGGCACCAGATGCACAGTGATAACAGTAAGTTAGAGTTCCAGGGGCTGAAAAAGTGGATGTCTCGGGGCGAGTATATCATCTCGACCATGTCCGATGATGGAACTATCTGGACCTTCACCTCAAAGATCTTGCCAATCTTCGACTTCGGCAATACTAAAATCTTCCAGGCCCAGGAATCCGGGCTCGCGGAGGTCAAGGGCGTAGAGCGTGGAGACGAGCTCTATTTCTCGATTCAGGGGATCAAGGTATGCAAGATCTACGACTTTTTCTACCAGGACGACATGTAGCCCAAGGATATCCGGAAATTATTCCCGAATAAAAAGGAGAGGGGTCGCCCCCTCTCCTTTTGACATTCTTACCACACCATTCCGAAAACCACAGAAGCGAGCATCAGGAACATGACCCATAGAGGGAGCCGGGACCTGTTCCTGTCGCGGGAAACCTGACGAAGCTCGATGAGCAGGTATATGAAGGCGGTGATTGCGATCCCCCCCGTGGTGTAGATATTCAGGGGTGAGATGACGACGATGCCGAGCCAGATGCACAGAGGAATGAACAGGCATATCCATATCATGAGTCATATGTATATCACACAACGTGTTCTTATAAAATACTGGAGAGACGGCGATTCTTATTTATTATATCTTATCAAGGAATTAATAACGTCACCTCTTGGATTTCACCCCTTTTTGCCCTTGATATTTTTACCCATCCGTGAGATAGGGGGGCAAATTGAGCCAGTAGCTCAGTCGGTAGAGCATCGGACTTTTAATCCGGTGGCCGAGGGTTCGAGTCCCTCCTGGCTCACTGTGTGTCCCCATCGTCTAGCTAGGCCCAGGACACCGGCCTTTCACGCCGGCAGCAGGGGTTCAAATCCCCTTGGGGACGTATGATCGGTCGGCCCGGAGCACCCATGGTCCTCCGGGCTTTCCTTTTCTCCCCGGTAGGCTCCATTCCTATTTCGCTTCTCTGAAGCTCTTTTACGATATATGATTTGTCCGTTTGTCTCGAATATTGTTCAAGATGCGAAAAGGGACATTAGAACTCAGGTCCGGCGGTGCCGAGTCGGCCTATCGAATTTCTGCGATTGGGAGGTGGTTGAGGCTCGAACAAGACCGGTGGAGACAACCATGAACTCGAGCTGCATCTGAAGAGATGGAACGGGCGCTGAAACGATGCATGTCCGAGCTATGAAAGATGCCTTTCCCGGCATCATTGATGCCCGCCGGAGAAACTGTTCTCTTCGGCAAGTATGGCAGAAAAGGCGTCTACCAGTTCGGGGTCGAGCATGTTCCCCTTCATCGAGACAAGCATCTCCATGGCTTTGTCCCTGCTGTATGCGTTCCGATAGGGGCGCTCGGTGGTCAGTGCATCGTAAATATCGGCGACTGCTACGATCCTGGCTTCCAGGGGGATGTCTCCGTTTTTCAGACCTGCGGGATAGCCTTTGCCGTCGAAGCGTTCGTGATGGCAAAGAATGATATTCACGATGGTGTCGGCAAGTCGCGCCTGCCTGGCCACGTCGGCTCCCCATATAGGATGGTTTCTCACGATATGGAGCTCGGCATCGTCGAGAGGGCCCTCATAATTGAGGATATTCTCCGACACGCCTATCTTGCCGCAGTCATGCAGCCAGCTGCCGTACTGGATCGCCTTGACGACATCCGGGGAGAGTCCGAGCTTCCGGGCTATGGAAAGCGCATACCCGGCCACCCGCTCGGAATGACCCTTGGTATAGGGGTCCTTGAGCTCGAGGGCCCGGACCAGTGAAAGCATGGTGGACTCGTCGCCCCGCACTATGGACTTGATGAGCCGGTACCGTCTCAAGGCATCCAGGACCAGCTTCACCAGCTGGGTGTTCTCCCAGGGCTTTACGATAAACCTGAAGACCTCGGCACGGTTTATGGCCTCCATGGCGGTCTCGAGGTCGGCAAATCCTGTCATGAGTATCTTCACGGTGTCAGGAGAGATCGTTTTTATCCTGGAAAGCAGCTCGAGGCCCATCATGCCCGGCATGTGATGGTCGGATACGACGACGGCAACCTCGTTTTTTTTCATGATGTCGAGGGCTTCTTCTCCGCTTCTGGCCGTGAGAATAGGGATTCCCTGCTGCTCGAAAATCGCCTCCGCGATATCGAGAATGAGGTCTTCATCATCGACAAAGAGTATCTCTTCTGACATTACTTTCTCTCTCGTCTTAATAACAGAAAACATTGAATAAAATCTCTCTGCAAGAACGCGGCTTCTCCTCTCATACCATCACTTCCGCTACAGCACAACAGAGCGTTTGCGGCCCGGCGCCCGCCACCGCCTCTGCAAGAACGGGTGGATATGTCGAGGAAGTTATGGTACACAAGCCTCATGCGTTCAATCGGGGATGTGATCGCCATATACATCGATAACAAACCGTCCGTGTATGCACGCATAGAGGCGATAACGCCGGATATCAAGCCCCACTGGTATCAAGTCCGACTTCTTTTCTTAAGCTTCCCCCTGCAGGAAACCACGTGGATCCTGCGCGAGGAATATCTGGAAGGCTCGTCATTCACCATGAAGGATATCCCTGTTCAGATCATACCCGTTGAAGAGCCCGGGGCGGAAAAACCTTACCCCCCGAAAAAAAGAGGGAAGAAACCCCGCTCAGGAGAAATAGTGTCATTTGAAAAATTCCGCAAAAAGAAGCATGAGGGTGACTCGGACGGGGACGATTCGTAGTCCGCATGCCTGCCTTTCAAAACCTGCTGCAGCCCTCATGCCATGCGTCCGGATACCGGTGCGGGAAAGGGTTGCGCCGCTTGCTTTCCAAGCCTGTGATTTCCCCATCTGAGATAGGATTCAAGCCTGTTTGTGGCCGCATGGATTGCGTTAAAGTGGAGGAGATCAAATGCCGATAGTCTTAACCAAGGTGCGCTATGGCAAATGAACGGATAGGTGATCAACTGGTAAAAAATGCCCTGATTACCCCGGAACAGCTTCTCGAAGCCCAGAAGGCTCAGAAAATTTCCGGGACAAGACTGGGCTCGCAACTTGTGAAACTGGGACACCTGACAGAAGAACAGCTGGTCGACTTTCTCGGCAAGCAGTATAGGCTTCCTTCGGTCATACTCAAAGGTACGTCCCCTGATCCCGAAATCATAAAGCTCATTCC
>DCDF01000263.1 GCA_002316295.1 Syntrophaceae bacterium UBA1062 | reverse complement strand
GGAGATCCGGCCCCCATATTGATTTTATTCCGTGCCTGCCGGCTGTTCGGCCTCGGCGGGAGAATCGCCCCCTTCAGGCAGCGGTTGCCCTGTTTCCGGCCGCGCATTCTCGAAGTATCCCTCGTTGATCGTGATGGGGTAATTCTTCTTCACTTCTTCGATGAGAGCGCTCACCGCCTCTTCGCTCTTCTCGCTGCGGAGCTGGCGTTCTATGGTATCCCTTGCATCTTTCAGCTCGATCTGCTTTGCGGGCTCAACATCATCGCACATGATGATGTGGTAGCCGAAATCCGTCTTCACCACCCCGCTCATTTCACCTTTCTTCAGGGCGAACGCGGCGTTCTCGAACTCGGGGACCATCATTCCCTTTGTCGCCCATCCGAGATCGCCTCCCTGCTGCGAAGAAGGGCACTTGGATTTCTCTTTTGCGAGCTCCGAGAAGTCCGCTCCCTTTTTCAGCTGGGCAAGAACCGTCTGCGCATCTCCCTCATTATCCACGAGAATGTGCCGCAGCTTCACCTTCGGCCCTTCGGTGAATTTATCCCTGTTGCTGTCGTAGTATCCGGAGATGTCCTGGTCGCTGATGCTGATATTCTCGACAGCCGACTCCGCAAGCCCTCTGGCGAGCATCTGATCTCCCATGAAGTCGATCTTCCGTTTGACATCCGGGTCCTTGTCGATTCCCTGCTTTTTCGCTTCGAGGGAGAGCATCTTGATCTCGGCCAGACTGTTCACAAACTCCTTTTTCCCTTCGGGCGAGGAGTACTGGACGCGGGCCTGTTCCGGGATCTCCTGGAGAAGTGCATCGATGTCTGTATCCGTGATCTTCTCGTCACCGACCATGGCCACGATATGTGGATCACTCAGATCCGCCTTGCCGGCGGATGAAGCGCTCTTCTCGGTCGAGCAGCCCACCATGGCCGCCATCAGTATCATTGCCGTCACGATCATTTTTTTCACATGAGTCTCCTTTATAAATACCTTTCAGTGGTGTCTCTCTGTATCACAACCACACGGCTTCAGGAAAAGGAAAAAACTTGGGCAACGAGGGCATGAATCTTTTTGGATTATGGAAAGTCTATAGTTTGTAGTTATCATATTTTCAGTCCGTGAAAGCAGGCCGGACAGGTACTCCTGAAAATGACAGACCGCCCCTACCGACATATCGCCAAGGGCTCTCCCGGAAAAAGCGAAGAGCGCCTGAACCTCATCCTGGAAGCCGGGGAATACGGCATCTGGGAGCTGGATACGAAAACCGGCTCCATCTGGAAATTGCCGCGCCACGACCTCATATTCGGGTACACAAAGCCGCTCCCCCGCTGGACCTATCGAATGCTGCTCGACCATGTGATACCTGACGACAGAAATGAGATTGAGGAGAATTTCCGAACCGCACTCTCTGCGCGTGCGGTGATCGATTTCGAGTGCCGGATCAAAGACGCGGACGGCAACGTCCGATGGATCTGGATACAGGGCAAGCCCCGGCTTGATGCCCGGGGCCAGGTTACGCACGTAACGGGGATCGTCAAGGATATCACTGAAAGAAAGCGGATCGAAGACGCCCTGAAGAAAAGCGAGACCCTGCTCAGACAGACCCAGGAAATCTCGATGACAGGCGGATGGGAAATTGACATGGCGACCGGCAAAACGACCTGGACCGATGAGACTTATCGGATCTATGGAGTTTCGAAGGACTATGATGATGACGATATCGATTCGAACATCTCGTTTTACGCCCCCGAGCATCGACCGGTGATCAGACAGGCCTTTGAAAGAGCTGTCGAAAAGGGTGAGCCGTATGACCTGGAGCTGAAATTCACGAATGCCCGTGGCGAAGAGCGCTGGGTCAGGACCATCGCAAGGCCGGTGCTCAGAGACGGCTGTGTGGAGAAGATCACCGGCAACTTGATGGACGTCACCGAGCGCAAGCAAACCGAGCTGAAACTTCTGGAGAGCCGCCAGCTGATTCAGGGGCTCATCGAGAGTATGACTGCGGTGGTGTATTTCAAAGATACCGAAGGCCGCATAACCTTCCTGAACAGCCGGGCGCAGCAATCGTCCCAGATCCCGATTGAGGAGATACTGGGCCGGAAGGCATCGGATATCTGGCCGCCCGAGATATCCGGCCCCATGGAGGCGAACGACCGCCAGGTGCTCGCGAGCGGACAACCCCTGGAGACCGAGGAGATAATCCGGCTTCCGGACGGCGATCACTGGTTCCTCACCTCCAAGTTCCCCATCCGGGATGCGGCGGAGAACATTATCGGCATCGGCGGCATGTCCACTGACATCACGGGCCGCAAGCACGCCGAGCATAAGCTGCGCGAGAGCGAGGAGCGATTCCGGATCATGGCGGACAGCTCCCCCCTCATTATCTGGATGATGGACCCCGGCGGCGGGATAGTGTTCATCAACCGCACCTTCCGCGAGTTTTTCGGAGTCAGTCTGAAGGATATGTCCGGGCTCAACTGGCTGCCGCTGGTGCACCCGGACGACGCAGATGCGTACATCGGAGTTTTCAAAAGCACCGTGGAAGGGAAAAAGCCTTTTCATGCGCAGGCCCGCCTCCGATCCTCGAGCGGAAGCTGGCGGTGGGTCGAATCCTTCGGCGCCCCGTGGTTCTCTCCCGAAGGGGAGTTCCTGGGGTATGTGGGAAACAGCATAGACATTACCGAACGCATACAGGCCGAAGAAGATCTGAACCGCTACCGGAGACATCTCGAAGACCTGGTCAGGGAGAGGACCTCAAAGCTCGAAGCGAGCAGCGCGAAGCTCAAGGAGGAGATCGCCGAGCGGAAGCGGA
>DCDF01000114.1 GCA_002316295.1 Syntrophaceae bacterium UBA1062 | reverse complement strand
TGAATCTCTCGGGCGGCCATGTCGAGTCGTGGAAAAAAGAATATCTGATCAGGACCAGGGGATACTACGACGATGTGGAGCAGGTGCGTTCCACCATCATCTCGGTAAGCAGAGAAGGCCGGCCGGTGAAGATCTCCGACGTGGCCGACGTTCAGGATTCCTTCAAGGAAACCCGCGGCTTCGAGCGTACGAACGCCCGGCCCTCGGTTATCATCGCGGTCATGAAGCAGTCGGGCGTGAACACGCTTCAGGCGGCCGACCGGGTAAAGGGCGAGCTTGCCGAGATCGAGAAAATCATGCCCGGGGATGTCTCGCTGCACCTCATCCTCGATCAGGGCAAGGTGATCCGTCGCTCTATCTCGTCCACCGGCGCCAACGCGCTGATCGGGGGCATCATCGCCATGGGGGTCATCTTCATCTTCCTTCGTGCCGTAAGGCCGACGATCACCATCGCGCTCGCGATCCCCCTGTCTGTCGTCACCACCTTTATCGGGATGAAGGCCATGGGATACACCTTCAACATTATGACCCTGGGCGGCATCGCGCTCGGGGTCGGCCTGCTGGTCGACAACGCCGTGGTGGTGATCGAAAACACCTTCCGCCATCTGGAGGAGGGATCCCCCCGGCATGAAGCGGCCGTGATCGGCGCTTCTGAGGTGGGCCTCGCCATCACGGCGAGCACGCTCACCACCGTGGCGGTCTTCCTTCCCATGAGCCTTTCAGAGAGTATCGCCGGCAAGCTCGCCCGCCCGCTTTCGCTCACCGTGTGCATTTCGTTGCTCGCTTCCCTTTTCATTGCCGTGACCATCATCCCGGCGATCGCAGCGACCATCTTCAAAAAGGAAAGGGGGGTGTACGAGCGTATTGAAGCAGGCGGATGGACAGGCAGGATGCGTACGATGTACGCCCGCATGCTGGAAAAGGCCGTGAGCCGCCGCAGGCTCACCCTGGGAGCCGCCTTCGCCCTGTTCGCCGCCGCCATCGTGTGCACCCCGTTTCTGGGGACTGAGTTCATGCCCAAGCAGGACATCCCGCTGGCGGTTGTGGATATCACACTGCCGGAAGGTATGGTCCTCTCGGAGACCGACCACATCGCCCGGCAGGTGGAGGATATCTTCCTCAAGCGGCCCGAGGTGATCACCTGCGGGAGCATGGTCGGCATCACGGTGGATGCCAAATATGCGGCAGCCCAAGGGCAGACGGCCGCCGGGGTGAACAAGGCGCGGATCTTCGCCCGGTTTACGGAAAAAGAGGACCGGGACAAGTCTTCTGAGCAAATCGTGGAAGAGATACGGCTGCAGCTGCCCGTTCTCCAGGATGTCGAATACCTCTTCGAGGATCTCTCCGGGGCCCTCTTCGGTACGGGCGGCAAGCCGGTGGAAGTCCACATTTACGGCTCGGACCTCGCCAGGCTCGATGAGATCGGCAGTGAGGCCATGCAGAAGGTTTCCGCAGTGAGCGGGCTCACGGACATTGACAAGTCGCTCAAGAAAAGTAAGCCCGAGCTCCACGTGAGGGTCGACCGGCAGAAAGCGGCGAAAATGGGTCTGAGCGTGGCCCAGGTAGCCGCAACGGTCGAAACCGCCATGCTGGGAAAAGTGGTCAGCCGTTTTCACGATGCAGGTGAGGAATACGACATGCGCGTGCGCTTTCAGGAGGCCTACCGGAGCACGATTGAGGACCTGAAAAAGGTGTCCGTCTCGTCGCCGCTGGGATTCAGCGTCCCTCTATCCCAGGTGGCATCCCTGGAAGAGAGCGTGGGGCCGATCACCATCAACCGAAAGGACCAGAACCGGGTGGTCACCATCTCGGGCTCCACCGTGGGGAGGGACATGGGCAGCGTTACCCGTGAGGTCGAGGAGGTCATGCGCGGCATCCGCATGCCCGAAGGATATTTTTTCGAGATGGGAGGCGCCTTCGAAGACATGCAGACCTCTTTCAGAGAGCTCGGCAAGGCATTTATCGTGGCGGTCATTCTCATCTACATGGTCATGGCCGCCCAGTTCGAATCGCTCTCCCAGCCGTTCATCGTCATGTTCACCATGCCGCTCGCCTATATCGGAGTGGTGTTCGGGCTCCTGGTGACCGGAAAAGCGCTCTCCGTACCCGCTTTCATGGGGCTCATCATCCTCATGGGGATCGTGGTGAACAACGGAATCGTCATGATCGACTACATCAACAACCTGCGAAGAAACGGCATGGAGAGATCCCGTGCCGTCATCGAGGGTGCAACGGTCCGGCTGCGCCCCATACTCATCACCTCCATCACCACCATCGTGGGAATGCTTCCCATGGCCCTTTCCACATCCGAAGGCTCGGAGATGCGATCTCCCATGGCGGTGTCCGTGGCTTTCGGCCTGCTCTTCGCCATGGCTCTGACGCTTTTCGTCATCCCCTGCATATACTCCTCCATCGACTCGCTTTCTTCGAAGATCCGCACAAAAGCGGGACGGATCGTGATCGGCGAAGAGTAGAGAGCCGTATTGATCAGCCCCTTCAGAGTGTGTTAACCAAAAGCCATGGAAACGAAACCGAGCTTAAGGATCGAACTGGGAAAGGTGCTTCAGAGCACGCCTGCGGACCGAGCCCGTGCCATCATCGACTCCCCCCTTACCCGGCAGATATTGGAGCGGCTCTCGCCGCAGGAAACTTACATGATCATCAAGGACTCCTGGGGTACCGACAGTCAGATCCTGCTCCAGTATGTCCCGCCCGAGACGATCTCGCATATCATCGACATGGATTGCTGGGAAAAGGACACCCTTTCGGTGAATGCGCTTCTGGACTGGCTCTGGGAGATCTATAATTCATCGGTTGATTCCCTGCAGGATGCTCTGGACGCCCTCGATCTGGATATCGTGATCCTCCTGTTTCAGTCCTATATCGAAGTGGTGCAGGTAGTGCCCACGGACGAGCGCATACCTGATCTTCTCGATGCGGGTTTCGAGAGTCTGGACGACAACTATTACTTCCTCTTCAAGGAAGAGGACGAAAAGACCCCGCTCCTCAAGGATATGTTGAGCCTTATCTTCACTCATCACCAGGACACCTACTACGCGATCATGGAGGGTGTGATCTGGGAGATGAAGTCCTACATCGAAGAGAATATCTATGAAAAGAGGTCCTTGAGACTCATGGAGCTCGGATTTCCTCCACCTGACGAGGCGGTGGGCATCTACCGCCGGGTGCAGTCCCACAAGCTCCTGAACGAGGGCCTGTCGAGAGAGAAGATTCCACTCATGGACAAGGAGCAGGGGCTGCTGCCGGCTCTGTACCTGGACCATCTCTCCCAGAACACGGGCCTCATCGTATCGTCTCTGAACGAGGCATCGAAGGAAACCAGAGAGCGCTTCGTGGTGGAGATGATCTATCTCGCCAACAAGGTCGTCATGGCCGACTACCGCCCGCTGAACGAGGTTGAGGAGCTGAAGAACAGCATCGACAAGGCGAGCTCGCTCTCCTCGCTCGGCCTTGCCGTGGCCATGAAGACACGAGGCGCAAGCGCACGGGAAATCATCGAGACCATGAACGCGGAAACCCTCTTCGCTCTCGGATACAATGTGATCCTGGATCAGCAGATCAGGCTCCGTCAGATCATGAGGACGATCGACATCAACCTGATACCCGAAGAGCTGAGTGCGCATGCCGAAGGGCTGCTGAAAAAACGCCCCCTGTACAAGGACAGGGAGTTCTCTTCCATCGAGCAGCTCGACGAGGTTACGCATACCGTGGATATGATCGAGGCGCTCGCCGCAATCGCCGAGCGCCTGAATTGGAAGGGGCGGACGGAATCGTTCCGAGGAACGAACACGGGCTCGGCCTTTGACCTGGAAACCATCATCCTGACCGTGCTGGCCGTGAATTTCCACGACCGCAGCACGGATTTCAGGCCCCTGAGCATAAAGGAACTCACCGAGTTCATCGCAGCGGTCACGAGCTCTTCGGCTTCAGGCAAACGGGGCGCGGTCCCGGAGTTCAGGCGGAATCTCGTGGAGTTTCTCGGCTCGCTTGCCCCCGGGCTTCAGGAAAAGACCATCGAGGACACCGCGGGCATCCTGCTGAGGCGCTTCGAGGACGAGTTCTCGGGCATCGGCCGCCTCGAGGAGCTCGATCCCCGGTTCATCACCTGCCTGGTGGTGAAGGTGTAGGACCGACTCAGGCCCGCCGGGCACAGGTATCCTTCAGGCGATCTCCCTCAAAAAAACGCCCCGGAGAGGCCCGCCAATGGCCCCCCCGGGATAGAACATTGTTCACGAGTTTAGGAGATTCAATGCCTGTTCCTTATCCACATCCATAATATACGAAATGCCGCTCACCCGTGCAGCATCCGGGGTGAGCGCCGCGATGTCGTCTCTGGATATGTGCTCGAGCGAGAACTTCCTGCTGCCTGCCATGATCTGGCGCAATCCCTGGGTGAGCCGCTCGAAGTAGGTGTAGAGGCCAAGCGCCCCGGTGGGCAGCTTGTCGAACTCGTCCTTGCCGAGCTCGCGGCGCAGCTCGGATGCCGTGACGAAGATCTCATCCTTGGAGTTGCCGAAACGCTCGATGTACACGGGCACCTGCATGGCGTCGATGGTGCGGCCGATGGTCTTGCCCACCATGGCGGCCGCAATGGGCCCGCGGGCCATGCCGACGAGCTTCACGTAAGGCGCACCCATGGCCAGGCCCTTGAAGATCTGGTCCTCGAAGGCAAAGCCTCCGGCCACCGCGATCGCAGGCAGGTAAGCCCCCTTGCCCGCCAGGTGCGATGCGTACTGGTGAAGCAGCGAGTGCAGCTCGACCGGCGGCACGCCCCACTCGTTCATCATCCTCCAGGGGCTCATCCCGGTTCCGCCGCCCGCGCCGTCGACCGTGAGCAGGTCGAGCCGGTACTTGGAAGCAAAGGAGAGCGCCCGGGCGAGATCCGCAGGCCGGTATGCTCCGGTCTTGAGGAAGATGTACTTCGCGCCCGCGGCGCGGAGATCCTCGATCCTCTTGGCAAAGGACTCTTCCGTTATCATGCCCACGCGGGAATGGCGCTCGAACTCCTTGAACGCGCCTCGCTCGAAGGCCTTGATAACCTCTTCGTCAAAGGGATCGGGCATGACGATGTAGCCGCGCTGCTTGAGCATCTGGGCCTTCTTGAGATCCGGAATCTTCACCTCGCCGCCGATATCCTTGGCGCCCTGGCCCCATTTGAGCTCCACGCACTCAACACCGAGCTTCTCGATCGCGTATTCCTGGCCGCCCAGGCGCGTGTCTTCGATATTGGCCTGGACCACGATCGCACCGTAACCGTCGCGCTGGTACCTGCGGTAGAGCTCGACCCTTCGCTTGAGATCCACGGTGTCGACAGCACGGCCGTCCTTGAGGACCGTCTCCGGGTCCATGCCCACCACGTTCTCACCGATGGTGAGCCCGGTGCCCATGAGCGCCGAGCCGATGGCAAGGCCTTCCCAGTTGTTCTTTGCGATGGCCGTCGAGCCGATCCCCGGGATGATCCAGGGGCGGCGGAACCTGATGCCGTTATCGTGTCCGAACCTGACGGTGAGGTCAACGTTCGGGAAGATCGCCTTGTCGCTGTCCGCTTCGATCCCATAGGCGCCGACGCAGGTCCCCATGATGTTGAAGTGGGAGTAGTCTACAGGAAAGCGCTTCTCGGCCGCCGTGGTTATCACGCCGAACGGCTGCGGGTAGATCACCTCGTGCCCCCGGTAGGCGGACTTTCCGATTTCGCACATCCCGATGCAGCCGTCGACACAGGTCACGCACATGCCGGAGGTCGGCACGACCGAGCCTTCTGTCCTGTTCTTGGTAAGCGTGGCAGCTGAAGCATTCACCTTCGAGATCACCATATACTTCCTCTCCTTTATCGCGTCTTATTTTATTTCACAGGCAACACACGGGTTCATGTAGCACATCATGTCGCCGTACTGTTCCTTCTCGATGCAGGGCGGCGCCAGGTTCGCGCACGCGTTGCAGACGGCCTTCTCCGGCTGGTTGTACGTGCACCTGAGCTGGCAGGCCGGGCAGACGTGCATGCATCCGCCGCAGAACCTGCACACCTCCGACTGCACGTCGAAGGGGGTACCGATGCTGCGCTCCTCGCCGCGGCCGCGGAACCCGATGGCGCCCGCCATCATCTGCTCGGAGCACATCCGGACGCACAGCCCGCAGAGGACGCAGTCCTCGTACTCCTGTTTGAAGCGCTGCGTACGGACTCCATGCGCCGAGGCGAGGTCCTGGATGACCTTGGACTGCGGGCACGATGCCAGCAACAGCTCGATGATCATCCTCCTGGCCCGCACGACCCGCTCGGAGGCGGTCCGTACCTTGAGCCCCTCCTCGACGGGATAGGTGCATGACGAGACGAGCCTGGCGCCCGGACCTTCGCCGATCTCCACGACGCATAACCTGCATGCCCCGTAGGGGGTCAATCCCTCGTGATGACAAAGCGTCGGGATGGGAAAGCCCAGAAACCGCGCCGCCTCGAGGATGGTCGATCCATTTTCCACAGACACGGCCAGCCCGTTGATCGTGATATTAATCATGTCGCACTCCTCCAATTGCGGCGCCCGCCTGTTTCTCCATGGTAAACGCGAGATCGCACCTGAGGCAGCGTCTGGATTCCGTCAGCGCCTGCTCCTCGGTCAGGGCCGATTCAACCTCGCGGAAGTTCTTCACCCGTTCGGAGGCGGGCAGCGAGGCCGGAACGGCGCGCGGCGGCGCTTCGCCGGACTCCTCGTGCACCGCGGGCTCGATGTACACCTCCGGCAGCTTGGGCTTCGCCGGCTCGACGAGCGGCCGGCCGCTCAGGTATCGGTCGATGACCAGCGCGGCCTTCTTGCCAGATGCCACGGCGTCGATGACGGTGTTGGGTCCGGTCACGAGATCGCCGCCCGCGAAAACCCCTTTGATGCTCGTTTCCAGGATTTTCCTGTCGGCCTTCACCCTGCCGCCCTTGTCGAGCTCGAGCCCCATGGATGCCAGTGCCCTGCTCGAGGGCCTTTCGCCGATGGCCACGATGAGCGTATCCAGGTCCACGCTGAACTCGCTCCCCGGGATCGGCACCGGGGTGCGCCTGCCGGTGGCATCGACCTCGCCCAGGCGGTTCCTCACGCATTCGATGCCGGTGAGACGTCCCTCCCTGGCGTGGATCTTTATGGGCGAGACGAGCGTTTCTAGCTCGACGCCCTCCCGGATGGCGGCCTCGATCTCTTCCTGGCGCACGTGGATCTTCACGGGCGAGATGAGGGTCTCGATCCTGACGCCCTCTTCGAGCGCGGCCTCGATCTCTTCTTCATACGCGGGCATCTCGTCGCGGGTGCGGCGGTAGAACAGGGTCACCCCGGTTACCTCCTTCTGCCGCAGCGCGACCCGCGCGGCGTCCACGGCTGAGTTCCCGCCGCCGACTATGCCTACATGCCCGCGTGCGAGCTCGATTCCTCTCATGTTGAATTCCTTCAGGAACTCGATCGAGGGAAAGATCCCTTCCACCTCCTCGTTCTCCAAGCCTAAGCGCCAGCTCTCGTGCGCCCCCATGGCCAGGAACACGGCCTCATACCCATCAGACATGAGATCCTGTATGGTCATGTCCCTCCCCAGGGCGCGGCCGTACTCGATCGAGATGTTCTCGTTCATGAGGGTTTCAATTTCCTTCTCGACGATGTCCCTGGGCAGCCGGTAGGCCGGCAGCGAGCACGTGAGCATGCCGCCGGGGATGTTTTCCGCCTCGAAAATCGTGACCTTGTACCCGAGCAGGGAGAGCTGGTGCGCGGCCGTGATCCCGGCCGGTCCGGCCCCGATGACCGCCACCTTCCTGCCCTTGTCCTGGGCCTTCTCCGGCCGGTAGACCGAAGGATCGACCCGGTCGGTGACAAACCGCTTGAGCGCGCGGATGGCGACCCCCTCTCCTCCGCCCGCGCCCAGGCTGCAGCGGCTTTCGCACTTGCGGTCGCACACCCTGGAGCTCACGGCCGGGAAGGGATTGGCGGAGCGGATGACCCGATATGCCTCCTCGTAATCGCCCTTTTCTATCATGGCGATGTATCTCCACGGCTCCGTGTCCACGGGGCACGCGGCCTGGCAGGGGGCACCGGTGAGCTGCTTGCACACGAACGCATCGCAGCGCTTGTCTTCAATGTGGCGCTCGTACTCCTCGCGGAAATACCTGAGCGTGCTCAGGACCGGGTTGGCGGCCGACTGGCCCAGGGCGCACATGGTGGTGTCCCTGACCGTCTCCCCGAGCTCCTCAAGCAGATTCAGGTGCTCGGGTGTGCCTCTGCCCTGGATGATGTCCTCGAGGAGCTCGTGCAGCCTCTGCGTGCCCTTGCGGCAGGTAAAGCACTTTCCGCACGACTCGTCTTTCAGGAAGGCCATGAAATACCTGGCCACATCGATCATGCACGTTGAGTCGTCCATGACGATCATGCCGCCCGAGCCCATGATGGAGCCGGCGGCCTTGAGGCTCTCGTACGAGATGGGCAGGCCGAACTTCGATGCGGGGATGCAGCCGCCGGCCGGTCCGCCGGTCTGTACGGCCTTGATTTTCCTCTTCCCGGGGATTCCGCCGCCGATGTCGCGCACGACCTGATTCAAGGTCATGCCCATGGGCACCTCCACGAGACCGGTGTTCCTGATCTTGCCCACCAGGCTGAAGATCTTCGTGCCGGAGTTGCCTTCCGTGCCCGTCTCCGCAAACCGCCGGGACCCTTGAGCAACGATGATCGGTATGTTTGCCCAGGTTTCCACGTTGTTGATCATCGTGGGCTTGCCGTAGAGTCCCTTGACGATGGGGAACGGGGGCCTCTGCTTGGGCTCGCCCATGCGCCCCTCGATGGACCTGATCAGAGCTGTTTCTTCTCCGCAGACAAAGGCGCCTGCGCCCTTGACGATCGATATATCGAAGGAGAACCCGGTCCCGAGGATGTTCTTACCGAGCAGGCCCATCTCTCTCGCCTGCTCGAGTGCGATCTTCAGATGCTTGATCGCGAGCGGATATTCCGTTCGGATGTAGATGATCCCTTCGGTTGCGCCCGTGGCAAAAGCGCCCACGGTCATCCCCTCGATGATGCTGTGCGGGTTGCCCTCCAGGACGCTCCTGTCCATATAGGCACCCGGGTCGCCCTCGTCGGCGTTGCAGATGAGGTATTTCCCGGACACGTTGCGTTGGGAGGCGAAGAGCCCCCATTTCCGCCCGGTGGGGAATCCCGCACCCCCGCGGCCGCGAAGCCCCGAGGCCGTCACCTCTTCGACGATGCGCCCGGGGTTTTGATCTTCAAGAACCCGGGCAAGGGCGAGATAGCCGTCGTTCAAGATATAGTCGCGGATGCGGATGGGGTCGATCTTTTCGTTCCTGCCGATGATGGTCCTTGCCTGCCCCTGGAAGAAGGGCATATCGTCCTGCTTCTCGATCCGAGCGCCTGTTTCCGGATGCACATAGAGCAGGCGCTCGACGATATCGCCCCGCTCTGCCGCATCGATGATGGCCGCGATGTCGTCGGGGCTCACCTTTGGATAAAAGGTGCGCCTCGGCTCGAGGAGCACCGAGGGCTCCATTGCGCAGAAGCCGTGACAGCCCGTGATGCGCAGTCGGACCCCGCAGGCCGGTCCCTTCCGGAGAAGCTCGCGCTTGGCCGCACGGATAACGGCGTTGGCGCCGCTGGCCTGTCCGCAGGTGCCTGCGGATATGACCAGCGTGGGGACTTTAGGATCGAATTGCTTAAGAAGGCGTGACCGAAACTCGTGAAACCCGTTTATCGAATCGAACTTTTCCATGGTGCCCGCCCCTTACAGTTCCGCCCTGCCGATGTCGAGCAGGTGGCCATCACACCCCGTGCGGGTGCATATGCGAAAGACGCCGCTATTGTCGGCGAGCCTCATCGTTGCCAGCGGGGCCCCACAATCCACACAGCGGGAGCCGTCCTGGAAAGACGAAGCGCAGTGGGGGCAGGAGAGCTGTATGATGGTGTCGGCGGGAAAGTCGTGCTCGTGGGTTCTGGAAAAATGCCCGTACAGAGAGGGGATCCTGGCCCATCCGGTCTTGCCGTTCATCGAAGCCGTGATCAGTATGGACGGGTGGCCGTGGAGGCTGGTCCCGCTGTCCATGAGGCTCCTGCCGCACCGGGGGCAGGACACCTCTATCAGGAACGGGTGCGCTTCCTGTGACACGTCCGAATCGAAGGTGCCCTCTCTCGTGTCCCGGAGTATCTCTCCGACCTTCCGGGCGGTCACGTTCGCGAAGTAGTGCCCGTCGGAGACCACGATGGGGCCCAGGGCGCATGCCCCGAGGCAGTTGACCGTCTCGAAAGTGATCTCGTTGTCCGGGGTGGTCTCCCCCGGTTTTATGCCGAGCTCCTGCGAGAATTCCTCGACGATCTTCTGAGCGCCGCGCACGTGGCACGCCGTTCCGAGGCAGGCCGATATGCAGTGCCTGCCTTTGGGCTTCAGGCTGAAGGCCTTGTAGAACGTGGCCACGCCGTAGATGTCGGCCAGCGAGCGCCCTGTCTCCCTGGCCACCAGCCTCAAGGCCTCCTCGGGGAGATAGGAGCACTCCTCCTGGATCTCTTCGAGGATGGCGATGATCCCCGCGTGGTTCTTGCCGTTACGCTGAATGATCTCAAGAATGCCTTTCGTATCCATGCCTCTCTCTTTCTCCTTAGGTCCAACCTTCCTTCTGTCCCGTGTCGCTCTCTCACTGATATTCTTCGCAATGCCATACGCCCGATTCAGGACGTGGGAAACGACACGTAATGCGGTGCACACAGTTGCCGCACAGACCCAGAACCGCTCCCGATGCTCGAGGCTTTGTATCAGAGATCATGAGCTTGGCGGCCGAGGCACATCGTCTTCCCTTCCTGCCGGCATGCGACCCGTCGCCTGCCTCATACTCTTCGCAGAAATGAATGCCCTGCCCGGGTGCCTTTGTTAAGGTGCACCGTGATGAGTATTTGCAGGTAGAACAGAGCCCCTCATAGCTTTCGGGCATGTCGCACCCCCTGTTTCTTGTTCATGTGACGTGATCATCGGGCAAGAAACATGCCTGAGGCATCCCGAGGCCCGCCTGAGATGCACAAACAGCGGCGGCTCTTGCATTTGGTTAATATCATTTTGTTTTTATTGGTTTTATTGGGTGGAAGCCAATCCCTCGATGCTGGATGTGCACGTACAAAGACAGCAAGAGCCGGGATCTGAAAGTGGGGAAATTCTCCTCACTGGTGAGATATTCACCAGGTGCCGGAGGGTTTGTCGTCAGGGGTACGAGCCTGCTTGATCTTTTCTCTCAGAGTCTTTCGATCGATACCGAGTATCTCGGCGGCGCGGGATTTGTTCCCCCCCACGCTTGCCAGAATCCTGCGGATGTAGCTGGCTTCTTCCTCTGCCAGGGATCTGAACGGGACCGTCTCGGACAGGGCGGAGAATCGCATGAATGACGGCAGATCGGGTATCTCGATAGTTGGCGCATCGGTCATGACGGTCAGCCGCTGGACGAGATTTTCCAGCTCCCTTATGTTTCCCGGCCAGGAATAATTCATGAAGGCCTTCACCACCTCATCCGAGAATGAGGACACCGGCCTGCCCATTTCATGAGCGAACTTTGCCGCGAAATGCGAGACAAGAAGGGGGATGTCATCCCGCCGCTCTCTCAGAGGCGGGACGGTGATCGATATGACGTTGAGCCGGAAAAACAGATCTTCCCGGAATATATCCTTCTTGACCAGGGCCCGAACGTCTTTATTGCTCGACGCAAGGATCCGGACATCAATCTTCTGGGTTTTCCTCGCGCCGACCATGCACACCTGCTTGTCCTGGAGCACACGCAGGAGCTTGACCTGCATGGCCGGGCTCATTTCGTTGATCTCGTCCAGAAAGATGGTGCCCCCGTCGGCGGTCTGGAAGAACCCGGCGCGCGACTCGGTCGCGCCGGTGAACGCCCCCTTTACGTAACCGAACAGCTCGCTTTCCAGCAGCTTTTCCGGGATGGCGCCGCAGTTGACCGGAACAAAGGGAGCCGAAGCCCGCTTGCTGCTGTAGTGGATCGCACGGGCGACGAGCTCCTTGCCTGTGCCGCTTTCCCCCAGAACGAGCACGGTGGCCGAGGATGCCGCCGCCTTTTCGATCTGTGCGAGCATGTTGCGGACGGCAGGCGATTCTCCGATGATGCCGTATGAATTGGGGCTGACGCGGGGTTTTCTCCCCTTGACCATGGTCTTGAGCTCCCGCTTGTTGAGCGCCCTCTCAACGGCCGCGAACAGCTCCTCGTCGGTGAAGGGTTTCGGAAGGTATTCCTCGGCCCCCATCTTCACCGCTTCCACCGCCCCCTTCACGGATGCGTAGCCGGTGATCATGATCACCTCGGTGTCGAAGCAGTTTTCCCTGACGTGGCGTATAAGATCCAGGCCGCTGATTTTCGGCATTTTGTAATCGGTGATGACCAGGTCCACCGGGGAGTTTTCAAGAACCTTGACGGCGTCGGCAACGTTCGATGCGGTGAGCACCAGATACCCCCGGGAGGAGAGGTTCCGCTCGAGGATGTCGAGCGCGGTGGGCGCGTCGTCCACCACCAGTATGCGGTTTTTCCTGGCAGCTGTCATCTTGAGTCCTCCTCCGGTTCGGTCGACGTGCTGTACGGGAAGGTGAGCACAAACCTGGAACCTTTCCCTGGTTCGCTTTCGACAACGATCCGTCCTGAATGTGATGCCACAATCCCATGCACTACCGCAAGCCCCAGGCCTGTTCCCTGATCCACGTCCTTGGTGGTGAAGAAGGGCAGGAAGATGTTGTTCTTCACTTCTTCGCTCATACCGATACCCGTATCCTCCACCATCAGCGATACTTCGTCATGGCTGAACGCCGTTGTGAGAGTGATGGCGCCGCCTTCGGGCATGGCCTGCAGGGCGTTGATCATCAGGTTGGAAATGACCTGGAGCATCTGGGACTTGTTCGCCGTGATTTCCGGGAGATCGGGAGCGAGCATGCGCCTGAGCTCCACGCATGACTTGCAGCACAGAGACTCAAAGAGGCTCAGCTCGTCTTCTATGATCCGGTTCAGGTTCACCCTGCCTCTGCTGGGCGCGGACTGCCGGGCGAATATCAGGAGCTCGCGTATGATGGTCCTCGCATGAAGCGAGGCCTCGACGATCTTTTCGACATCCCGCGCCGCCTGTTCCGGCATGTGCTCATTCTTCTGGATAAGCTGCGCGAATCCCAGGATGGTATTGAGCGGCTCATTGAGCTCGTGGGCAACTCCGGCGGCAAGCTGGCCGATTGCAGCCAGGCGGTCCGCCCTGGTCAGCTGGTCCTGGAGCTCGGACCGCGCGGCCTCCGCCTCCTTCTGCTCGATCATCTGCGCGATCTGACCCGCGACATTGTTGATCAGGCTCTGCTCTTCGTCGAGAAACGGCTTCCCCTGCGGGAAGGGCCTCTGGTCGGGATAGTGAACCTCGACCACTCCCCTGTTTCTGCCTTTGATTGTCACATGAGCGACCTGCTTCTGCATCCCTTCAGCAAACGAGGGTGTCTGATAGGCATGTCCGTCTATCACGATCCGGGCGCAGGCGTGGGAAGGATACTGCCACGCCGGTGGAAGCAGGGCGACGATATTCATCATCTTCTCTTCGAAAGACAGACCGGGCTCCGAGGCTGCACGCGCGATGCCGTACAGGCATGTGAGCTCCTTCACGCGCTCATGAAGCTTTGCCTGTGAAAGCAGGTGGATGAGCGCGAGCTCGAACTTGGCCGCAATGGTTTCGAGGTACTCGAGCTTCACCGGATCATATGAATTTTCCCGCCTGCCCTTGAACAGGATCATCCCGATCTGTGCTTCGCCGAAACGCAGGGGAATCAAAACCAGCGACCGGTAGGCGCCGCCTGAGCTCATGCCGCCGAGCACGGCCTGCACGTCCGAACCGGCATCCGGCGAGATCATTCGCCCGATGTCGTGGAGCCAGATGCTTCCGTGCTTCGTGCACTCCGCAGGCACAGAGCCGCAGCTCAGATTCACCGCCGCCAGTACCTTCCGGATATCGGGAAACCCGGTATCACCGGCAGTCGACGCGCCGCTTCCGCTGTCGGCGATGATTGTTAAATCACCGGTCCCGTCGCGCTCCTTGTGAGCCTCGCATCTCAGGTCATCGGATCCGTCCTTTAACCGCGTTTCCACCGCATCGCAGCCGGAGTGCTCGAGGACGAGCTTCATCACCTCGGACAGAAATTCCAGTTTCGGCCTGTCCTGTGAAGCATATTGCAGGATTCTGTGCGAGAAATCCAGGCGGCCGTCTGAAAGACCGAGGGGTCCGGATTGGATAATACTCTTTCGATCTTCTCCTGTCGGCATACGATCCTGTCTTCCCTTGGAGGTGCGTCCCGGCGGCCTTTGATACAAATATTCATTGTTTCCGCCGGGAGTTTCTGCACATATCATATCATAAATCCCGGATCAATTCCCCTGTGATAATGAGTGCATCTCATAGGCATTCACTTGATTCCCGGTGTGAAAGGACTATTTTACTCTGCAGGGTCTACCGGGCCGCCCCGGCTCGCACATGATTGTATGGCGGTCTCTGCTGTCAATGCATGATTGTTCTTCTTGCTTGTTCATGACCCCTTGACCAACACAGCACGGAGGAGAAACCGATGCGGAACAGACGGTCGGACACCCGGGTGAAGGCCCCTGAGATGATGGACGCAACGATAACCTATACCGACACCCTCACCTCTGCGGACAGGGCCGTCGTGGCGAACATGAGCAGAAACGGCATCTTCCTGAAGACGGACGCGCCGCTGGCTGAAGATGCATACGTCTCCATGAAGCTCAACACCGAAAAGATCCTGGGCAAGCCTCTGTGGGCACAGGGAATTGTCGCCAGAACCGACGGGCAGGGAATAGGCATACGCCTGACCTATATCGAGCAGGACATCCTGAAGCTGCTCTTTTCCTGATCTCACACCGTACCGGCGGGACCGGGGCAGCGCCCGCAGGAACGTTCCTGCTCCGAGAAGCGCCGATGCTCCCCCCGAAGGCAAGCGGCACTACCGGAACTTGCCTGCAGGCCTCCTTTCCGGCACGTACACGTGCGGGACGCTTCCTTCGTTCCATTCCCTCGAAACGTAGAGGTTGCAGTAGCAGCTCCCGTATTCTTCCACATCCGGGGCCCGGTAGATGCAGGGGCAGGTGATATCCCTGTCCCACTCTCTGTCTCCCGATGCGAGCCTGCACGGACAGCACATGTACCCGTATCGCTCCCTGTTGACCAGCAGCCCCCGCAGCAGCTCGAAAGTGACTTCGCGATCGCGGTTGAAGTAGTACCCCTTTGCCTCCTGGGTCTTTTTCAGCATCTCGTAGAGCGTCTGTATGTCCATCAGAGCCCCAGGACCTCCCTGATCTCTTCTTCCCTGAAGCCGATGATGATGCGCTCTCCGATGATGATCGTGGGGAAGCTCAAATGCGAGTTGAGCTTTTTCACTTCCTCGATGACGACCTGCCTCTCTTCTCCGTCGAGAAGATCGACGTCCACGTATTCGTACTCCACTGCGTTGTCGTTCATGAATTTTTTAGTAGCCTTGCAGTGGCTGCAGGTACTGATGGTATACATCTTGACTTTCATTGCCGCCTCCTTTTTCTACAATAATATCCCCTGCACAAGAAATCAATGCCGCAGTCTTTCTCTGACGATCTGCGAGGATGTCCGGGTTTGGATGCCGGCTCTTGAATGCACGAAGCTCATCGCTACTATTCTAAGAAAGCGGCAATTATCCATCGAACGCAGCCCTCGATCTTTCGGTGAGGCAAGGGCCGGGCGGTGACGTTTCACGAGAGCCGGACGTAGTGATCCAGGCGGCATCTGAGGAGGAAGAGCAGTGGAAAACACCTATGACGTTATTGTCCTGGGCGGAGGGCCTGCCGGGAGACCGGCGGCGATTATCTCGCGCAGATCCGGCGCTTCGGTGCTCATTGTGGAGGCGGAGATGTTCGGAGGAACGTGCCCGCTGAAGGGATGCATTCCAAAGAAGGTTCTCCTCGCCTCTGCCGAGATCATGGAAAACATCCGCCGGTCGCCCGGGCACCGTATCACGGTTCAAAATGCACATCTCGACTGGGACGGGCTTATCGATCTCAAGAAAGCGATCATCGCGCCTGTTCCGAAAGAACACGAAGAAAGGCTGGAAAAGCTGGGAATCCACATCCTCTCCGCCCGGGCTCGGTTCACCGGACGGCACTCCATCGAGGCAGGCGGCCGGGAGTATCATGGAAAGAAGTTCGTCATTGCAACAGGATCGAGGCCGAGAACACTTCCCATCCCCGGGTTCGAGAACACCCTGACGAGTGATGAGCTCCTCGAGCTCGGCCGACTGCCTTCTTCGGTCGTATTCATCGGCAGCGGGCCTATCGGCATGGAATTTACCCATGTATTCCTACGCGCCGGCATACAGGTCATGGTCCTCGACGCAGCGAAGAGAATTCTTCCCGCCTTTGACGAGGAGCTGGTCAAGGAGCTCGTGGAGCACACACAGTCTCTGGGGGCAAAGGTGATTCCCGGGGCGGACGTGGATTCCATCACCAGAAGTTCTTCCGGGTTCGATGTCGCCTACAGGGCAGGAGATGAATCCCGTGTTGCAGAAGCGGACATCGTTATCAACAGCGCAGGCAGGACGGCCAACTACGAAGGCCTCGATCTCGCTTCAGCGGGGATCGAAACCGACGCAAAGGGAATCGTCCTCGACAAGTATCTCAGGAGCGTGTCCAACCAGGATGTCTTTGTGGCGGGTGATGCGGTTCCCTCTTCACCGCAGCTCTCTCCCGTCGCCACCTATGAGGGCCGCATTGCCGCCCATAATGTCATATCCTCCGACCTCATCGCACCAGATTACCGGTTCATTCCCTACGCGGTCTACACGATCCCCCCGCTCGCAGGCGTCGGTCTTACGGAAGAACAGGCGTCGGCCCGGGGCCTGAAATTCAAAACAGCACTGCGAAACCTGAAGTCTCTGAAGATGACCCGGATTTATACCGAGCCGGCCGCCTTTTCCAAGGTCCTTATCGAGGAAGAGACCGACAGGATCCTCGGCGCCCATATCCTCGGCCACGACGCCCACGAGATCATCAATATCTTCGGCCTTGCCATGAAGCACGGCATCACCTCCCGCGATCTGAGGGAGTTCCTCTTCGCCTTCCCTACATTCGCTTCGGATATTCCGGACATGGTCGCGCTCAAGGGCTGACGCCGGAAACGCTGAAGAACCCAGCCCGGATCATTTTTCCGATCCGGAGCAAGGGGAGGAGCCGCTATGCGAGGTTGTTGCCGCTGGCCGCACGCGAACCGGTTCCGCCCGGTTTTCTGCGGATAGACACCGGACCCGGCCGAGCAGCGGGAGGAGGGTATGTCGCTCGCCACGGCGCTCGTGAAAAAAACACGGAAACGATGTGTGTACGTCATCGTACCCGCAGGAAGGCACGTGCCGGCAGGGATCTTTCATCCATGGTCCGAAGCGCTGAAAGGCCCCCCGGGGTGAATGGCCTGGACGCCTCATGCGTCCTGATTCTTCCTGAACCCGTCGAGTATCCAGAGAATGCCCCACCCCAGGGCGACCGGGCACAGGCCGACCACAGCAAAGCCGAGGACCCTTCCGGTCCAGGGTTGAAAGTAGGCCGTCCACAGCAGCAGCCAGACAACGGAAATGACCAAGGCGAGGCGGAGTTTTCCGGAAAGCGTCTGCAGGGTCTTTTTGGATCTCTTCTCACCGCTTCTGCCCTTAAGCCTGGGCAGAAAGAATATGAGCATGAAGATCAGTATGATTACCAGTATTTCCTGCGGACCCGACACGCACATCCTCCACGACATGGTATAGCCTATATGATTCCCCCGGTCAAACAGAACAGGCCCCGGCCCCGCGCCGGGAAGCAGATCGCCGGGCAGCGTGCCGGCTGAGCACCATCCGCAGTGTGCAGATCCGGGGCCAGCTTGGAGCAGGACCGGAGATGTCTCTTCAAGAGGCTGATCAGAGAGCTTCTTGAGCCCCATCATTCCTCATGCTCCGTAGCCGATTTTCAACGGCGCCCGGCTTCCTCCAAGATTTCCCGGCGCTGCCCGGGGCAGATAATACTCGGATGAACTGGAGACAAACGAGAAAAAGCCGGAGGGCACGAAGCTCTCCGGCTTTTTGTTCAAGACATTGGGGTTGGAACGCTTATGCGGCCTGGGATTCTTCCCCGCCCTTCTTCTCTCTTTCGGCCAGCCATTTCCCCTTGTGGAATTCGCAGTACTCCCTGGTGGCCCAGCCGTGGAACATGATCTGCACCGTGCCCGGGTTCCCGAAGGTTCCCAGATAGAGGTGGATGATGAAGAACGCGGCGATGACCATGACAGACGCGGCATGAAGCATGTACGCCCATCTGGCCAGAGTCACGGGGAAGATGAGCGGGTTGAACATGATGAGCCCGGAGATCACGATAATGATCCCGAAGATGAACACAGTCCAGAAGAACATCTTCTGCCCGGCATTGTACATGCCTCCCGGAGGCAGGTCGTGGGCGTCCCAGAGATAGCCGCCGGCCTTCTTCACCCACTCGGCGTCCTCGGGCACGAACTTGCAGTGCTCCCACCACATGACGCTCGCTCCCGCGAGCGAGAATGCAAACACCACGCCGGAGAAAATGTGCATCCACTTCATGGCGTAGTGGCCGCCCAGGAGGGCGGCGATGAAGTCCCAGCTGTGGAACATCAGGCCCAGCCCGGTCAGTAGAGCGAACAGACAGCTCCCGGCCAGGAGCCAGTGAACGATCCTCTCCTGCAGTGTGGTAACGTATACCATTCCTTCTTTCTTACCGGACATATCACTCACCCCCTTCCTTTTTCTCCGGCTCGTGCGGCCCTCTAACCATATAGTGCAGCATGGCCGCACCCGCCACCGCACCCATGCCGATCAGGGTAAACGGCTTGAAGAGGTTCTTCCACCACAGGACGGTGGTTGGCATCTTGGGATTCGGGTTCATGTGCTGGAGCTGTGCGGCCCTGATCTCGGCCGGCATGATATAGAGGACATTGGTCTGGTACTTGGGGTTATTGGGATAGACCACCCCGCTGATCTCCGCCGCCCTCGCCCGGGCCCTGACCTGCATCTCGGCCTTCGGCCCGAAGGTCAGGCAACCGGTGGGGCACGACGTCACGCATGCGGGCTTTCTGCCGTCGGTGATCCTGTCGTAGCACAGGGTGCACTTGGATATGTTTTCGTTCACAGCGGAATACCGGGGGATATCGAACGGACAGGCCACTGTGCAGGCCTTGCAGCCGATGCAGAAATTCGGATCGTGCACGACGGCGCCCGTCTCCGTCTTCACCAGGGCGCCCGGCGAGGGGCAGGCCTTGACACAGGCGGGCCAGTCGCAGTGCATACAGGCGTCGTGCCTCATGACCCATTTCAGTCCGGATCCGTTTTCAATCTCGTCGAACCTGATGAGACACCAGGTATCGTAAGAGAGATCGGCCGGGTTCTGCAGAGACCCGATGAATTGCGTCTTCTCGGCGGGAAGCCCGTTCCAGTTCTTGCACGCCACCTGGCATCCCCGGCAGCCGGTGCATTTGGTCAGATCGATGAGCTTGATATATTCAGTCATGGCTTACCTCCTCACCTTTTCTACGTTCACGAGGAAGGCCTTGTACTCGGGGATCATGGTGTTGGCATCACCGACGAACGGGCTCAGGTCGTTGGCATTTGCGCCCGTGACCAGCCCTTTGTACCCGAAGTGCCATGTCATCCCGACCTGATGGACGGTTTCCCCGTTGATGGTAAAGGGCTTGAAGCGCTTGGTTACATAGGCGTTCGCTATGATGCCCTCCCGGTTTCTGATGGAGGTGACTCTCACCAGCTCGCCGTTGCGGATTCCCTTTTCCTTCGCGAACTCCTCGCTCATCTCCACAAACTGATTCGGCACGAGCTCGGTAAGCCATGGAAGCCATCTGGTCATCTGGCCTGTCTGCCAGTGCTCGACCACCCGGTAGGTGGTGCAGACGATGGGGAATTCCGGTGCCTCCTCGCATCCGAAGACAGCCGCGTTGCAGCCTTCCACGAGCATCGGATCGCACACCTCTTCCTGCACCTTCTTGTCCCACCTCATGATGACCGGGGATACCTGTGCCGCGGAGATGGTGTTCCTGACCTGGGATTCGAGCGGCTCGTAGTGCTCGGGGAACGGCCCGTCGGTCATGCTTGCGGAGAAGAGCTGAGCGCGCCCGTGGGGCACCATGATGAAGGGGTGCTTCGCGCCCGGTCCGCCGCCGCCGTCCGGAACATCGCCGAGCCACGCCTTCTTGAGCGGACTCCACCAGATGACCGGCTTGTCCTTGGCAAAGGGCTGGCCTTTCTTGTCAACGCTGGCACGGTTGTAGATGATCCTTCGGTTCATGGGCCAGCACCATGCCCAGTTGTGGTAGAAGCCAAGGCCCGTGGGATCGGAGGTGTCGCGGCGCATCATCCTGTTTTCGGTATCGCTTATCGAGTTGCAGTAGAGCCAGTTGCCGGAGCAGGTGGAGCCGTCGTCCTGAAGCGCCGGGAACCCGGGCACCATGTCGCCGGCCTTGTAGAGCTTTCCATCGACCTCCTTGTCCACGAGGAAGAAGCCGTTGATCTCTTTTGCCACCTCTCTCGGAGACGGGTGATGGATCTTGCCGTCAAGACCGAGCTTTCCGTAATTCCAGGAAAGGTTCAGGATGGGGTCCGGGAAGGCGCCGCCTTCTTTCGCATACAGCTCTTTTGTCTTGTTTACGAGCATGGTCAGGATGGCGAGGTCATCTTCGGCGCGGCCCGGTGGATTGACGGCCTTGTAACGCCACTGTGCCAATCTGCTGGAGTTGGCTACCGAGCCTTCCTTTTCCATGGACGCGGCAGCGGGCAGGAGAAAGACTTCGGTATTGATGGTCGACGGGTCGACGCCCGCTTCCTTCTGCCAGAACGCGGATGTCTCGGTCTCCCAGAGGTCAATGGCGACCAGCCACTCGAGCTTCGCCAGAGCCCTGCGGATAAGACGCGCGCTCGGTGCGCCTACGGCGGGGTTCATTCCCCAGGCGAACATGCCCTTGATGTTGCCCCTGGCCATCTCGTTGAAGATGGGCAAGTACGAATAGTTCGTGGTGTCGTCGATCTTGGGCAGATAGCTGTATCCCGTTTCGAGATCTGCATCTCTCCACCAGGCCTTCAGCAGGCTCGCCATGTACTTCGGGGTGTTCCCCCACCAGTTGATGCTCATGGGATCGTTGGACTTGGGTGTATTGTTCGTGTTGTACACCGCCAGCGACTGCTCGCTGGCCTTGGGGTATTTGAGATAGCCGGGCAGGATGTGGTAGAGCGCCCCGTGGTCGGTCGAGCCCTGTACATTGCTCTCACCGCGCAGAGCGTTGATGCCGCCGCCCGCCACGCCGATATTGCCCAGCAGGATCTGGAGAACGGAGAACGCCCGCACGTTCTGAGATCCGTAGGTGTGCTGGGTAGTGCCCATTGCGTACATGATGGTCCCCGATTTCTCGGGCAGATAGGTTGCGGTGAACACATCACATACGGTCTCGAAGTCCTTGGGGTCCGTTCCCGTAAGCTCGCATACCTTTTCAGGCGTGTACCGCGCATAATGCTTCTTCAGGAGCTGGAACACGCTGTTGGGATCCTGCATGGTCTCGTCCCTCTTTGGCACGCCGTTCTCGTCTGTCTGATAGCTCCAGGTAGACTTATCGTATGTGGAGCCTTTCAGGCCGGAGAATACACCGTCGAGGTCAGCTGCGCCCCGGAAATCGGGGTTCACCAGATATGCCGCATCGGAGTAGTCGCGAATGTAGTCCCAGTTGATGCGGTTGTTCCTGATGGCGTAGTTGATCATGCCCCCCAAGAAGGCGATGTCGGTGCCCGAGCGGATGCGCGCGTAGTGATCGGCAACCGCCGAGGTCCGGGTAAACCGGGGGTCGACGTTGAGGAGCTTGGCTCCGCGCTTTGCCCGCGCCTCGTTCACCCACTTGAAAGAGATGGGATGATTCTCGGCGGCGTTGGAGCCCATAATAAGGATGGCGTCCGCATGCTGGATATCGTTCCAGTGATTCGTCATTGCACCGCGACCGAAGGAGTTCGCCAGACCGGCGACTGTGGAGCTGTGTCAAATACGGGCCTGGTGCTCGACGTAAACCAGGCCGAGAGCCCGGTTGAACTTGGTGAGGGAATAGACCTCTTCGCTGTCGAGAGCGGCCCCGCCGATGGCGGCGATGTTCTCGACGCGGTTGACGACCTCGCCCTTTGCATTCGTCTTGACAAACCCTGCATCCCTGGTTTTTTTGAGGTTGCGGGCGATCTTGTCGATGGCCCACTCCCATTCGACTTCCTGCCAGGAATCCGCCCCCGGTGCCCGGTAGAGAACCTTGGTCAGACGCTTGTCGTTGTTCGCGATCTGATACAGGGCACTTCCCTTGGAGCACAAGGCGCCCTTGTTGATGGGATGATCAGGGTCACCCTCTGTGTTGATAATTTTCCCATTGCTTACATGGGCGATGATGCCGCATCCCACCCCGCAATAAGGGCAGATAGTGGGAACCTCCTGGGCATATCGGATCTTTGAAGGCTTCGCGTGGGCCGATCTCACTCCCACGCTCGCTCCGATGCCCGCAGCAGCCAGGGTTCCGCCCGCAAGCTTCAGGAATCCCCTCCTACTTACGTCCATAAAAAACCCCCTGAAACGATTTTTTTTCGTCTAGCGATTGTATATGAATAAACCTCCGAGCACAACAGCAAACTGAATCATTATTCATTTATGTAATTATGTATATTTGTGCATATATAGATCATTCCTAGTCGATCAGGCTCTTGCATGCATTTATATTATGCCCATATATGAATAATAATAACATTTGTTCATTCGCAAATTGTTCGACAGCCTCGTCCGTCCTCGATCGTTGTACACCGGCCGACCCGAAATTCATTTTGCCCGAAGCGGAAGAGAAAATACCCCATACCGAGATTCATCCTGTGAATCCATGACATATACGGAAAGGAGATCCAATGGACCGGCTTGCCGGGAGCGGTATTGCGGGATGGGTTCTCGCCGGGTTTTTCTGGCGACCCTTGCGGTGTCTCTCGAGCGGGTTTTCTTTCTTATTCTCAAGCACAAGCGCGTCAGCAGAGGCGCGGAGGCGGCACAAGAAATAGCGAAAACGATCGGGGACAACGCCCGGGGCGCCTCACGGAACGCACATCCATGATGGCGGAGGATGCCGTTGAACCGTCCTCGTCCGGCATTCATGTATTCGTCCGGTGTCGAATGCCTCTCCGCTCATGAGCCTTCCAGGGACGGCGCCGGGCATGTTCCGGACATTCAGCGATGCCCCGGGTATGATCCGAGCCGTCAAACCCTCAGCGCCTGCCCCAGGAATACTGTGGCTCTTCCCACTGCTGCGGAAGGGTTCATAGCGGCATCACCGCCT
>DCDF01000120.1 GCA_002316295.1 Syntrophaceae bacterium UBA1062 | reverse complement strand
CGTCATGGCAGCATTGAGCGGCGGGGTGGACTCCGCCGTCGCGGCCTTTCTCCTTAAAGGTCAGGGCTTCAAGGTGACAGGTGTCACCATGTGCCTCGGTGTGGAGGTAAACGAAACCGGCAAGGTCCGTTGCTGCGGTCCGCAGGAGATAGAAGACGCCAAACGTGTGTGTGAATCTCTCGGCATCAGCCATTATGTCTTCGATTTTGCCCTGGACCTCAAGGATTTCGTCATAGACCCGTTTATCAGCGAGTATGGCATGGGCAGGACGCCGAACCCCTGCATCGAGTGCAACAGGCACATCAAGTTCGGCTCTCTCCTCAGGAAAGCATTGGCCATGGGATTCGATTACCTGGCTACCGGTCATTATGCAGGGATACAAAGATCAAACGGGAATTGTCGCCTGATAATGCCGAAGGATGCCCGGAAGGACCAGACCTACTTTCTTTCCGGCATGCCGAGGGAAGCACTCGAACATGTTCTCTTCCCCTTGTCGGATCTCGTCAAGGACGAGGTGAGGGAGATCGCGCAGAGAGAAGGACTCCCGGTGTCATCAAAACCGGAAAGCCAGGACATCTGCTTCATCCCGGAAGGAAAGACCGAGGACTATCTGAGGAAGAATATATCCTCACCGCCGGGCGATATCGTCGATCGGAGCAGTAAGGTCCTCGGTACCCATAGAGGATTGGCCTTCTATACCATCGGACAGCGGGCGCGAATGAACACGAGCCGGGGCAAGACCCTGTATGTCATCGCCAAAGACACTGCCGCCAACAGAATCATCATAGGCGAGAGGGGGCAGCTCTCTGCAAAAGGGCTCACGGCGGATTCCGTAAATCTCCTCGTAGATCGCCTTCCCGAAAGGGCCTTCGCCAAGATCCGGTACGCTCACTCGCCGGCAGGCTGCAGCGTGTCGCTTGAAAACGGCAGGCTCACAGTCCTCTTCAACGAACCTCAGGAGGCGATAACTCCAGGCCAGAGCGTGGCCCTCTATGACAAGGGAGTTGTCCTTGGATCGGGCATCATACGAGAGGTGATCCCATAATATGGATACACGGGAGAAACTGGAAGCCCTCAAAAGCTTCATCAGATCGTTCGACAAACTCGCAGTCGCCTTCTCGGGCGGGGTGGACAGCACCCTGCTCCTATCAGTGGCCCATGAAGTATTGGGAGAGAATTGCCTTGCCGTCATCGCCACCTCGTCCACATATCCGAAGCGGGAGTACGAAGAGGCCGTCCGATGGATCGAGAGCAGGAACATACGCTACACCACGATCGTCTCCGAAGAGCTCGATATCCCGGGTTTCTCGGCCAACCCGCCCGACCGCTGCTACCATTGCAAGAAAGAGCTCTTTTCCAAGATCAGGGATGTTGCGGCGCGGTTCGGGATATCAACGATTGCAGACGGCGCCAACAGTGACGATACGGGCGATTTCCGTCCCGGGATGAAGGCGGCGCATGAGCTCGGCATAAGGAGCCCTCTCATGGAGTGCGGACTCACAAAGGCTGATATCCGGCTCATCTCACGCGAGATCTACGGCCTGCCCACAGCGGACAAGCAGCCCATGGCCTGCATGGCCTCGCGTATCCCGTACGGCTCCTCAATCACAGCCGGCAAGCTCAGGCAGATCGAGGTGGTAGAAGACTTTCTGGCCGGAAAAGGCTTTCGCATATTCCGCGCACGGCACCATGGCGATCTGCTCAGGCTCGAGCTCGGGAAAGAGGAGATGGGCATGGCCATGGAGGAAGAAGTGACTGCCGAGATCGTCAAGATTGCCAAGACGGCGGGCTTTGTCTATGTAACCATGGATCTCCAGGGATTCCGCTCCGGCAGCATGAACGAGGCGCTCAGTTCAAGTGAAACAGATGCGTTTCGGTGAGCTGCTGTGCGCTCGCAGAAAGAGCGGAAAGCTGACCAGTGAGAAGATCCTGCTCTCTTCAGCCGGATATAAGACCTATCCGAACAAGCGATTGCATGACGGATGATCCGGTGAACCGCCATTTCTGCATACGCAAGAGGATCCTCCCTGTTTAAGGAACCGTGGCTTGAGATGAAGGGCATTCGAGAAAGCCGGATTACCGGGAATATTTAGATTGGAAATCTCTTTTCGGCAGGTGCCGTTCCAAAAATCTATAACCCAAGCGAATGCGTCCCCGTGTATCATAGCTTCTTCCTATTAGAACGCAGAATCCCTTTTGTGTATGATTCGCGCAGAGAACGAGGAGGTATTGCCAGATGCCCAAGGATAGGAGGGAAAAGATGGAACCGCTCATTCATGACCAGTTTGCAGGTGCTCCGAGCAAGCGGGCCTTGGCCTATGTACAGTCCAAGAGAGAGCAGGGCAAGCGTGTCGTGGGCGCTTACTGCGGATATGCCCCTTTTGAGCTCATACGGGCCATGGACGCTGTCCCTGCGGTCCTGTGCGCCTTTTCGAACAGCACCATCGAGGCCGCCGAGTCCGTTCTCCCCGGGAATTTATGCCCGCTCATCAAGTCAAGCTACGGATATATCATTACCGATACCTGCCCCTTCTTCGGTTTGTCGGATGCGGTTGTCGCTGAAACCACCTGTGACGGAAAGAAGAAGATGTTCGAGCTCATCGCGGACAGAAAGCCCATGTTTGTCATGGATCTCCCCCAGATGCCGGATGAAGACGGGGCAAAGCGAAACTGGGCGGAAGTGATCGGCCGGCTCAAATCGTTCCTGGAGAGAACCTTCCATACAACAATAACGGAACATGCCATTGAATCCGCCATCAGGGACACCAACAGAAAAAACACTATGATGAAAAAAATCTTCGATTACGCCGCCGGTACACCCTCGTACCTTTCCTGGCAGGAGATGTACGATCTGACATTCCTCGCACAGCCGGCAAGCTTCACAGATATCGAGCCTCTCTTGGAGAGCTGCATAGAGGCCCTCGAGAACAGGAAAAAGAACGGGGCGTATATCGGGAAAGAAGGTGCTCCACGTATCCTCATCACCGGGTGCCCGGTAGGCGGGGATGCCACGAAGGTGTTCAAGGTCATTGAGGAAGCGGGCGGGGTCATCGTCGCCATTGACAATTGCACCGGCATGAAGTCGTTTCTGGACACCATCGAAGAGAATGCAAGCGACCCCATCCAGGCATTGGCCGAGCGCTACCTGAAACTCCCATGCTCCTGCATGTCTCCCAACACACGGCGCCTTGAACAGATGGACAGGCTCATCGAGCTCTTCAAGCCCGATGCCGTGGTCGATGTGATCCTGCATGCCTGCCACGGCTACAACATAGAGTCATACAAGGTGGGAGAGCATGTGAGGAGAAGGCATAAGCTCCCGTTTTTGAAGATCGAAACCGATTATTCCGACGGGGATGTGCGCCAGATCGCTACGCGAATCGAGACCATGTTCGAGATGATGTAGCACATCGGGTCTTCAGCTCAGGCGCTCTTCCCCCGCATAAATGATCCCGGAATTGCGGCGGACATATCCTAGCAGGGTGACTCGATACTTCTGTGCGAGATGAACGGCCGCTGCCGTCGGTGTTGACCGTGATACGATCACCGGTACGCCCATCCGTATCACCTTGGTGAGGATCTCGGAGGAGATCCTGCCGCTCACGAACATGGCGCTGCTTTCAGCAAGACCCATCTTCCCGTTCCGGAGCAGGATACCCGCGATCTTGTCGAAGCAGTTGTGGCGCCCTATGTCCTCGTTGAAGACCGAGAACTCTTCATGATGGAACAGCACGCTGTGCACACCGCCTACGCCTCGAAAAAGCTCCGAGCGCCCCTCGAATTCTTCCATAGCGTTCAAGAGGTCGATGACGGGAAATCTGTCATGGATGGGTATGGCCTGGAACTTGTCCTGCTTGAGGGGGTTGATATAGGTAAAGCATCTCCCACATCCCGAGGTCATGCTCCTGAGGCTTTCGCACCTGTCCACAGCCTTGCCGGGAGCAAGATTGACCATCACGGAAAAAAGCCGATCGTTATGGGAGATACTGGATACATCGTCCATTGAGTCGATGACGCCCTCGCTGAAGAGAAACCCGAGGGCAAGCTCCTCGGGATACTGATTGAGACAGAGCAGGGAAGCATACTCAACGGTATCGATGAATATCTTCAGGGATATCTCGCCGATTACCGGTTTCTCCTGTTCCCGGAGCTCCACGGTATCACCTGATCTGACAATCTCCTTGACCGGAAAGATACTGTACGTCTTCTCATCCATCAGTGGTTCATGGGAAGGTTTTTCATCAGATACCTTCCCCTCCTCCCCGAAAGATCGTCTCTTCCGCTTTTCCTTGTACGATTTTCGATCCGGGCTGAACATCATGATCGACCCAGACATTTCCGCCGATCTCTGAACCGCGTCCGATTACGATGCGCCCGAGGATGGTTGCACCGGAATAAATGGTGACGTCGTCTTCCACGATCGGGTGTCTGGAGATCTTCTTTATTGGAAACCCGTTGTCATCGAGTGGAAAGCTCTTGGCTCCCAGTGTCACCCCCTGATAGATTCGCACATGGTTTCCAATGATGCTGGTTTCGCCGATGACGATTCCCGTGCCGTGGTCCATGAAGAAGTATTCGCCGATCTCTGCCCCCGGATGGATATCAATTCCAGTCTCGGAGTGTGCTATTTCCGTGATGATTCTCGGAATCATGGGAATTCCCAGCCTGTAGAGTTCATGCGCGACTCGGTAGTTGGTGAGCGCCCGAATACTCGGATAGCAGAAGATTATTTCCCCCTTATTGTCCACGGCAGGGTCACCCTCGAAAGCCGCCTGAACGTCTGTGGACAGCAGGCGGCGGATATTCGGAAGGCTCTGAATGAACTGGGATGTCAGCAGTTGTGATCTTTCGGCGCAATAGCTTTCCGAAGCATTCCGGCAATCCGTCTCCCTGAACCACATTCCCCTCAAGATCTGCTCGGAGAGTCGCCTGAATACCGAGTCAAGGGTCGATCCGACATGGTACCGCATTGTCTCGACCTGAAGTTCTGCCATCCCGAAGTAGCCCGGGAAGAGTATGGAACGCAGGCTGTCCATGATATCGCTGAGGGTTTGTACTGAGGGCATGGGCATATCGTGATTGCTTCGGTGGGATAAGACCTTATAGGATTCGGGGGAGCTGAGCTGCTCGATGACATCAATGATTGCTTGCCGCCCAAAACGGTTGGTGCCGTTCCTCGCCGGTCTAATTCCCAGAGCTTCGGAGTTTTTCATAACCATATCCTTCTGTTATGCAGGTCATATGAGTGCTTCTTTATTTCTATTTAGATTGATACTATTATTACCATTAAAATACTAGTCATTAAATATTTTTATTAATCCTTTTGGAGGAACATTTCAAGCGCCTCGGACATTCCGAATTTTTATTGCAGGCAGACTTTCATTACCACACGATATCAGTGAATCAGTGATTCGCTGCACCGAGAAATAGCTGAAGCCCGCAAATAAGTACTCACAATCAAACAGATTCATCCTGATTGTAATGAAATGTGCATTATTATATTTTAAAATATTGCGCAGGATTATATGCTTCTCATTGGAGGCCTCAGGCATGGAGGATTTCGACAAATCAAAGGAGCAGCATGCCCAGGATTTGGCAGATGCCAGCAAGCGCATTGTCGAGATGGAAGAGTATGCGGCCCAGTGCAGGTTGACAAAAGAGGCTCTGGAGATCAGCATGAGAAGGTTCCAGGTATTCTCAGAATCGACGTTTGAGGGTGTGGTTCTCTCCGAAGATCGGACCATAATCGAAATTAACGACCAGTTGCTTCAACTGATGGGCTATTCAAGAGACGAGGCAATAGGAGCAGATATTCTGCCCCTTATACATCCTGATGACTTGCCCAAAGTGCTTCCCGGTATCCTGGCAAACCAGGAGCAGATAACCGAGCATCGAATGGTCAGGAAAGACGGCTCCGTCATGTTTGTGGAATCTCATGGCAAGCCTTTGAACATACATGGACAAAGAATACGCATTACTCTGATTCGGGATATCACTGAGCGCAGGAGAGCAGAAGAGGAGCTAAGAAGTCATTATGACAAACTTGAAGAGATGGTCAAATCTCGCACGCTTGAACTGGCCGAAAGAAATTGCCAACTGGAAAAGGAGATTGCGGAACGAAAGAAAGTGGAGAGCTCTCTCAGAGAGAGCGAAGCCCTTTACCGACTCCTGACTATAAATGCGAACGACATCATCTTTACCTTGGATCTCGATCTTCGCTTCACTTTCATCAGCCCGTCTGTAACGAAACTCAGAGGTTTCACAGTGGAAGAGGCCATGTCACAGACTATTTCTGAAGCCCTGACTCCCGAATCCAAGGAAGTTGCCATGAGAATCTTCACCAGAGAATTGGATTCTGTGCTCAAGGGCTCGCAAGATGCATCGATATCTTTTCCCCTTGAACTCGAGGAGACATGTAAGGATGGCTCAACTATTTGGACAGAAACCACATTTTCTTTTTTGCGTGATGATACGGGTAATCTTAAAGGCATCCTGGGTATAACGCGCGATATCTCTGAGCGTAAGCGGGCCGAGAGCGAGCTGCGCTCCGCATCGATGTACGCGCGCAGGCTCATCGAAGCAAGCCCTGACCCGCTGGTCACGATCAGCGCCGACGGTAAGGTGACGGATGTAAACAAAGCCACTGAAGATATTACCGGCGTGCACAGGAAAGATCTCATCGGGACGGACTTCTCGGCCTACTTCACCGAGCCCGCCAAGGCCCAGGCCGGTTATGAGAAAGTTTTTCGGGAAGGATTCGTCAAGGACTACCCCCTTGCCATACAGCACACTTCGGGAAAGATAACCCAAGTTCTATACAACGCAACTACGTACCGAAACGAGAACGGTGAAATACAGGGTGTTTTTGCAGCAGCCCGGGACATCAGCGAATTGCGACAGGCACAACAGGCCCTCCTGGAATCCCTCAATGAGTTGGAAACGAGGAACATCCTCCTCCAGGAAGAGATTGCCGAGCGTGAAAAGGCTGAAGCAGAGAAGCGCAAGATTGAAGCCCAGCTAGCCCAAGCTCAGAGGATCGAGGCTCTCGACAGGTTTGCAGGCGGCATTGCTCACGACCTGAACAACATTCTCTACCCCATCATCATCAACATAGAGGAGCTCCTTGATGAGGAGCAGGAGGGATCTAACCGTTATGAGATACTCTACCAGACCTTGAAGGCGGCTTACCGCCAGAGGGATCTCGTCAAGAAGATCCTATCCTTCAGCAGGCGGAGCGAGCGGGCCAACCAGCCGGTCAGGGTCAGAGTTCTCCTTGAAGAAACGCTTTCTTTCCTGCGTTCCTCTCTTCCCAGTACCATCAGCATACAAGAGAACATCCATGTGCAGGCCGATGTCATTATGGGCGACCCAACACAGATCCAGCAGGTGATTATGAACCTGTGCAAGAATGCAGCGGATGCTCTTGAGGCAGAGATGGGCACCATAGAGATAGGGCTTACGAATGTTCGCATGGAGCCTTTTTATAACCATCGGGACGGAGAGGTAAGAGACTATCTGAAGCTCACGGTCAAAGACACGGGCAGGGGAATGAATTCTGAAGTGTTGAATCGGGTTTTTGAGCCCTTCTTTACGAAAAAAGATATCGGGAAAGGCACCGGTCTCGGGCTTGCTGTCGTTCATGGCATTGTTAAGAGCCATGGCGGGACCGTTACAATCGAAAGCGAGGAGGGGAAGGGCTCTCTGTTTACGGTCTATCTCCCTATAAGTCAAGGAGAACTTCCCGCTCAAGCTTCCGATGCTGAAAGCACACCGCCGGTGCGGGGCAAGGAGAGCATCCTCCTTGTCGACGACGAAGAGATAGTCCTTTCCAGCCTGCAGAGAGCACTGAAGTTGTCCGGCTATCGGGTGACAGCGCTCCAGAATGGACAGGATGCGCTCGAAAAGTTCAGTGAGAAACCCGATGAATTTGATCTTGTCGTCACCGATCTTACCATGCCCGGTATGACTGGTTTAGAACTCTCCCGGAGGCTCCAAGAAAAACGTCCTGGCCTTCCCATAATACTCTGCACCGGGTTCAACGATGTCATAAGCCAGCAGGAAGCCAAGTCTTTCGGCATAAAGGAATTGCTCCTGAAACCAGCTGGCAGCAAAGATCTCAAAGATGCAATACGCCGGGCATTTGCGAGCTGACGCAGCTAAGCTCCTCTGTAAACGTATCTCATCGAGTCCATAACCGGCGCATAGTGTTATCAAGATTTGAAAGCTCTGAACAATCAACACGGGCTGGAAGTACACATGCCTGCGATTTAACCGGACTCACCTGCACCTCGGTTATGATATCCCAATCGGAGCGATTCTTTTTGAAAGAAGACTCAAACCGTCAAACCTGGCACGATACCATCACTTTTCGTCAATATGGAGGGATCTAGCTGTCCGATCGGATCATGACTAATACCGCTTACAGCTTTAAAGCGGCCCGAGCTCCCTGGTGAACCGCTCCGTCGAACCAGGCATTCGCGTCATTCTTGCCGTCTCCGATGAGGTAGACCTCGGGGGCTCTTCCAACAAGGGCCTTGTAAAGATCATCATTCTTCTTGTCTTGTGCTATGATCATGACCACGTCGGCCTCAACGAGCTTTTCATCCCCTTCCTTGGTTCTTATTCTCACCCCTTTATCTGTTATCTCCTCGTATGTAACCCCGGTATAGACAGGGACTTGACGAGCTGCGATCCAGGGGGACCACATGAGTTGCAACTGCAGGTTCATTCCACTCCAAAGCTGCTCGTCTTCCTTGAGAATTGTTACCTGCTTGCCTCTCCTGATGAAGAACTCAGCGGACTCCGCACCCTTGAGGTCGCCGCCGAGAATGATGATCTTCTGCGCTTTATCCTTGAAGAAGCCCCTTGAATACCCTATCAGCTGGCCTGTGGTGACCACGT
>DCDF01000064.1 GCA_002316295.1 Syntrophaceae bacterium UBA1062 | reverse complement strand
CTGCCAACGTGACCGTGTATCCGACGAACTCCGGCCCTGAGGCCGAGTATATCCTGACCGATTCCGGATCAAAGATATGCATGTGCGCAGGGAAATTCCAGGTCGACAACCTGCTCGGGGAAAAGGATCGCCTCGGAAGCCTCCAGGAGATCATCGTCTTCGACGACATCGGCTACGATGACCCCTTGGTGGTCAATTTTTCCGACGCCATCAGGATCGGCGGGGAAAACCTCGCTCTCGATGAGATCGACCGCCGCATCAGGGGGATCGACGTCGAAGAGACAGCGACCCTGATCTACACCTCGGGCACCACAGGCAATCCCAAGGGCGCTATGCTGACCCATTCAAACATGGTGTCCAACGTCATGCAGTTCACCGAGCATCACCCGTTCCCGGAGAGGGGGACCTGCGTGTCGCTCCTGCCGCTCTCCCACGCACTCGAGCGCACTGTGGGCTACAACTCCATGATGAAGGAGGGGGGCACCATCGCCTACACGAAAGGGTCGGACACCCTCATCGAAGACCTCAAGGACATCAGGCCCGTGCTGGGCTTATATGTGCCGCGTGTGCTGGAAAAGATCTACGAGGGGGTCATGGGGCAGCTGGAAAAGGCGCCCGGCTCCAAGAAGGCGCTGTTCAAGGCCGCCATGAACGCAGGGAACGCCGCGCTGCCCTACATTCTTTCCAACAGGCCCATACCCTTCCCCTTGGGCTGGGTCTACCGGGCATTCGACAAGCTCATCTACTCGAAGCTCAGAAAGGCCCTGGGGCTCGATCGCATAATCTCCCTCGGGATCGGCGGAGCTCCCCTTTCCAACGAGATCAATGCGTTTTTCCAGATCATCGGCGTGGAAGTGCATGTGGGCTACGGGCTCACAGAGACCTCTCCAATGACGCACCTGAACAGCCTGAAACATATCACGCCGATCAAGCTGGGCACCTGCGGCCCGCCGATTCCCCGCACCGAGTGCCGGATAGCCGAGGACGGCGAGATCATGGTCCGCGGGCCTCAGGTCATGAAGGGATACTACAACCGGCCTGAGGAAACGGCCAAGGTGATCACGAAGGACGGATGGTTCTACACGGGCGACATTGGCACAATCGACCAGGACGGGTACCTGACCATAACCGACCGGAAGAAGGATATCATCATCACCGCCGGAGGCAAGAATGTCGCCCCGCAAGTCATCGAGGGTATGTTCGCCGTCCACCCTCTCATCGAGCAGATCGCGGTGGTCGGCGACAAGAGAAAATACCTGGTGGCCCTCATCGTGCCCTGCTTCTCCGAGCTGACCAGGTGGGCCCAATCGAAGGGCATAACCGAGACCGACCCCGAAAAGCTCATCGCCAACCCCGAGGTGGTCGGAAAGTTCAGCGAGGTGGTCGACGAGCAGAACCGATCGCTGGGCCGTGTCGAGCAGATAAAGCGATTTACCCTGATTCACCGCCCGTTCAGCCAGGAGAGCGGAGAGCTCACCCCCACACTCAAGGTGAAGCGCAAGGTGGTCATGGCCAATTACAGCGACATCATCGAGGAAATGTATCGGGAGTAGGGCAGGGTCCCCGCTTCATGCGCCGGGGCTGCTGACTCGCGCCGCGGCGAGAGATCTGTATGGTGTGTATCGTGAGGTACCGTGGGGGCGTATGTTCATACATCGCTTCCCGGGCCTCCCGATCATCGATCGGCCCGAGGCGCCCGCTCCCGGCGATCTTTCCGCCCCGCATCACCCCAGCGATGACGGCCGGCAGGCTCGACTGTTCGAGAGCGCGAGCGTTGAAACGCTTTTTTTGCCTTGAAACGGATGCAACAAACGCTTCTGGTATGAATTCCTTCTCAATTAGGGTATAGAAGCGTCCCATGAATGTCATCGAGCTGAAAAACGACCAGGAGATTTACCGGTACCTCGATGCACTGGACGAGCGCGGCCGGAAGGTCGTTGCCGTCGATGTGGAGGCCGAGTTCAACTTGCACTGCTATGGCGAGCACCTCTGCCTCGTCCAGATCTTCGATCTCGAGAACGAGGTCATCATCGATCCCCTGAGGCTGAAGAATAGCGGGGGCATCAGGAGGTTTTTCGAAAAGCGCGACCTGCTGAAGATCATGTACGATTCGCTGGGCGATGCGGCTCTGCTCGAGACGGCGTACGGCATCAGGCTTCAGTCCGTGCTCGACCTGAGGCCCGCGGTTTCGCTGCTCGGCTACCCGAAGCAGGGCCTGGCGCACGTTCTCTGCGAGGAGCTCGGCATCGCTCCCCTGAACAAAAAGAAGTTCCAGCAGTACAACTGGATGAAAAGGCCGATCAGCGAGGCCGCCATCGATTATGCCATGGGCGACGTGAGGCATCTGTTCCGGCTCAAGGACGCGCTGTTCGACAAGCTGAAAGCCCGCGGGCTGCTGGATGATTACATCCTCCAGAACCTCATGCTCCAGGATGGGGCGGGCGGCAAAAAGAGCAAGCCGGCGAAGTACGAGAAGGCCAAGGGATACAGACAACTCGACAAGCACAGGCAGGAGCTGTTCAAAACGCTCTTTCTCGTGCGGGACGAGTTCGCGAAAAAGCTCAACAGGCCGCCCGACTATGTGTTCAGCAATGCAAAGCTCCTCGACCTGTGCAAAGCCGGCATCCAGGACCCGGCCTTCGTGCGGCAGGGCATCAACCCCGCGATCGCGCGCCCGGTGCACGACGAGATCTTCGGCCGGTTCACCGAGATCGTGCGGCGCCTCCAGGAGGGTGCCTGCTGTGGGGAAAGGGCGGCCCAGGCGCAGCGCAATCCCGGGAGAACCCCATGAAGAACAACGACATACTGAAGAAGCTCAGGATCGCGCTCAACCTCAAGGACACCGACATCATCGAGATCCTGAAGCTCGCCGATTTCGAGATCTCCAAGGCGGAGCTGTCCGCCCTGTTCAGGAAAGTGGACCATAAGAATTACAAGGAATGCGGGGACCAGATCATGCGGCGCTTCCTCGACGGCCTCATCGTCCGCAACCGGGGGAAGAGGGAATCCGGGGAGCGTCCGGGTGGAGCCGGCAGAGAATAGGGAGATGGGTATGACGTGCATGGCGCATGCGCTGCGACTTTCATCCGTATCATGCCCCATGATGTCTTGGGATGAGTGAATGAAGAAGGTCTTCACTTCCTGCTCATTGGCGGATGCATACTGTGTGAGAGCGCTTCTCGAGGCCGAGGGCATCCCGTGCGTCGTCCGGAACGAAACGCTGCTGCAGGGGCAGGCCACAGCGGACGGGCATCCTTCGGTATGGATCGTGGATGACGGCCGGCTCGAAGCGGCCGAGTCGATCGTGTCCGGATACCTGAGCGGTGAAGGCCTGTCGCGCGCCGTGGGCGGTCAGTGGAAGTGTCAGACCTGCGGCGAGCTGCACGACCCTCAGTTCACGACCTGCTGGCAGTGCGGCACGGACCGCACCAGAGACCGGTAGGGCACGGGATCGATAACGCGGAGCCGTCCTCACCTTCAGATGCCGGGAAATTCGGAGGGGCGGATCGAGATCCATCAGCACGAAACCGGATGGAATGCATCATTCTCGGGCTTGCCTGGCGTGGCTGTTTAGCGTATAAGCATTGCTTCTTTTAAAAAAATACAACAGAGGAGAATACCACTCGTGGCGGAAACAGACCTGGTGTACCGCGGAAAGTCGAAAGATGTCTACAACATCACGGAAGGGCCTCATGCCGGCAAATACCGGTTTGTCTTCACCGACAGGGCGACCGGCTACATGGAAAACGGAAAACCGGTCTTCGATCCCGGATACGATGTGGTCGTGGGCGAAATCCCCGGCAAGGGCGCCATCGCCTGCAGGTTTGCCACATATTTTTTCCGGCTGCTCAAAGACAAGGGCATACCCTCGCATTACATCGACACGGTCACGGACAACGAGATGATCGTGGAGCCCGCCATAGCCCTCTCCATGCCGGCGGAGGCGCCTGAGTTCCCCGGTTCGGCGCCGCTTTTGAACCTCGAGTTCACCTGGCGCAACAATGCGACCGGGAGCTTCTGGAGGAGGTATCCCTTCGTGAGGCCGTGCAGGAACCTGCACAAGGTGGTCGAGGCATGGACAAAGGGCGACAGCGATACCCTCATCACTCTGGAGGCGCTGGAAGAGACAGGCGCGATGACCAGGGCCGAGATCGAGGAGAGCGTCGAGCTCGTGAAGAACATCGCAGACATCGTGTCCCAAGAGTTTTCATCCAAAGGTCTGCACGTCATCGACGGAAAGTTCGAACTGGGCAGGCTGAAGTACGGCAGCGACAAGATCGTGCTCATCGACGAGATTTCTCCGGACGTGCTGCGGGTATGCAGGGGATATTCCCCGGACGCAAGCGGCGACTGCACGGTGTACGGCCGGTGCACCCACACGGGCTCCATAGACGGCAAGAGGACGATCAAGAACAGAAACCAGGTCCCGGCCTCCGACTTCATCGACATATTCCTGTAAAAGAACCGATTCCGAAGATCCCGTCGTTCGACAGGAAAACCCCGCTGCAGGCAGCGGGGTTTTTTATTTTTCGATTCGGCCCTTTACAAGCGAGATATCTGGGATATATTTCTCAGAAGGAATATTTCACCTGAGAAGGTGCGATACCAGCACATAATGATGCCGGCTTCACATGACGCTCATCCGCGCTGATGCGCACTATTTTGCACCATAAAACTATGCAAAGGAGCGTGGTATGAAAAAGTATGGCGCGGAATTTATCGGGACATTCTGGCTGGTTCTCGGCGGATGCGGCAGCGCGGTGCTGGCGGCCGCGTTTCCGGATACAGGCATCGGCTTTCTCGGCGTCGCGCTGGCCTTCGGCCTGACCGTGCTCACCATGGCGTTTGCCATCGGGCATATATCCGGCGCCCACCTCAATCCGGCCGTGTCGGTCGGCCTGTGGGTCGCCGGCCGCTTCCCGGCAAAAGACCTGCTGCCCTACATCGTGGCCCAGGTGCTGGGAGGCATTGTTGCGGGCGGCGTCCTGTATCTCATCGCCAGCGGCGCGGCGGGCTTCGACGTGGCGCAGGGCTTTGCCTCGAATGGCTACGGAGAGCACTCACCGGGCGGGTACGGCCTGTGGGCGGCCATGCTGACCGAGATCGTCATGACCATGATATTCCTCTTTGTCATCATCGGCTCAACCAGCAGGCTGGCCCCTCAGAGCTTCGCGCCGATCGCGATCGGGCTGTGCCTCACCCTCATCCACCTGATCAGCATCCCGGTCACCAACACCTCGGTGAATCCCGCGCGCAGCACCGGCGTGGCGATCTATGCAGGCGGATGGGCGCTCGCGCAGCTTTGGCTCTTCTGGGTCGCCCCGATCATCGGAGGAGCGCTCGGCGCAGTGCTCTACCGCTTTGTCCGCAGCGACCGGGAAGTCGAGGCGGTAGCCCAGGCCGAGTAGATATCCGCTCCGGCACAGGGCCGGAATCTTCAGAGAATGGAAAGCCGGAGTCCAGGATCGAGGTCATCCAGGATCGGGCCAGGATCGGGGTCAGGTCTCGACATGTGA
>DCDF01000225.1 GCA_002316295.1 Syntrophaceae bacterium UBA1062 | reverse complement strand
TGGCTCCAGCGCCGGGACAACGGGGGCGAAGTCCTCCGCGAGCCTGAGCGCGCCGAGATCGACCAGGACATCAACGAACAGCTGATCGTGGAGTTCTACTCTCGTTAGGGGTCTGAGAAAACGGGCTCTCCCGTTGCGCTTCAGAAGAGTAAGGCCTTTTTCCCGGGCCGGACGGTCTCACAGCCCGAATCGCTCCTTCCATTTCCTATCCGCCATAATCTCCTGAATCCTCTTGAGGCTCGACCTTGAAAGCAATGCGTCCGCATACTCCCGTGCCTCGGAAAGGCTGATGCGGGAGATGCTTTCCTGGAGCTGAGGCAGAAACTGAGGGTTCACGCTGAACAGGCGGATGCCGATACCCAGAAGAAAGGGCAGGTGCGCTTTTTCGTGGGCCATCTCGCCGCAGATCGACACCTCTTTCCCCTTCCGGTCCGCCGCCCGGACGATCCGGTCCAGCCCCCTGAGCACGGCGGGATGGTGAGAGGCGTAATATTGGGACACGCGATGGTTTGTCCTGTCCACTGCCAGCATGTACTGCACGAAGTCGTTGGTGCCGATGGCAAAGAAATCCGCGACGTCGGCCAGTTCGTCCATGATGTCCACCAGCGACGGCAGCTCCACCATCATGCCGATAGACGGCCTGTCGCAGAAGTCGAGCTTTTCCTCCGAAAGCTCTTCCATGGCGGAAAAGACCACCTGGCGCGCCTCCAGGAACTCGTCGAGAGAGGAGATCATGGGAAACATGATGCGTGCGTCGCGCGCGCCCGCGGCAGCCCGCAGGATGGCCCTGATCTGGGTGGTGAAGATGTCGCGGTGGCTCAGCGTGAAGCGGATCGATCTCAGGCCGAGCTCCGGGTTGGGCTCGGGCGGCGCGTCAAGGTAGGGGAGTACCTTCTCGCCTCCCACGTCCAGGGTGCGGATGGTCACCGGACGGCCTTTCATCTCTTCAAAGAGGCGTCTGTAGATCGGCAGCTGCTCGGCTTCGGAGGGAAACGCCGTCCGGATGAGGAAGGGAAACTCGGTCCGGTACAGGCCCACACCCTCTGCCTTGAGCTTTCGGGCCAGGGGGATCTCGCTGAGCAGGTTGACATTCGCCATGAGCCGGACCCTGGCGCCGTCCCTGGTCGCGGTCTCGTCGGCAACGCCCGCGGATCTCTGAAGCGCGATGCTCCGGGTCTTCTCACGTTCTCTGAAGCGCTTCACGATCTTCTGCGGCGGGTCCACATAGATGGCGCCCATGTAGGCATCCATGAGCACCGGCGTGTCTTCGGGAAGGAGCAGGAGGTCCCGGCGGTCGGTCATGAGCAGGGGGATCTGCAGCGATTTGGACAGGATGGAGACGTGGGCGGTGGTGCCGCCTCCGGCGAGGACGATGCCCTGCACGTCGTCGGCAACGAGCTTGAGTATGTCCGAGGGATAGAGCTGTTCGGCCATCACGATACGCTTCTGCCCCGATGCCGCCTCCCCCTGGCCCGCCTTTCGCAGATTCCGCATGATCCTCACGGACAGGTCTTCGATATCGTTGACCTTTTCCCGGATGTACTCGTGCGGGCTGGACAGGAGCAGGGCGGTGTAGTGCGAGGAAACCTGCCTGAGCGCCTGCATGGGCGGCATGCCGTCCTTCATGAGGCGGACCATCTGCCCCGCAAAGCTGTCGTCTTTGAGCATCATGAAATGCGTGGCGAAAATGAGAGACGCGCTCTCAGGAAGCCGTCTTGCAAACCCGGACTGCAGGGCCTGCAACTGCTCGAACGTGGCCTCCATCGCCCGGTGGAAGTCTTCGAGCGTCAGGAACTCATCGTCGGGCGAGGGCTCGAGCGGATGGAGCGGGCCGCCCTTCCTGAGGACCGTGGCCGGTGCGTAGGCATAGCCTTCGGATGCGATTCCGGCCCGGATCATGGTCCCCGGAGGTATGGGGCGGACCTCGGGCACGCCGTCCGCGCTCCGGTTCATCTCCATGATCATCCGGGCGTTTTCGATTGAGGTGCCGAGCTGCGACGATGCGGCCAGCAGGCCCATGATATCGGACTCGTCGAACATGTCGGGTTCTTCGTGCTGGACCACGAGCGCCCCGATCCTCACGGGCCCCCGGTGGATGGGGACCACCAGGAACGACTTGAACCGGTCTTCGCGGGCCGCGCGGAAGTATTTGAAATAGGGGCTTTTCTCGGCCACACCCTCGCATACCGGCTTGAGCCGGTCCACGCAATGGCCGACAATGCCGTCGCCCACCTTCATGCGCACCTGCCCTACAGCCTCTGGGTCGAGCCCGGTGGTGGCGGCCAGATACAGCTCGTCGGAAGACTCGTCGTAGAGATAAATGGAGCATACGTGCGCGTCCAGATGCCGTGCCACCATCTCCGCAGCCTGCTTCAGGAAATCGTCGACCGTGAGCGTGCCGACCAGGAGATTGGTCAGCTCGTTCATGTCGTACAGGAGGTGGATGTGGCTCCTCTTTTTCCGCGTTCTCTTCTTCGCCATGCGTTTTCCGGGCTTTCATATCACCGTATGGGTATATATATTGATAACGAAACCCGGGAAAAGGATGTAATGCAAGGAAAAAAAGCCGGACCGCTTATTCGGTTGAGGAATGCGCGGCATGATGCGCGCCTCTGCATGCAGAGGCGGCGAATCAGCCCTCATGCTCCTTGCATCATCACCGCCTGATGGCATAGGGTGACCGGAGAGCACGCACCGGAGCAGGCAAGGCCTGCCCCTTGACGCGCGCAAAGACGCTCTTTGAAGGGGGTCGCAAACGCCTGAAGGCGTGCGCTTCACTATCAGCGGGAGGAAGGGAGAAGCATGGCCGACATCCAAGACGTGATCTTTCTCGGGGCAGGGGCCTCCGCATCAGAAGGCGCACCGGTGCAGAAAGACCTCTTCCGCGAGTTCTTCAGGCCCGGCGGCGGATACGGCCGCCGGACAGCCGGCATTGCCAGGCTGGCGAAGTTTTTCCAGGACTTTTTCGGTCTCGACGTGCGGAGCGATTCGCCCGGAGTGCTGTTCCCGTCATTCGAGGAAACGCTGGGCGTGCTGGAGATCGCGATCGACCGGGGAGAGAGCTTCAGAGGATACTCGGTCGCCTCGCAGGCTCCCGATGTCCAGACGCTCAAAGAAGACCTGATCTTTCTCATCGCCCTGGTGCTCAACCGGACGCTCATGGCGCCCAAGGGGCACCACCGGGACCTGGTGAGAAGGCTGGCAGACGAGGGGAGGCTCCTTTCAACGGCCTTTATCTCGCTGAACTACGATACCCTCATCGACAATGCCCTTATCGGGCTGCATCCCGACTTCGACGTGGATTACGGCGTCGAGTTCACGAACTATTCCAGGGAGCGCGACTGGAAGGTCCCGAGGCAGAACCGGGCCGTGGCGCTCTACAAGCTTCACGGCTCGCTGAACTGGCTCTACTGCCCCACGTGCATATCCCTCACCCTGACGCCGCGCGAGCACCACAAGGTGGCGGCGCTCATCGACCATCCGGTGCCATGTGCGCAGTGCGGCATGCCGATCGTGCCCATCATAACGCCCCCCTCGTATCTCAAGGGCATGAAGAACTATTTTCTCCAGCAGATAATGCACCGCTCGGCCGACGTGCTCAAAAGCGCCCGGAGGATCGTATTCTGCGGCTACTCGTTCCCTGCGGCGGATCTTTTGATCCGCTACCTGCTCAAGCGCATCGAGCTCAACTATGACCCCAGGCCAGAGATCGTGGTGATCAACAGCTACGAAGGCAAGGATGGCGAGAGCAAGCGCCGGGAAGAAAAGCGCTACCGCCGCTTCTTCCGCAACAAGGATCAGGTGCGCTATCTCGACATGAGCTTCTCTGACTTCTGCAATTGCGATGTCGATTGAGCGGATTTTTGTTTTTTTGGAATCACGACCGGGTGCCGTAACCCCTTCGAGCGGCGAAAGGTATTGACAACACCGCCGCGGTGCACTTCAACAGGGAGCGTGAAGATCCCGGAGAAACATGAAGGAGAACCCGGATGAAGGCCGTGCTCGTCCAGCTGCCTGTGCAGTCTCACGACTGCGGATATTCCCTGGAGAACATCCCCCTGGCCGGGGGATACCTCAAGGGCTATGCCGAACAGGGCCTCGGGCGCGGATTCGAGGTCGAGATATGCCCGCCGGGCGTGTCGTCTCTCGGGGGCGACGCGGCGATTCTCCAATGGATCGAGGACAGCGCCCCGGACGCCGTGGGCTTTTCCTGCTATCTCTGGAACATCGAGCGAAGCCTGCGGCTCTGCCGAAAGGTCCGCGAGCGTCTTCCCCGGACCCGGATCGTCCTGGGAGGGCCCGAGGTGAGCCCGGACAACCCGCTCGTCGGGCAGGCGCCGTTCGACGCCGCTGTCTGGGGGGAGGGCGAGGAGACTTTCCTCAACCTCCTGGCGTCGTGGAGCGCCGGCCGGGAAGAACTGTCCGGGATGCCGGGCGTGATCATGCCGGGGGCCTGCATCCCGTCTCTCCGGAGGAGACCTCCCATAATCTCTCTGGATCGCATCCCGTCTCCCTATCTCGGCAATCTCATCGAAAAGTCGTTCACGAACGCAGTGTTTCTGGAGACCGTGCGGGGATGCCTGTACACATGCACCTACTGCTCGTATCACAAGCAGTTCAGGCGGCTTCGCTGCTTCGATCTCGGGAGGACGGGCGCCGAGATCCTCTGGGCGGCACGGAACGGAGCGGACGAGATCAGCTTTCTCGACCCGTGCTTCGCACGCAGGCCCCATATCGAAGACCTGCTCTCCCTGCTGGAGGATGCCCGGAGCCTGCGGGACATGAAGATAAGCTGCGAGCTCAATGCAGAGGACGTGAGCGAAGACCTGGCCGACCGGCTTGCCCGCGCCGGTGTGAGGCACGTGGAGATCGGCCTGCAGACCACGAACAGAAGAGCCCTCAAGCGCTGCGGGAGGCCGTTCGACGAACAGAAATTCATCCGGGGTGTCCTCCTGCTCAGGGCGCACGATATCCATGTGGTCACGGACATCATGGTGGGTCTTCCCGGCGACGGGCCCGACGACGTCAAGCGCTCCATCGACTTCGTGGTGGATGAATCGCTCTACGACACGCTCAACCTCTACCCGGTGAGCGTGCTTCCGGACACGCCGCTCCGCCGCGTCGCCGCCGGGCAGGGAATCACCTGGCTGGACCTGCCGCCCTATTACGTCGTCAGCACGCCCGACATGGGGCCGGACGACATCCGGGCGTCCTTCGCCCATGCCTCCGCGCGCACGGGAATCGACTACTTCCCCGTCGAGCTGCCCCGGCTGTCCGATGAAGGGCGGGCTGAGGGCCCGGGCGGGTTCGTGAGCCGCATCGTGCTCGACCCCCGTGCCGGAAAACGCGGCATTCACCCCGGCCGAACAGGGCAGGCCCTCGCGATCGAGGTCGAAGACCCTCACTGGATCGGCAGGAAGGAAAGGCTGAGGAAAACGCTCGCACCCGTTCTGGAAGAAAATCCCTATACGCTCCTGAGCTGGATCGTGCCGGAGGAGCATCTCCGGCTCCCGGAGGCGATCGAGCTCGTCAGGGAGTTCTCCATGCGCGCCGGCCATCCGTGCGACCGTGAGTTCATGAGCACCGGAAGCGCCCTGTGCTCCACCCGGCTTTTTCTTCGAAGCCCGCTCAGGGGT
>DCDF01000122.1 GCA_002316295.1 Syntrophaceae bacterium UBA1062 | reverse complement strand
CGGGGAATACTGCTCTTTTCGGGGATCGGGTATTCTCCGGATCATCTGTTCATGGTTATTTTATGAGGAGCTTTCTCTCATTATCGTTTCTGGAACGGATCGATCACCCAATCCGGCAGGTGTGCCGGCGATCCGTGAATGACGAGATATCGAAAGGTTTTGTTCGGGCGGAGCGGAAGAAAAAGCGATCTCTTCCGCAACCCTCCGCTTGATTTTTCAAGATCCTTCTCTCATTGGAGACTGACCGTGCACGACCTTTTGCTGGCAGAGAGGTACGTGCGCCGGTACCTCCTGAGTTCCCGAGTTATTGTAACGAGGCAGGAGGGGTGACGCCCAGTTTGGCATAGAGATCCATCTGGCGTTTCGTAATTTCGCCGACCTGCCGTTGCTGACCTGGCACCTCAAAACATTCAATGACATCGAGCTCATCGAGGACCTCCTGCAGGGTGTAGTCCTTAAACAATTTGTTTTCATGCATTTTCTTCGTGATGTATGAAAGGAAGATCAGCGCGATGAACTGCACGAAGAGCTTGCCGTCCAGACTCTGCTCCGATGAGACAGCCACACGCCTCAGGTTCAACCGCTCTTTGAGATTGTCGAAGGCCTTCTCCACCAGGTCCTTGTTCCGGTAGATCTCAAGGGCTTCCACCGGATCCTTGATCTCATTGCTCAGGAGGGCAAAATACCCGTAATTGCGTTTCGCCTCCGCCAGGGCCTCTTCCTTGGCAATGGCCTTCGTGCCTCTAACCGGCGTGCTCCTGACCTCGAAATACCTGGCATAGAGCCTCTCATGATCCGGGTGGCGCTCTCCGCTCTCCAACTCCTCTTGCAAAGAGACAAGCCGGTTGGTGAAGGCCTTCTCATCCTCTAAGGCCCGCTCCGGGGAATAGTACAGATGGAGATACATCCGGCGATCCTCTTCGATGGTGTCCCCTTTATAGGGGCGGTCCTGAACATACTCCCAGGTAATCGGCAGACAGTAGGCATAAAGCTGGTAGGCCTGACTGTAATGGGTAAAGTTGCGCATCTTCTCCCGAACGGGGTCGAGATGCTTCTCGATGAGCTTTAAAGGCAGCTTGGCGGCAATGAGGAACTTCAGGTGATGCTTGTACATGGCATTGATGTTGGCTGCGCTGAAGAAGCCCCGGTCTAAGACCACCTTGACCTTCTCATGCCCAAGCGTGTTCATATCGTGAAGCAGCTTCCTCAAGGTCTTCACATCGGGAATGTTGCCTGCGAGCTTGCGGTAATAAAACGGCAGACGGGACTGCTGCCCGAAGAGCAGGCACAGATTGAGCTGGGCCAGATGCTCGTGATCCTTGTTCTTGCCGTAGCGCACCTGCCTTAAGCATTGTGAATAACTGGATATGGACGTGCTGTCATAGGCCAGGTATTCCTTCTCTACCCGACGTTTTGCCTGAAGCCGGAAAAACCGCTGCCTGGCTTCCTCGGTGATGGGTGCAAAGAGCTCGCTACTCCTCTGCGAGGAGATGACCTCGCCGTGGGGATGACGATGGATCGCAGCCCAGCGAGGGAAACGGCTCAACGGGTTCCTGTCCTCCAGGATCAGGTAGTAGGCAATGGAGAGGATCTGCCGGTAGCTCTCGGGGAAGCATGCCTTCAGATCCTCCTTCACCCCGGTATCCTCCCCGATACGGTCGAAGAGGTAGGTGGCACCAAAGAAGCATCGAGCAGTCCGGTCAATGGGTATCGGTCCTCTCTTGGGTTTCTTTCCCCTGCCTGCGAGCGCTTCTCTCTTCTGCGTGGGAACAACTTCCCTGGTTTGGGGGTCAATCCGGCCGATGCACTTGCGCTTTGCCCGGGACTGCTTCTTGTCCTTGTCCCAATAAGAGATCGACTCATACACGTAGGTAACCCCGGTTTTTTTATTGATCTGGTGTACGATGGCCGCCATGTACGATCCCTCTCTCCTCGTTACAACGTATACATTGTAACGAGGCTAAATACAAGAGAAATCACACCAATATTTATTCTTATTAAAGACTTATCCCCCCTTCATCGTTACAATCTTCAGGGAACTCAGGGTACCTCATTGATGGCGCCCTGTATCCCCGGATGTCTTTCTCGTTATCTCTGAAGAGCGCGTTACTGTTCTTCTTCCTTCCCGGACAGCTTCGACCTGAGAACATTCGACAGGGAAAAGGTGACGACGGTTCTGGGAGAAATGACTATCTCTTCGGCTGTCTTCGGATTGCGCCCCCTCCGTGCAGTCTTCTCTCTGACCTTCCATTTTCCGAATCCGGAAATGCTCACCGGTTCTTTCTTTTCGAGTGTTTCTTTTATGATCTCGATGAACGTCTCCACTCCATCACTGGCTTCTTTCCGGGAAAGTCCTGTGTTGAGAACGATTTCATCAATAATCCCGCTCTTGGTTAACGTAGCCATACTTTCCTCCTTTCATGGACCGCTAACTCGTATAACTATATAATATTATTAATCGCTTATCAAGAGGAAGTCAATAGCCTATTGGATTCAAAGACTCTTTTATGGATCTGTGGATGCCGAAATCCCGCGCCATGATGATGCGGATTCCGGATATGTCCAGGATTCTGAAATCATGGTTGATGCCGCAAGTAAATGAAAATATGTGTATTTTACCCATGGCATCTTCCCGCGCGAGCGGTTCCACCGCCACCTTCCACCCCAGCGAACGGAAATAGGGAACGACCATTTTCAGATCCTGCCAGGTAAAGCATTCGTTCCAGTAATCCTCTTCCGCATCGCCAGTCTGCTCCGGGTTTTCTTTGATGAGTTCATACCTTCCGACACCGGGAGGGAATGTATAAACATTATATTTCCTCATAATCCAGGCTATCGTCATTTCCTCTTTTCGCCTTTAATATATACATAATAGCTCTGGCCAAGGAAGCAAGGGCTCGGTTCTCCTCAAGATGTGAAAATCCTTCATCAATGGGACGAGCACCGGCACTGGGTCGGCGCTACCGGGAAAATGTTTCGAGCGCTTCCCGCACGTGGGAAAGCGGCGTGAGCTCCATGCCTTTCACGAAGTCCAGGGAATTCCGGTTCGATGCAGGGATCAGCGCATGGGTGAAGCCGGTTCTAAGGGCTTCCTTGATCCTCTGCTCCATGTGATTCACCGGCCTGATCTCTCCGCCCAGACCGATTTCGCCGATGCAGACGGTACCTTTTTTCACGGGCCTGTCGAGTGCGCTGGATGCAATGGCCATGACCACCGCCAGGTCGACCGCGGGTTCGGAGACCCGCATGCCTCCGGCGATGTTGACGACCACGTCGGAATGAGACAGGACGAGCCCGGCCCGCTTTTCCAGAACCGCCAGAAGAACGGAGAGACGCGAATGATCGGGACCGATGGAGATGCGCTTGGGCATGCTGTAGTTTGTCCGGCTCACCAGCGACTGGACTTCGACCACGAATGCCCGGCTGCCCTCCACGGTGGCCATCACCGAGCTTCCCGCCACATCGCCTCCCAGGCCGTGGATGAAGATGGAAGAAGGGTCGCTCACCTCGACGAGGCCGGACGACTTCATCTCGAAGACGCCGATCTCGCCTGATGTGCCGAATCGGTTCTTGACCGTCCTCAGAATACGATAGACCCCCGAGGCGTCTCCCTCGAAGTACAGCACAGTGTCCACCATATGTTCGAGCATCTTGGGCCCTGCGATCCATCCGTCCTTGGTCACGTGCCCGACCACGAAGACCACGGTGTTCATCCCCTTTGCGACCTCCATGAGAATGCCGGCCCCTTCCCGGATCTGCGACACGCTGCCCGGCGGGGCGTCCACCTGCGAGGAAAACACCGACTGTATGGAATCGACGATCACGACGTCCGGCCTGATGGCCGCTATCTGCTGTCTGATCTCTTCGAGCACCACCTCGGGATAGATGAGGATGCCGTCGGAGACGATGTCCAGGCGCTCGCTTCTCAACTTGAGCTGCACGGCGGACTCCTCGCCGCTCACATACAGGACGCTCGAGCCGGACGCGGCGAGATTGTGCGCCATCTGGAGCATGATGGTGGATTTTCCGATTCCCGGATCTCCGCCGATGAGCACAAGGGAGCATTCCACGACACCCCCGCCCAGGACACGGTCGAGCTCGCCGATCCCGCACTTCTTTCTCGTGGAAGACGCGGAAACGATGTCGCTCAGAGGTACGGGAGCGCCGTTTCTCGTCCGGGCCGCCTGAATGCTCCTGGTTTCCTGGAGCACGTCCTCGAAAAGGGTGTTCCACTCACCGCACTGGGCGCATTTTCCCATCCACTGGGAATGAACCTGTCCGCACGAAGAACAGCGGTAAATCCGTCTCTGCTTCGCCATTACTGCTGCGTCACCCTGAGCACTTCCTCGATGGTGGTTATTCCGTCCTCGACTTTCCTGGCGCCGTCCTGTCTCAGGGTGTGGAGGCCCTCACCGACGGCCACACTCTTGATGACGTTGGAGTCAGACGACTTGAGAATAGTGCTTCTGATGGCATCGCTCATGAAAAGGATCTCGTATATGCCGGTCCTGCCCTTGTACCCGGTGCCGATGCACTCGCTGCAGCCGGCTCCGCGGTGGAGGTATCCGTCTCTGTCGAGCATGTCCTTGGAAAGGCCGATTTCCAAGAGGCTCTCGTCTTCCGGGAAGTATTCCTGTTTGCACGACGGGCAGATCTTGCGCACGAGCCGCTGGGCGAGTATGGCGTTCACGGAGGAGGTCACGAGGAAAGGCTCGATGCCCATGTCGATGAGCCTCGTTACCGCGCTGGCGGAATCGTTGGTGTGCAGGGTGGAGAAGACGAGGTGGCCGGTGAGCGCCGCCTGGATGGCGATCTCCGCGGTCTCGAGGTCGCGGATCTCGCCTACGAGAATCACGTCCGGGTCCTGCCTGACAATGGACCGCAGGCCCGAGGCGAAGGTGAGCCCGACCTTGGTGTTCACCGGGATCTGGCCGATGCCCTTGAGCTGGTATTCGATGGGGTCCTCGATAGTGAGGATGTTCTTGTCCGGCGAGTTGATCCTGCTCAGCATGGAGTAGAGGCTGGTGGTCTTTCCCGACCCGGTTGGCCCGGTCACCAGGATGATGCCGTGCTCCTGCTTGATGAGCCGCTCGATCCTCGCCAGGTCATCCGGATAGAAGCCGAGCTCCTCCAGGCCGTAGAGCACGCTCGATTTGTCGAGGATTCGCATGACCACCCGCTCGCCGTTGACGGTGGGCACCACCGAGATTCTCAGGTCGACCGAGTGATCGCCCAGCTTGATGCCGATCCTGCCGTCCTGAGGGAGTCTTTTCTCGGCGATATTGAGCGACGCCATGACCTTGATGCGTGAGACCACGGCCGAGTGGACCCTCTTGGGCAGGGTGAGCACATCGTGAAGAATGCCGTCGATGCGGTACC
>DCDF01000289.1 GCA_002316295.1 Syntrophaceae bacterium UBA1062 | reverse complement strand
GGGGTGCGAAACTTGAGTATTTTATCTTTGAGTCACCTGCCATGTTCAGTTGGATGAGTGCGTGGTACGACCCTTTGGGTTATGCTGCGTACGAGACATTTGATAACGCATTTACCTACAATTTCACGTTTAATGATATCACTGATCAAGCAGGGAGAGCTGATCTTACCACCACGAATACGACAGGATTCGTCTGTTCTTCACCATTGACCGTGAGCGGTTATATGGCAGACTTCATTGACACGGGCGCACCAATAAATCAGATCCTCTTCATGCAAAACACCAATATCGTCACCACAGTATTCGATGTCCCCTTTTCCTTGTCAACCATGGGAAGCTTGACCATCTCATATGACTATACTCCTTATCCTGATCCTGCTCCAGCCCCTGTACCCGAACCCGCAACTATGCTCCTGCTTGGCTCAGGTTTACTCGGGCTTGCTGGATTCAGAAAAAGTTTAAGGAAATAGCATTCGGGCTCAAGTAGATCATAGCAGGGCTGATTTCATGCCCTGCTTTTTGATCTCAGCATAAGAAGCTTGAAAGTAAAGATATTTGTAATATATTGATTGATTGTGGTTATGATATCAGAATGATAGTCATGGTTCTTGCAGGAAATTCCAAGCTTCTGATTCTGGCACGTTATCTATAACCTTAGATAAGAGGCTATTGTCAGTTCTTATCTCATCCTTTCTTGTATATGCGCAAGATGAACTCCCGGCTGATGCACATTTGAGCCTATCGCCTGTTCTTGCGGAACAAAATCCTCCAGTCGTTTCACCGATCCTGTTCATGCCGGGGTTCAAACCTCGACGATGCCTGTGACAGGCAGGTGGTCGGACGCCATGATGGTATCGAGGCTCCTGTGTGCCCTGATCTCCACCAGAGCCTCCGGGGGCGACACCATGATCCTGTCGAGCGAGAGAAGGGGGAAGATGGAGGGGAAGGTCCTGGGGCTCTTCGCTTTTCCGAACAGCGAATAGAGCTTCCTCAGGGCTGCGCGCCGCAAGGTCCATTCGTTGAAGTCGCCCAGGACGACGACCGTTCCCTGAAAACCGCCCGAGAGGGTCCTGATGAGCATGTCCGCCTGAAATCTCCGTTCTATCGCCCTCAGCCCCAGGTGTGCGGTCAGCACCCTGATCGTTTTGTCTCCGATCCGGATTATTGCATCGATGGCGCCCCTTGGCTCGTACGGGTGAGCGCTCAGATCGATGCGGTGGAACCGCGTGATGGGGAATCTGCTCAGCAGGGCATTCCCGAAGTGAAGGGAGTACTTGAAGAACGTGGGGCCGAGGACCACCTCCATATCCGTCAGCGTGGAAAAGAACGCCTCGTCGAGATGGCCGCCTTCTTCCAGTGAGAAGTTGGCTTCCTGAAGGGCCACGATATCGGCGTCGAGCTCGCTGATGACCCTGATGGCCCGCATGGGTATCTGTCGATGATCTGTGCCGATCCATCCGTGGATATTGTATGTTGCGACCTTTATTTTTTCCGGGCGTGCGGCCTGTTGCCCTCTTGAGGTCATGAGGCGCTCTCCCCGGAGGACTGGTCGATTTTCCCGGCGATACGCCTCTTCAGCCATACCAGGAGGATGATCGCCGCCAGGGTGATGCCCCCGAGGATGGTGATATTCAGGATGCTGGGCTCGAAAAGAAAGCTCAGGAGAGATTCCGTGAACAGGGTGATGGCGACGAATCCCGGCGACATACCGATGAGTGTGCCGATGAAGTAATCGCGGAACCCTATATGAGAAGCTCCCGCCACGAGATTGACGACAGAAAAGGGCGCCACCGGAATGAACCTGATGATGGTCACGGTAAGAAGCCCCTGTCTGGCGAGCCGCCTGCTGAGCTGATTGATTCTCTGCCCCGCCACCTTCCGGACGAAATCCCTCCCCAGCACCCTGCCGATCCAATAGACGACCGATGCGCTCATCATCGCACCGGTTATGGAGACGGCCAGTGCCGTCAGGGGCGGGAAGAGCACAGCGGTTATGGCTACCATGGCCGTCACCGGGAATACCACCAGACCGCCCAGCACATACAGCAGCAGAACGATTGCGGGCATGAGACGGTAGTCGCTCACCGTCTGAATCTGGCCCGAGATGATGCCGATATCCAGATACTGGGCCAGCGGCGTCCATTTCCATGCCGCCGCAAGGGCGATCAGGATGAGAACCAGAGCGGAAAAGACTATGAGGCGCTTCCTTCCCGAGTAATGGTCCTCCCTGTCTATGAACCGCTCGATGAACTCATCCGGATCCATCGGGCGCTCGGGGTCCACCAGGAAAGGCTCTGAAAGGATGTTTTTCTCGATAGAAGTGATTTCGAGAGGACGCAGGGTGCGGACGCCTCCGCCAAGGATTTCGATCGTCCTGATCAAGGACCCGCTCGTCAGGACAGTGTTGCCGACCTCCAGGGGCGTCGATCCCAGATGCTCCCCCAGAAGCCTGTTCCGCAGCATCGTACAGGCCTCCGCGGCATCCGGGTGCCCCCATGTCTCGAGGCTGAGGTCGCATTCCGAGTCCAGACCCATGGAGCGGTTGGACACATTCGAAGATCCGATCCGAAGAAAGGTGTCATCCACGATGAGGACCTTGCTGTGAACCTCGAAGAGAAGGTCGGCCCTGTCGGCGTATTCGGTGAAGTAGATCCCGAACCTGCCTGCCGTATCCACCCGCTGCACCCGCCGGACCAGGTGCGCCCTGATCGCATCCATGGTGCTCTCTTCGAGCCAACCGTGGCTCTTCTTTCTCGTCACGACCACGATATCCGGCCCGCTCTCTTCGTAGAGCCTCTTGGCGATGGCGCCTGCGATCTTCGAAGAGGTGAAGAACGGCGACTCGATATAGATATGCCTGCGGGCGGATGCAATGGCATCCGCCCAGAGCGCTTCCACCTCGCGGATTTCGGGCTTTTCGCGGTATCGGCCCTGTGTTCGCGAGACCGCGATATCGATCTCGGTGATATCCGGGATACACGACTGTGGCCACGGATCCGACACCGTCTGCTCCGGCACGGGCAGCTTTTTGCCCGCAGCGTATCTCCACCGCTGGCGGAAGAGCTCTCCGAGTATGGCGGCCGGCTCGCCGTCCACGAGCATCTGCACGTCATGGAACGGCGGGTAGTTTTCTTCCCAGGGGTCTGTTCTGCGGGGGTCGTCGGGAAGATGCTCCGGGGTGTCCCAGCGTACGTGGGTGAGGTCGATGCCGCCGTTGAAGGCGATGCGGTCGTCGATAACCACGATCTTCTGATGATGCGATGCCCCGGGGGGCAGGTATTTATCCAGGCGGAAATGGACCCGCTCACCCGTTTTCCACCTGAATTTCCATGCGGGCAGCGGCTCGCGCTTGAAGGTGTAGAGGGCCGAGAAGTCCCAGACGAGGATATTGACGTGGAGGTGCGGTTTTACCCGCACGGCATAGTTCAGGAATTCTCCGAGATGGATAGGGAAGTCGGGCTTGTCGTCACCGCGGAGAAGCTTGAGCTGGCTGTCGATATCCCAGCCGGTGATGTAGACGCTTCGCTCTGCTTTCAGAACGGCTTCGACAAAGGCCTTAAAATATGCCTGGGCGTCGATGATGAAAGAAACACGGTGAGCTTTGCCTTTCTTCCAGTAATTCCTGCCTTGCTGATATATCGACCGAGTCGTTTCCATGGCATCCTTGTCTGAAAAGGCGTCTTGTCCCATATGAAATGCGCATGCATCGGCCCGGGCCGGCAGCGGGGGACCGCGACGCCAGCCGGAAAATAATGGCCCGAATCCGTGAAACAGTCGGAGCTGTCCGGCCGACAGACATTTTTCTTATTGCACGGAGAATGGCGGCGACGCGCATGCGGACGCACCCGAAATGCCTCCAGAGACGCCGCGCGCCCCGATATTCTCCCTGAGAATATAGTGCTTGCAGAACATCTGCATATCAAGCTCTCGTTCGCTGCTCGAAACGCCGGATAACCTTGAAATAAAATGCCGTCGTCTCAACGGCAACGCGGAGTGTTCCCCTGCCGCGGCCGCACCCGGAGGCATTGCCTTTGAGGGCTGCATTCCCGCCCGTGCACAGTGGAATTGGGCGCGGGGCTTGCCCTGAAAGATCTTTTCCGTGAATTCATATGGATCGAGAGAAACAGAGCGCTCACAAGACCTGCCTGTCGTTTTTCACCAGCGCCTTTGAAGACAGGCTGCCGACGAGCGCACTGCCGCGCCGCTGCGGAAAGAGCGTGCCGGTGCAGAGCATCGCGCCAGAAGGAAGGAGAGATCACCGGCGTCCATTCGGACCCGAGGAGATGTCACCCCCGGTGCAGAAAGAGAACGGCAACGGATTCTGCGGGCATGACGAGGGAGCCGTCCCGGTGGGCGACGCCGCTGTGAGAAGCGAGCAGCACCTCTCTCCTCCGCCCTTCGTAGAGACCGATTTCTCTCTCCTGATGCGAAAAGTTGCATGCGACCATGACAGATCCCCTGCTGACGACCATCCACTGTTCTTCATCGTTGTGCGATATCAGCACCTTGCCCGGATCACCGTCCTTGAGCTCGGGAAGCTCTCGGCGGAGTCTGATCAGGCTCTTGTACCATGCATGGATGGAGGCGTGCGGGTGATTTCCGACCTCGCTCCAATCGAGCCTGGATCGTTCGAACGTTGCGGCGTCCTGCGGATCGGGAATGTCCTGAGGCGCCCATCCGAAGGCTGCGAACTCGTTTTTCCTCCCTGCCGCCACCGCCCTGGCAAGCTCCTGGTCCTGATGATCGGTGAAGTACTGAAAAGGTGACGAGGCGCCCCATTCCTCACCCTGGAAAATCAGAGGAATACAGACAGAGGTGAACACGAGGGCCGAACCGATCATGACCCTTGACGCATTCATGAGATGACTCGCCCTCTCTCCCAGGGCCCGGTTCCCGATCTGATCGTGGTTCTGCAGATAGGCGAGAAATTTGTGGCCGGACACGTTCCGGACAGGCCTCCCATGTCTCCGGCCCCTGAAGGCCGAATAGCGCCCGTTGTAGACGAATATCTCCTGGAGGGCCTGGGCGAGATCGGACAGCGTTCCGAAGTCTTCATAATATCCGTTGCTCTCTCCGGTGAGCACGGTGTGCAGGGCGTGGTGGAGATCGTCGCTCCACTGGGCGTCCATCCCGTAGCCGCCGGCCTCGCACGGCTCAATGATGCGGGGATCGTTCAGGTTGCTCTCCGCTATCAGTGAGAGGTTGCGCCCCAGCTGTGCCCGGAGCTTGCCCACTTCCCCGGAAAGCTGCTCCAGAAAATGAACCGCAGAGGTGTCAATGATTCCCTGCACTGCATCCAGGCGAAGGGCGTCCACGTGATAGTCCCTCATCCACATGATCGCATTGTCGATGAAGAACCGGCGCACCTCGTCGCTGCCAGGCCCGTCAAAATTCACGGCGCTGCCCCAGGCGGAAGAATACCGGTCGGTGAAATAGGGCCCGAAACGGCCCAGGTAGTTGCCCTCGGGGCCGAGGTGATTGTAGACCACATCGAGAATCACGGCGAGACCCTTCTCGTGGCAAGCGTCCACCAGCCGTTTGAGCTGCACGGGGCCGCCGTAGGGCTCGTGGGGGGCGTTGATGTCCACTCCGTCGTAGCCCCATCCCCTTCGGCCCGGGAAGCTGTTTACCGGCATGAGCTCGATATGGGTTATGCCCAGGTCGACGAGATAATCCAGCTTTTCCGCAACGCCTAGAAACGTGCCTGACGGGCTGAACGTTCCTGTGTGCAGCTCGTAGATCACCGCGCTGGAAAGGGGCGGCGGCTGCCATCGGGCATCGGTCCAGGCGAAGAGGGAATGGTCGAGCATCCGTGAGAAGCCGTGGACGCCGTAGGGCTGCCAGGGGGACCGGGGATCGGGAAGAGGCTCCGATCCGTCGAGGACAAACGCGTAATCGACTCCATGTCCGGCCTGCGGACTGTCCAGTATCCACCACCCGAGGCCCTCGTCCGACATGGGGTAGTGCTTCCCGCCGACAATCATCATCACCGTGCGGGCGAAAGGCGCCCATACCCTGGTTACAGCCATCCTCCACCTCCGGAGACGCTCATGCCGTCTGTCTGTTTGATGCGGGCTCGATCCCCTGCAGGCATTCAGGCATCAGCTCTCCTTTATCATAAGGGCAACCGGAAAGCGCTCCAGGACCTCGCCGAGCC
>DCDF01000273.1 GCA_002316295.1 Syntrophaceae bacterium UBA1062 | reverse complement strand
TTGAGGTATTGACAGCCCTTATAAATGCTGATACTTTCAATTTCACGTTTGGGCATGGGAGAAACTAATCATTTATAGGAGGTATGCTTTGACTAAGACAGAATTGATATCAGTTGTGGCAAACAAGGCTGGAATACCGAAGGCAGCAGCGGAAAAGGCGATCAATGCCACTACCGGGGCTATCCAGGATGCTCTCAAAAAGGGCGACAAGGTAACACTGGTCGGCTTTGGCACCTTTGACGTGGCCAAGAGAGCCGAGAGAACGGGCGTCAACCCGAGAACACGCGCTACCATCAAGATCAAGGCTTCCAAGGCCCCGCGGTTCAGACCCGGCAAGGCCTTCAAGGAAATCGTGAACAAGTAGCAAGGATCGAAGGAAGAATCAGGGCGGGTAGCTCAGTTGGGAGAGCGTCGGCCTTACAAGCCGAAGGTCGCAGGTTCAATCCCTGTTCCGCCTACCATTCGATGAGATAGTAAGGGGGCGTAGTTAAGATCGGTTATAACGCCGGCCTGTCACGCCGGAGGTCGCGAGTTCAAGTCTCGTCGCTCCCGCCAATACAAATGTCTATACCTCAAAACAACGAGGTATAGACTATTTTCTTTTTTATCCCGTTGTTTCACCGGACCTCCGATGTGTTTTCTCTATAACCTCTTGTTAATACAATAAATAAAATCATTCCATCTGATGCGCCAAATGTGCTATGGAATACTGCCCCATGAGAGCGAGCCATCCAGCCGCTGACCGGCGTTGCGGATAGCCGCTTCCATGGATGCCCTTAAAAGAGGATTCTCCGTGACGGGTGCCGGTATGACGGCAAACATGACGGATAGGGGAGTGAACGATACCTACCATCTGTGAAAACGAGGACGAAAGGTGAGCGACAATGGCGAAGAGATGCATTGCACTCTATTCAGGCGGTCTCGACAGCATACTTGCCATCAGGATGATGCAGGAGCAGTCTTTTGAGGTCATCCCCCTGTATTTCTGTACCCCTTTTTTCGGCTACGATGTGCTGGTAAACACGAAGGCGCACAAGGAATTTCACGAAAGGGCCTATGGGATTCGCATGCATCCCGTCGATTTCACCGATGACATCATCGATGTAGTCAGAGACCCAAGGCACGGGTTCGGGAAGCATCTGAACCCGTGCATCGACTGCAAGATACGGATGCTCAGAAAGGCCGGCTCCATGATGGAGCAGCTCGACGCCTCGTTCGTGGTGACCGGGGAGGTTCTCGGACAGCGTCCCATGTCACAGCGAAGGGATGCAATGAACCTCATCGAGAGGGAGTCCGGGCTCAAAGACATGCTCTTGAGACCGCTGTGCGCAAGGCACCTTCCGCCCACCTATCCGGAAAGAACAGGGCTCGTCGACAGAGAGCGGCTGGGAGACATGGCCGGCAGAGGAAGGAAGGCCCAGATGGAGCTGGCCGCGAAGTACGGCATTACTCCTGAGACCATGCCGACGCCCGCCGGAGGATGCCTGCTCGCCGACGAGCAGATCTCCCGAAAGGTCGGATTGACCTTTGAAAGATTCAGGCCGGGCGTGCCCTCTCGCGCCGACATCCTGCTCGATATTCTCGGAAGGAAATTCATGCTCGATGAAAATACCGTTTTGATTGTTTCCCGAAACGAAGAGGAGAACAGGATGCTGTCATCGATGGTATTCCAGGGCAACACCTTCCTCAAAATTGCGGACGTTCCGGGCCCAATGTGTGTGATGCGCGGTGATGCATCGGAGAAAAACCTTCGGACAGCGGCGGCCGTGTGTCTGAGATACAGTAAGGGTCGAGGCATGGAAGGGCGCGTGGCGGTATACGGCCCGGATCCTTCGGCGCTGACGGGTACTGTTGAGGCATCTGCGGTTTCGGAAGAATACTGCAGGCGCTTCCAGATTGACTTGAACAAATGATATCCGATATAAAGCCACAACTATGGACTATTTTTTGAGCGTGCTGGGTATGGTTTTCGTAATCGAAGCCATTCCCTATATGGCGTTTCCCTCAAAGGTCAAAGTGTTCGCCCGGTACGTGGAATCGGTCCCGGATAAAACCCTGCAGATCATAGGAATCCTCGCGGCATGCGCCGGGCTTGCGGTCATATATCTCGGTAGGCACCTGGACGGGGCATAGGCGGCCGTGAACACTCTGCGCTATCACTATCACCTGCCCAGGGAGTTCATTGCCCAGTATCCGCTGGAAAGGGGAACGGACCGCCTGCTCGTGGTCGACAGAAAAACCCGGGCGGTCTCTCACCGATGCTTCGAGGACCTGAAGGAGTATCTGAGCCCTGATGATCTCCTGGTCTTCAACGACACCAAGGTCATTCCGGCAAGGCTTCTCGGCAGAAAGGGATCCGGCGGGAAGGTGGAGGTGCTCCTGGTCAGGAGGATTACGCAGGAGAGATGGTCGTGTTTTCTCAAGGCATCCAAGGCGCCGAAGACAGGCACTGAGCTCTTTTTCTCCTCCGGCCTGGCAGCCAGGGTTGAAGACCGGAACGGAGAGCTCTATCAGGTGAGCTTCTCGGATCCTGAAGCTGTGTTCAGCGCCGGGCTGGTCCCGCTCCCACCCTATATCGAGAGAAGCCCTGAGGAGATCGACAAGGATCGGTATCAGACGGTGTATGCCCGGAGCGAGGGATCAGTGGCGGCTCCGACCGCAGGCCTCCATTTTACAACGGATTATATGGATGAGCTGCGGCTTCTCGGCATCGGCACGGCGTTTATAACCCTGCATGTGGGCCCCGGCACCTTTCTTCCCGTGAGAACCGAGAAGATCGAGAATCACCGGATGCATGCGGAGGATTTCTTTATAACGGAAGAGACCGCTTCGACCATCAACCATGCAATGGAATCGGGGAAGCGTGTCGTCGCGGTGGGCACCACCACGACGAGGGTGCTGGAGCACCTCATGGAGACATCCGGCAAGATCGTAGCTGGAGAGGGCTCCACGAGCCTGTTCATCTTCGAGGGGTTCCGGTTCAAGTGCGTGGGCGCGCTGCTGACCAACTTTCATCTGCCCTGCTCGACACTGCTCATGCTCGTGACCGCGTTCGGAGGGTTTGATCTCATCATGGGCGCCTACAGGGAGGCGGTCGAGAGGAGCTATCGGTTTTTCAGCTATGGCGATGCAATGTTCATCATTTAAATTCGATCTGGTCTCCACCGAAGATCACGCCCGGCGCGGAGAATTTCACACCCGGCACGGCTCGGTCGAAACCCCGGTATTCATGCCGGTGGGAACCCAGGCGACCGTGAAGGCGGTAAGCCCGGACATGCTGAAAGGCCTCGGCGCCCGGATCATTCTCTCCAACACTTACCATCTTCATATGAGACCCGGAGAAAAGCTCATAGCATCGCTCGGCGGGCTTCACACGTTTATGGCGTGGAACGGACCCATCCTTACCGACAGCGGAGGATATCAGGCCTTCAGTCTGGCGAAACTCATGAAGATAACCGATGAAGGGCTCGAGTTCTCATCTCATCTGGACGGCTCGCGGCATTTTCTGACTCCCGAGAAGGCCATAGAAATTCAGGAAGATCTCGGCGCAGATATCATGATGTGCCTCGATGAGTGCGTGGCGTATCCGAGCACACGGGAGTATGTGAACGCCTCGGTTCAGAGGACTGGGTTGTGGGCGAGGAGATCGCTGGCGGCCAGGCGCGGATCATCGGCACTCTTCGGAATCGTGCAGGGTGGGGTGTACCCCGACCTGAGAGTCCGCAGCGCCCATGAGATATCGTCTGAAGCGTTCGACGGTATAGCCATCGGCGGCCTGTCAGTGGGGGAAGGGCATGATCTCATGATGGATGTTCTCGACTCGACCATGCCGCACCTTCCTCAGGACAGGCCCAGATACCTCATGGGAGTAGGTACGCCGAAGGATATCGTGGAGGCGGTGGCCAGGGGGATCGATATGTTCGACTGCGTTCTCCCGACGAGAAATGCCCGCAACGGAATGCTCTTTACCCGCAAGGGCAGGATAACCGTCAAGCAGGCGCGTTACCGTCAAGACCCGAACCCCCCTGACGAAGACTGCCGATGCTATACCTGCAGGAATTTTTCTCTCGCGTACCTGCGGCATCTCTATATGTCCCGGGAGATCCTCGGCTCTGTTCTCAGCACAATCCATAATTTATATTTCTATCTTGAATTAATGTCTGATATACGGCATTCCATAGGTGAGAAAAATTTTGATGAATTAAGAAAACAAATAAAGGAGATATATAATGATTAGTGTAGCCTACGCAGCCGGAGGCGCCGGAGGAGATACCATGGGGATATTCATGAGCCTGGCCCCGCTCATACTCATTTTCGTCGTTTTCTATTTCCTCCTGATCATGCCTCAGCAGAAGAAGGCGAAGCAGCACCGGCAGATGCTCGAAAGCATCACCAGGGGCGATGAGGTCATCACGAGCGGCGGCATCCACGGGAAGGTCGTGGGCATCGCCGATCAGGTGCTCACCCTCGAGGTGGGAGAAAAGATGAAGATCAAGGTTTCGCGCGAGTTCATCGCACAGAAAAAAGGCACTGAACAGCCGCAGACGAAAAAGTAAGCTCGGGGGTTGGAATGGATAGTTTCAAGTTGAAAGGGTTGCTGATTCTGGCGGTTCTCATCGTAGGAACCCTGTTTGCAGCACCGTCTTTCTTCGGGAGCAAGGAGGTGCCGGAGGGCTGGATAGGCCCCAAGGAAAAGATCAGGCTCGGCCTCGATCTTCAGGGGGGAATCCATCTGGTCCTCAGGGTTGTGACGGACAAAGCGGTTGAGAGCAGGTTGAACAGCGTTGCATCTGATCTGAAGAGCCAGATGATCAACGAGCGTATCCACTACAGTTCCGTGAGCGCTGAATCGCCGGAGATTCTCCAGGTGGTGCTGAGGGTGCCGGATGACTATGCCAAGCTCGGCAAGCTCATAACGGATTCTTATCCGTATCTGAGAGAGGCGAACCGATCGACCGCGGGCGGTACCATGACGGTGAATTATCAGATTTCCGCGGATGAAGCCTCCACCATACGCACCCAGGCGGTCGAGCAGGCCCTGGAGACAGTCAGGAACAGGATCGACCAGTTCGGGGTGAGCGAACCTTCCATCATCCCCCAGGGAAATGATAGAATCGTGCTCCAGCTGCCCGGGGTGACAGATCCGGAAAGGGCCAAGGCGCTTCTCAAAAATACCGCCATCCTCGAGTTCAAGCTGGTCGATGAGGAGCGATCGGTTCAGGATGCCCTGAGGGGCGATACCCCTTCGGGCAGCTACGTCGCGTATATGAAGGACGGCAACCAGCCCATTCTCCTCAAACAGCGGGCGGTCATGACCGGTGATCTCCTGGATGACGCACGTGTGAGGATACAGTCGACATACAATCAGCCGTATGTGGAGATATCCTTCAGCCGGCAGGGAGGGAGGATTTTCGAACGGGTAACCAGCGAGAACGTGGGCAAACGTCTGGCGATTCTCCTCGACGGTAAGGTGTATTCCGCCCCGGTGATCAGAGAGGCGATCGCCGGTGGAAGGGCCATCATCGAAGGGAATTTCACCGATGAGGAGGCGAGCGATCTGGCCATCATCCTGCGTGCGGGGTCACTGCCCGCCCCTGTCGATATCCTGGAAGAGCGGACTGTGGGCCCGTCTCTGGGGCAGGATTCCATCTATCAGGGTTTCCTTTCCATGATCATAGGCGGCCTGGTGGTCGTTGCCTTCATGATAGTTTACTACAAGTTCTCCGGCCTGATTGCCGACCTCGCACTGATCGCCAACATTGTTCTCATCCTGGGGGCGCTCGCCGTGCTCGGTGCGACCCTGACCCTGCCCGGACTGGGGGGCATCGTGCTCACCATCGGCATGGCCGTGGACGCGAATGTGCTCGTCTATGAACGCATCAAGGAGGAGCTCAGGCTGGGAAGGACCGCGAAGATGGCGGTCGAGGCGGGTTATAAGAACGCTCTGCCTGCGATCCTGGACGCCAATATCACGACCCTTATCGCCGCCATCGTGCTGTTCCAGTTCGGAACGGGCCCGGTACAGGGATTCGCTGTGACGCTCTCCATCGGTATCGTTGCCTCGCTGTTCACCGCCCTGGTTTTGTGCCGGTGGATTCAGGAATGGCTGGTGAACTATCAGAAGATCGAACGGATCAGCATTTAGGAGGCGGCCATGGATATCATACGACCAGGAACCCAGATAGATTTCATGAAATACCGGAAGGCTGCCTTCGCCCTCTCGGCGGCACTCATCATCATCAGCATCGCCGCCCTCTTCGTTCGAGGCCTGAACTACGGGACCGACTTCACCGGCGGGACCGAGATCCAGGTGGCCTTCTCCAAAACGGTCAAGACCGATGAGGTGAGATCCGCTATCGATCCTATCGGGCTCGCCGGTGCCGCGATCCAGAGCATCGGCGAAGATAGAGACAACGAGTTTCTCATCCGGACCCCTGCTGAGGGAGATACCGGAGGCGAGGCCGCGCAACAGATCGAAGGCGCGCTGAAGAGCACTTTCGGAGAGGAAACCGTGGACATTCGGAGGGTCGACGTGGTTGGCGCCGCCGTGAGCCAGGACCTGAAGCAGAAGGGGTTTCTTTCCCTGTTCTATGCAGGGATCGGCCTCCTCATCTATATCTGGTGGAGGTTCAAGATCAGTTACTCCGTGGCCGCCATCCTCGCCCTTACCCACGACGTGATCATCACGGTGGGGATGTTCTCCATCACGGGCAGGGAGATATCACTGCCCGTCATTGCGGCGTTCCTTACCGTCATTGGGTATTCTCTGAACGATACCATCATCATCTTTGACCGCATCCGGGAGAATATCAAGAAGGCAACGGGGCCGTTCGACTATCCCTCCCTGCTGGACAGCAGCATCTCCCAGACCTTGAGCCGGACCCTGATCACCTCCTCGACGACCCTGTTCGTGGTGCTGGCGCTCTTCCTGTTCGGCGGGAGCGTGATCAACAACTTTGCCTTCGCCATCATGGTGGGGCTCATCGTGGGCACCTATTCCTCTATTTTCATCGCGAGTCCCATCCTCCTGCTCTTCAGTCGAACGAAGAAATAGCACGTCGGGGAGGCGGCATCACGCCTCCCCGTATCCATTTCATTCTCAAGACCTGCCTGAGAAGATGCGTCGATGTATCCATCCCGTCCGGGGAGAATATGTCCGGTTCAGAGCCGCCAGATGCCGGAAAAATGCCTTCAGACAATGTACGATATTGTAATCCATGTTACTGTTTTTGACCGGTCATTCATTGGAGACAGATTCTAAGTTATAGAAAACACATATCAAAAATCATGGCACGGGTCTTGAGAACAGACCCGGCATGAAGCTGACAAAAATATTTACAACCATGATTTTTGTTGCGGCGCTCGTGGTTATGGCGGGTTTTGCCTACGGTGCGACCGTGAGGGTGAACTGGAATGCAAACAGCGAGTCGGACCTTGGCGGATATAAGGTCTATTATGGGACGCGTAGCGGGACATACGCCAACGTCCTTGACGTCGGAAACACCACCGGCGCGGATATCAGCAGCCTCGCCAACGGATATACCTATTACTTTGCCGTGACCGCCTATGATGTCTCGGGTAATGAGAGCGCCTTTTCCAACGAGGCCTCTATCCTGATCCCGGGGGACGCGGTGAACGATCCGGACGACCCCATCGCGCCTGATCCGAGCCTTCCGGATTCGGATATGGACGGCATACCGGATTACTATGAAGACCTCTGGGGATTCGATTCCGTGAACCCTCTGGATTCCCTCATGGACGATGACGGCGACGGTGTGGTGAACCTCGTGGAATACATGGCGGGCACATCGCCGGTAGATCCCAATCATTATCCTTATGCCGACAATGTGCTGAAAGACGTCATCGGAGAGGTGGGCGAAGTCATCGATTTCTCCTCGGTCAATCCCGATGGCCGCTATTCCATCGTGCCGCTCACTGACGCATTCCCGGCGCCGGCGGGCAACTCCATTACGCCGCAGGCCACTGGAGCATATCTCTACAACGTTCTCGATGAGGATTCAGCCCTCGTGTATCGGGTCAGGGTCTCAGTCACCGAGCAGCTCACGGTCATTGGCGACTATGAACCGGGTTCTTTCATGGAGCTTGCGGATCAGATGTTCGGCATCAAGATCGACCTTCCGGCCAATGCACTGATCAGGATTGTCCCCATCGGAATCGGGAATGTGATCCCTGAGGCGATATCGGCGGTGGAAACCGGGGATGACGCCCTTCTGTTCGATATCCTGCCGTTCGGGCTCGTGCTGACCGAGCCGGCCGTCATAACCGTGGATTACGATAAGCCGAACCCGACCGTGCAGCGCTACGACGCCACCGACGATACCTGGGTCAAGGTGGGAGATGCCACGGCCGCTGACGGCAAGGTCAGCTTCTCCACGGATGAGCTCGGCACCTTCAAAGTGGTATCCGGAGAGCAGGACGATGCACCGGCAGGCGGCGGGGGAGGCGGAGGCGGCGGATGTTTTATCCAGACCGCGGGCTTCTGACGACTGTCACCTGAAGCAAACGAGCCGGGCGATCCGGCAGCATAAAAAAAGATCGAGGGAAAAACCCTCGATCTTTTTTTATGCTGAATATGCGCCGCATTTCCGTGAATACTTCTTTGCCTGTACCCGCACGTCTGTGATATTCTTTCCGATAATACAGAGTGTCGGTAAGGAGCTGATAATGGTCAAGGTAAGAGACCTCATGACCGCCGGGGCGGTCACGGCGGGACCGGATGATTCGATCCGCGACGCCCTCGAGAAAATGCATACGGGAAGGTTCCGCAGGATTCCGGTAGTGGACCGGGGGAAGGTCGTGGGGATCATAACAGACAGAGACATCCGGCAGGCGCTGAATTCCCCCATGCTGTTCCATGAGAGGTCTTATGACGATTATGTGCTCAACGAGCTCAAGGTAGGGGGAAGCATGACATCCGATCCCCTTACCGTAGATCCCGATACCGGGATAGCAGATGCCGCGCAGCTCATGGAAAACCGCAAGATAGGAGGCCTGCCGGTGGTGGATGACGGTGTTCTGGTCGGAATCATCACGATATCCGATCTCATGAACTATCTCATACGGCGACTCGAGGAGGACCGGCTGTAAGCTTGTCGGAGGCCGGTGTCAATCCTTGGCAAACGGTATTTCGAGCTCGTAGACCCCGTATTCCAGGCTTGTCTTGAGAGGATACCCGGCCTTCGAGAAGACCCGCATCATCGGAATATTCTGAGACAGAACGTCGGCAGTGAACCCCTTGATGTTCTTCTCCCGTGCGATCCGGATGAGATACTGCAGGAGAAACGACCCGATTCCCCGATCCTGCCAGTTGTGATCGGTCGTGAAGGCGACCTCGGCGTAGTCGGTGTTCGGGTCTCTGACATAGCGTCCCACCGCCACGATCTTCTCCTTGCTTTCCGGCTCTTCCTTCCCCACGACTGCGGCAACGGCCATCTTGTCGTTGTAGTCAATGGCGGCCATGGGCATGGCGAGCTTGTGAGAAAAAGATTTGAGGTTCTGAAAAAATCGGGTGTAGACGTCCTGCTCGGGAAGGGCATAGATCAGATCCTGTATCGCCCTCTCGTCTGTGGGTTTCACCGGCCTGAAGAAGATCTCGACCCCCTTGTTGTCCGTCCAGTACGTCTCGTACTCCTTGGGGTACAGAACCGACGGAAGGATCTGGTCCTTGTAAACATATCCCTGCTTCTTGGCTGCTTCCAGAAGCTCATCCCTGAACTTGGGGTGCGCTATGTTGATAAGAGCCATCGCCCGGTCTCTGATGGATTTCCCGTGAATGTATGCCGCCCCGAACTCGGTGACCACGTAATGGATATCTCCGCGGGTCACGGTCACGCCGCTGCCCGGCTCCAAGTAGGGCACGATCCGCGACTTCGCACCGTCATCGGTGGTCGAAGGCAGGGTCATGATCGATTTTCCCCTCTTGGAAAGGGAGGATCCGCGAACGAAGTCGACCTGCCCCCCGATTCCGCTGTAGAACCTGAATCCCAGCGAGTCGGAGTTGACCTGGCCGGTGAGGTCTATGGTCAGGGCTGCATTGATGGAGACCATCTTGTCGTTCTGGGCGATGACATAGGGGTCGTTTACATACCTGCACGGGCGGAACTCGAAGAGCGGATTGTTGTCCACGTACTCATACAGACGCCTCGTGCCCATGCAGAAGCTCGCGATGACCTTTCCCGGATGCAGGGTTTTCTTCTTGCAGGTGATCACTCCGGCCTCGATCAGGTCGATGACCCCGTCGGAAAAGGCCTCTGTGTGGATGCCCAGATCCCGCTTGTTGAGCAGGCAGGGGAGGACGGAGTTGGGGATCCTTCCCACACCCATCTGGAGTGTTGATTCGTTTTCGATGAGCTCCGCGATGTGCTCGCCTATGCTCCTGGTGATATCTCCCGGTATTTTCTGGTAGAATTCCAGAAGCGGCATGTCGTTTTCCACAAACGCATCGATCTCGCTCATATGGAGAAAGCTGTCTCCCAGCGTTCTGGGCATATTGGGATTCACCTCGGCGACCACGTAATCGGCAACCTCTGCCGCGGTCTTGGTGATGTCCACGGAGATCCCCAGGCTCACATAGCCGTTTTTATCCGGCGGAGAAACAGTTATCAGGGCCACATCGATGGGCATTCTCCCCCTCATCATGAGAAGCGGAACCTCTGAGAGGAAGATCGGAGTGTAATCTGCCCGGCCCTCCTGAATGGCCTTTCTCGTATTCCACCCGATGAACAAGGCGTTATGGCGGAAGCTCTCGTTGAACTTCTCATCGATATACTCGGTGGTGCCGACATCGAGGAAGTGGATGACTTCGGTGTCGGCCAGGTTCGGGGCGATGTCGATGAGCGTTCTCACCAGAAGCTGTGGCTCTCCACAGGCCGATCCGATGAAAATCCGCGCCCCTTTCTTGATTTTCGACAGTGCCTCTTTCGCTCCGGTACGCCTGCTCTCGTATGTCTCTTTCCAGTTGTATATCATTCTAGGGAAGAAAATATAGGGCTTTGCACTGAGATGTCAATTGAATCTTGCTCTCTCCGGCGTTCTCAGTCGTGGAATGGATTGGACACAAGACACTGATTGTGTTGCAATAATAACAGAGGTATGCCAATAAAGTCCTACATGAATACGGCCTGTAAGGGCCGCATTATCGATGTGGAAGGCCGTGATGGAGAAATGATCGAAGTCTCTGCATGCATGATCACATTCAACAATGCGAGAACCGTGGAAAAGGCCCTTCAGAGCGTGTCGTCATGGGCGTCGGAAATAATTGTCGTCGATTCCTTCAGCACGGACGGGACCTTCGAGATCGCCAAAAAGTATGCGACTCGGTGCGAGCAGAGGCCGTGGCCCGGTTTCAGGGAGCAATACAATTACTGTATCTCACAGGCAAACAACGACTGGGTGGTGTTTTTGGACGCCGATGAGGAGATACCATCGGAGCTGGCCGGAGAGATCCTCAGGAGGCTTGAGCGCGACAACGGGGCATACGACGGCTATATCGCGCACCGGAGGAACTATTATCTCGGCAGGTGGATCATGCACGGAGGATGGGTGCCCGACAGCGAGATCAGGCTCTTCAGGAAATCAAAAGGCGCCTTTGCCGGCGGGCTTCACGCAAACGTGCAGGTCGACGGCCGAGTGGGCGAGCTCACCGGCTATTATCACCACTACAACTATCGCGACATCGCCGAGCAGATCGAAACGATCAACCGGTATTCGGCTTCCGCTGCCGCGGACATGTTCTCCGAGGGAAAGAAGTTTTCCTTTATCGATCTGCTTCTGCGGCCTCCGCTGCGGTTCCTCAAGGAATACGTATTCAAGAGAGGATTCCTGGATGGTATGCCGGGGCTGGTAATCGCCATATCCACCATGTACTATGTGTTCGCGAAATACGCCAAGCTCTGGGAGCTTGAGCAGGAAAAGAGAAAGGCTTGAAAGTGGCTCCAAAAGATGTTTTTGCAGGAAAGAAGGTGCTCGTCACCGGCGGGCTCGGCTTTATCGGCTCAAACCTCGCCCGTTGTCTGGTCGAGTGCGGAGCGGAGGTCACACTAGTCGACAGCCTGATCCCGGAGTATGGTGGAAATCTCTTCAATATCGAGCCCATAAGCTCACAGGTAAAGGTGAACTTCTCGGATGTCCGGGACGAGCATTCTATGAAGCATCTCGTCCGGAATCAGGATTATCTGTTCAATCTCGCAGGCCAGACGAGCCATCTCGACTCCATGGCCGACCCCTACACGGACCTCGAAATCAATACCAGGGCGCAGCTCTCCATCCTGGAGTCGTGCAGGAGGAACAACCCGGAGATAAAGATCGTGTTTGCGAGCACCCGGCAGATATACGGAAGGCCGCAGTACCTTCCTGTCGACGAGGAGCACCCTTTGCGCCCGGTGGATGTCAACGGAATCAACAAGATGGCGGGCGAGTGGTATCATCTGGTATACAACAACGTCTACAGGATCCGCTCGACGGTCCTGCGGCTCACGAACACCTACGGGCCCCGGATGAGGATCATGGATGCCAGGCAGACGTTCCTCGGCATATGGATCAGAAAAATCATCGAGGGCGATCCGTTTCTGGTATTCGGCGACGGCCTTCAGAAGCGCGATTTCAACTATGTTGATGATGTAACGGACGCGCTGCTGACCGCAGCGGCATCCGAGCGGGCCAACGGAGAAATTTACAACCTCGGCGCAGATGACCCTGTGAGCCTGAAAGAGACGGCACAGCTGCTCGTCGATACTCTGGGGAAGGGCTCCTATGACATTGTCCCCTTTCCCCAGGAGAGGAAAATCATCGACATCGGCGATTATTACGGGAGCTATGGAAAGATTTCCAGGCATCTTGGGTGGAGGCCGGAGACCGGGCTGAGAGAGGGCCTGCGAAAGACCCTGGAATATTATCGGGAATTCTCCCGCCACTACGTGGAGCCTTGAGAGATGTCCATGCCGTTCATCCCTGTCGCATCGCCGCTGAGGCAGTATGAGAGCCATAAGCGTGCGATCGATGAGGCGGTCGCGAAGGTGCTTCACAGCGGCCGATACATTCTCGGAGAAGAAGTAGTTTGCTTCGAGAGGGAGTTCGCCGATTTTCTCGGCTCCCGGCACTGCGTGACGGTGGCCAACGGCACCGAGGCGCTTTGCCTCGCCTTGCAGGCATGCGGGGTCTGCCCCGGGGACGAGGTGATCACTGTCTCGCATACCGCGGTCGCCACCGTAGCCGCGATCGAGCTTGCGGGGGCCGTGCCTGTTTTCATCGACATCGATCCCTGCAGCCGCTGCATGGATCATCGCATGATCGAGAATGCCCTGAGCTCAAAGACCAGGGCTATCGTGCCGGTCCATATCTACGGCCAGCCGGCCCGGATGCATGAAATCTGCGAGATAGCCCGCAGGCACGGGTTGATCGTTGTAGAAGACTGCGCCCAGGCATGCGGGGCGCGGATCTCGAACAGAAAGGTCGGGACGTTCGGGCACGCGGCGGCCTTCAGCTTCTATCCCACCAAGAATCTCGGGGCGATCGGAGACGGGGGGTGCGTCGTAACCGATTCTCCGGAGGTCTCCGAAAAGCTGCGGGCTCTGCGCGAATACGGATGGAAGGATCGATACATCTCGTCGGAAAAGGGGATGAACTCCCGGCTGGATGAGCTTCAAGCGGCCATACTGCGGGTGAAGCTCCCGTTTCTGGACAAAGACAACACCAGGAGAAGAGCAATAGCGGAGAGGTATTCACACGCGGTGGACAACTTGTCGATTATACCTCCGTGTCCTGTACCCGATACCGACCATGTCATGCATCTCTATGTGGTCGAGTGCAGTGAGCGGCACTCACTACAGGAGTTCCTGAAAGAGCGGGGCGTCGGAACGGCCCTCCACTATCCCAAGGCTGTTCATCAGCAGGGCGCGTATCAGGGAAGGATCCGGGGATCGGAATCTCTCCCGGCGACCGAAGAACTCTACGAAAGAATACTGTCTCTGCCCATGTATCCCGAGCTGTCGGATACCGAGGTGGAGAATATATGCGTGGCGCTGGCTGACTGGTGTTCATCCCGGTCACCGGGCGATGTCCGCATGTGACCGGGCAGGCCTGGCGAGCAGCTCGAAGAGAAGGGCGGTTTCGTGAACATATCCATTGCAATTGAAAAATTCGATCCCGGCGTAGGGGGGGCGGAACGCTACTGCTGGGACCTGGCCCACTATCTCGCCGGGCAGGGGCACGGGATAGTGATCATCTGCCGGAAGGGGAAGGCACCCGCCCATGGCTCCATACGCCTGCGCTGTGTCGGGACCATTGCTTTTCCGCAGTTTCTGCGGCATCTGAGCTTCGCACTGATGCACTTCCTCACTGCCCGAAGACTCGAGGGCTACCGGCATTTCTGTGTGGGCAACACTTTTTTCATGGATTTTTACCAGCCGCATGGCGGGTCGCACCGGGCGTGGTTTCTCCGTGAAACCCTGATGTTCGGGCAGCCTTTCAGAACGGTGAGGCGGCTCATGATGCGCATGAGCCCGAAAGACATGGTGCAGCGGGCCATGGAATGGTGGATATTTTCTGTGGTAAAACCGCAGGTAATAGCCATCTCTCAGATGGTTGCATCGGATATCACCCGATTTTTCCCTTTCCCCAAGGACCGGATACATCTCGTTCCCAACGGAGTGAATATCCGGAGGTATCATCCCGGCAACAGGGAATACCGAGAGGAGATCCGGCGGCGGTACAGAATCGGCAATGAAGAGTATGTATTTCTGTTCGTTGCCCAGAACCCCAGGCTCAAAGGATATCATATACTCGTCGAAGCATGCCGCACACTCGCGCCGCGCCCCTTCAGAGTGCTCGTTGTAGGGCCCTGCGGCGACTGGATGGAGAGCGAGGCGATGGGCCTTGGCGATCGGATGATCTTCGCGGGCAGGGTGGATGATCTTCACAAGGTGTATCCCGCGTGCGACTGCCTCGTGCATCCCACATTCTATGACGCCTGTTCCCTGGTGGTACTGGAATCCCTGGCCTCTGGGACTCCGGTTATCACCACGAGCGCAAACGGAGCCGGCATGTTCATAGAAAAAGGCAGCGGAACGGTAATCAAGCCGGGTGATGTGCCGGCTCTCGTCTCGGCCATGAAGGATGCTATGGAAGCAGGCAGGAAAGAGGCCGTGATATGTGGCATGCTTCGCGATCACACTGAGGTGTTCGCCCGGGTGGAAGAACTGATGACACGATATGAGCACTGACCTCCTGATACTCATACAGGGCAGAGAGATAGCTGCAAGCAGATACCGGATCCTGCAGTACATTCCGTACCTCGATAAGCACAGCGTTTCATGCACGGTCGAAGAGTTTCCGCATTCTCCCGGAGCATATGTCTCGTTACTCACAATGCTCCCGCGATACGACTGTGTGTTCGTCCAGAGGAAGCGGTTTCACTTCCCGTTTCTTTCTCTTTTCCGCAGGCGGGCGCGAAGAGTGATTTATGACCTCGATGACGCGGTCATGTTCAAGAACACCCTGGCACGCTCCCCTTATTCGAAAACCCGGGAAAGGCGTTTCAGGAACATGGTGCGCAACAGTGATATCATCATTGCCGGCAACAGCTTTCTGAAAGAGCAGGCATGTCGGCATCATCCCGATGTCGTTGTCATCCCCACCTCGATACCTGCATACAAGTACTCGCTGAAAGACTATGCAAAAACAAAAGAGCGGGTGACTATCGGCTGGATAGGAGACCATGGCAGTATCCACTATCTCGAACGGTTCAAGGATATCTGGGACGAAATCGGGAGGAGATTCCCCGGCAGGGTGGAGCTGAAGATCATCTGTGACACATTCTTCGACTGCAGGCACATTCCGGTGAGGAAGGCGAAGTGGTCTCAGGAAACCGAAGTCGAAGAGCTCATGGACATTGATATCGGCGTCATGCCTCTGGTGGATGATCTCTGGTCCTGGGGCAAGTGCGGTCTCAAGATCCTGCAGTATTTCGGAGCGGGGGTTCCCGCCGTCTGCACCCCTGTAGGGGTGAACAGAGATATCGTCATTCACGGTAAAAACGGGTATTGGGCACGGACAAGGGAAGAATGGGCCGATATGCTTTCGATGCTCGTCAACGACAGCAAAAAGAGAAGGGAAATGGGGCTGACCGGCAGAAAAACTCTGGAATCCGGCTTTACCATGGAGGCTAATGCTCCTCATATACTTTCAGCGATTCTGGGGGGGCGATGGCTCTGCAGGTAAGAAAGGGAATGAACTGAAGTATGACTGAATCAGGTCTGGTAAGCATAATCATTCCTCTATACAACGGTGAGAAATACATAGCCGAAACGATAGAATCGGCCATCAGCCAGAGCTACGCGCCGATCGAGGTCATTGTCGTGGATGACGGCTCCCGGGACAACGGCCCTCTGATAGCCCGCCGCTATCCTGTGCAGCTTATTTCCCAGGAGAACAGAGGGATATCAGGCGCGAGGAACACCGGGATTCGGGCCTCAAGGGGAGAGTTTATCGCCCTTCTGGATCAGGACGATCTTTTCAAGCCGCATAAGATCGAAAAACAGGTGAGGTTTTTCCAGGAAAACCCTGAAACTATACTGGTCTACACCCCGGAAGAACGTTTCGGGTCGCATGAAGAAGGATGCAGGATATCGGTCAGGCACAAGTCGAGGAAAATCAGTGGAGACATTTTCACTGATATTTATAAAAGCAACTACATAACACCCGGGTCCACCCTTATCCGGAGAGCTGCATTCGATGTGGCGGGCTTGTTCGATGAGAGCCTTTCCATCTGCGAGGATCACGATCTTTTCATCCGTATGGCTTATCATGGTTGCATAGGATTCATGGAAGAGCCTCTTCTCAGGTACCGATGGCATGGAGAAAACACCAGTACAGTATGGTCGTCAAGGCTGCCGTTCATTGAACTGACCCTCTATAAGAAATATCTCCCGTGTCTAAAGGAGAAGACCACTCTTTGGTGGTGGGTTTACAACAAGCAATGCGGAAAGGCTTTGAGAGACATGGGGATCAATACATTGCAGGCACAGGATCCGGTTGAGGCGCGGAAATATCTACTTTTTTCGTTTTTCCGAATGCCCTGGAGATTCAAGACAATAAAGCATCTGGCAGTGGCTTTGGTTTCCCATTAAAGAAAGGTGCTGACGACGTATGATATCGGGAAAGCCGAATGAAAAGGATTACTTTGGCAGCGGCCGCCGGGAAATGCTTCCTTTCGTACCGCTGAGCGTGAAAAGGTTGCTGGACATCGGGTGTGGAGCAGGAACCTTTGGCGCAAATATAAAAGCTCGTCAGAACTGCGAGGTGTGGGGTATTGAAATGGATGCCAAGCAGGGTCAGGAAGCCTCGAGAATTCTCGATAAGGTGATCATAGGTGATGCTGTCGGGAAATTGGACGAGATTCCGCCATCATTTTTTGACTGCATTGTCTGCAACGAACTCCTTGAACACCTTGTCGATCCCTTTTCCTTTCTGAAGAGGTTAAGGCGGCCCATGGTTTCGGAAGGCATCCTGGTAGCGTCTGTACCGAACGTCAGATATTACCGCGTCCTCAAGGATCTCATAATTCATGGCGACTGGAAATATAAAGAGTCAGGAGTCTTGGACATCGATCATCTCAGGTTCTTCACCAGAAAGAGTATGATCAGAATGTTTACTGACGGGGGATGGAAGATAAAAACCGTAACCGGGATCAACCCTACCTCATCGAGGACCTTCCGGATAATGAACCTGCTGCTGTTCGGGCGATTGGGCGACGTGTGCTTCCGTCAATTCGCCATCCAGGCAGAATAAGAAAGAAACATGTCTCGGGTTCACTTCTGGGAAAAAGAATCATCCGCCCTCAGGGCACCATAATGAAAGGGTGTTTTACCCTGTTCAGGCGACGGTTACGTGATCCTTCATCCCCTCCCAGATCCGGATGCCCATGCTCCGGTGCTCGTTGAGCACCTTTCTGAGCATGTAGGGCTCCGTGTTCGGGTTGACGGTGATGGCGCGCAGGACCACGATCTTTCTCGGTGCGTACCGGGTGGAGTCCAGCCGGGTTCTGGACACGAACGAGGTATCGTGTTCCCGGATGGTCTTGTGAAGCTCGATATTCATGGTGTTGATGATCCTGTTCAGGGCGGTGATCTCCGAAGAGTTCATCTTCGGATTCTCCATGAGGATGTCCAGCCTGGCCTTGAGCTCCTCGGGAACGAACCGGTAGTTGATGATGTACAGCTGCGGTCTGTTCATCAGCTCGAATAAGGGATCTCTCTCAATCAGATTGACGAACGTGTCCTGCAGCTTCTTCGCATGAGCGAAGATAAGCTTGTATCCGTTCTTTCCCAGGACCTTGAGCGCGGCCCAGGGTTTGAGGCTTGCGAACGGCCGCGATCCCTCGATGGTGAACCTTCCCTGATCGATTGACCCTTTTCTGATAATGTAATTTGACGTGTGATACAGGAGCTTGGAATCGCGGGTGTTCCTGAACAGGCAGACACCCATGCTGTTCGGGGCGAACAGGAGCTTGTGCGCGTCGAGAGACACCGTGTCCGCCTGCTCGATTCCCCTCATCATCTCTCTTTCCGTGTCCATGATCAGGGCGCCGCCTCCCCATGCCGCATCCACATGGAAATGCGCCCCAATCTCCCGGGACACTCCGGCGAGTTCTTCGAGATCGTCCACATTTCCTGTTTCTGTGGTACCCGCGATACCGACGATGGCGACGAATTTGGTCGGCTTCCCCACGAGCTTGTCTTTCTTCCGGGTATTCTCGATTATCTGGCGGAGCCTGGAGATGTCGATCTTGTGCGTACAGGGGTGTGCGGGGACATGGACGACGCCGTTCTCGCCGATTCCGAGAATGGTGCCGGCCTTGCATATCGAGTAGTGTCCGCGCTTCGACACCAGGATCTTGGCCTGCCGGTACCCATAGTAATCCAAGGCGCGGACAAGCCCTTCTATACGAACTCCCCTGAAGGCCTTGCCGTCTGCAGGGAACGCCTTTGCCATGGCCAGGGTGAGCGCCGTGAGATTGGCGATCGTTCCGTCGGAGGTGATGTTTCCCAGGGCTATGTGCTGGTTCTGAACGTTTGCGGCATAGAACTGATCGGTGTTTTTGTACACCAGCCTGTGCATCCAGC
>DCDF01000026.1 GCA_002316295.1 Syntrophaceae bacterium UBA1062 | reverse complement strand
AAACAAGGCCACTTCGGGATTCGTTATCATCACCAACCCCGGTACCGGGGAAATATACGCCATGGCGTCTTATCCGAGCTTCAACCCCAACATCGGCTCATATAAAAATCTCACGGGTCACAAAAACCGGGCCGTGGTGGACCGGTTCGAACCGGGATCCATCATAAAACCCATGTGGATCAGCTGGGGCATGGACAACGATATTCTCCAAAGCTCCCAGATTGTCTTCTGCGAGAACGGCCGGTTCACCTATCACCGGGCGGTCATCAACGACCACAGCCGGCATGCGTGGCTTCCGGTCAGCGACGTCATCAAGTTCTCGAGCAATATCGGGATGGTCAAACTCTTCGATCCGGTCAGGGCGGCGGACATGTATGCATGCCTTGAGCTTTTCGGCTTTCTCGCCCCGACCGGCATCGAGTTTCCCGGCGAGCCCGCAGGGTTCGTACGCGATCCCAGGAGATGGACCAGCGTGGACAAGGCCGCCATCTCCTTCGGTCAGGGATTTGCCGTAACCGGCATCCAGCTCATCACCGCATTCAATGCCATGATCAACGGCGGCATGCTCATGAAGCCGTATCTCGTCGACCACATCACGGACGCCAAGGGCAAAGAGCTGCAGTGCTTCCGCCCCACCATCGTCCGCAGGGTCGTCTCTCCGGAAATATCCCGCAAGACCGTGGAGATCCTCAAATCCGTGGTAGCCAAGGGCGGAACCGCGGAATCGGCGAACATGAGCACCTACCAGGTCTTCGGAAAAACCGGGACGGCCCAGAAGGTCGACCCGCTGACCGGCGTCTATTCCAAGAGCGACTACATCTCCACCTTCATGGGCGGGATCATCGACGCGAGCGGGAAGCCGCGGCTCAGCATGATCGTGACCGTCAACGATCCCCGGCCGCATTATTACGCGAGCATCGTGGCTTGCCCGGCGTTCAAAAGGGTAGTACAGAAGTGCGCCAGCATCATGGACATCAGCCCGAACATCACGGTCGCCAGCAAAGGAGGGACGGTCGATGAAGGCATCTGAGGCAGCCGCCGTCATCGGCGGAGCACGGATCAGAGGGACCGACCGAGAATTCTCCCGCCTGAGAGCGGATTCCCTCTCCATCCGTCCGGGCGAGGCGTTCATCGCCCTGAAGGGCAGCGTCACGGACGGCCATGAGTACATCGACGATGCGGTCAATGCCGGCGCCTCTGTCGTCATATGCCGCCAGGGGGGCTGCATTCCGAACTCCCACGCCACCGCCGTCGAGGTCCCGGATACGAAAGCCGCTCTCGGCAAGCTCCTGCCGCTGCTTTATCCCGAAGCCGGCAGGCTGAGGCTCATGGGCATCACCGGCACGAACGGAAAGACCACCACCACCTATCTCCTGGAATCGGTGTTGAAAGCGGCGGGCAGAGACCCGGGGGTGATCGGCACCATCAATATGCGTTATCACGATGTCGCTGTCGCCTCTTCGGTAACGACACCGGGGCCGCTGGATCTCTTCGAGCGGCTCCATGCCATGGCGCAAGACGGTGCGGATACCTGCATCATGGAGGTGAGCTCCCACTCCCTCGACCAGGACAGGGTCATGGGGCTCATGTTCGACTGCGGGGTCTTCACGAATCTGAGCCAGGATCATCTCGATTATCACAAGGACATGGAGGCGTATTTCCATGCCAAGAGGAAACTCTTCGACAACTATCTGAAGGGGACCGCGGTCATCAATGCGGACGACCCCTTCGGACAGAGGCTCATCAGCGACTTCCCGGACTGCATAACCTACGGCAGGTGGTGCGACGCACTGGTCCGCACCAGAAGCGTCGAGCACACAAGCGGGGGCATGCGTCTGGAGCTGTCGAGCCCTGTAGGGGTCCTGCGCCTGAACACCCGGCTCGTGGGCGATGTCAATGCTTACAACATCATGGCCTGCGTGGGGGCGTCGCTGGCTTCAGGCATTGACAAGAGGGCAGTGGTCGCAGGGATCGAATCGCTGGCCGGGGTGCCGGGCAGGATGGAGCCGGTCGAAAACCGCTTCGGCCTCACCATCATCGTGGACTTCGCACACACTCCGGACGCCCTGAAAAACGCGCTCGCCTCGGCAAGATCGCTCGCCGGGGGCAGGCTCATTTCGATCTTCGGCTGCGGAGGGAACCGGGACAGGGCGAAGAGGCCCGTCATGGGCTCCATCGCTGAGGGAACATCGGACATTGTGGTCGTGACATCGGACAACCCCCGTAAGGAGGATCCGAAGGCCATTATCGAGGATATCCTGGACGGGATAGAGGACAGGAGCAAGGTCATGGTCGAACCGGACCGCAGCAGGGCGATCAGGCTTGGGATCACGCTGATGAAGCCCGACGACTGCCTTCTCATCGCGGGAAAGGGCCATGAGACCTATCAGATCATCGGGGCCGAGAAGCGGCCCTTCGACGACAGGACCTGCGTGACGCAGTGTCTCGAGGAGATATACGGGCCATGAAACTGGATGCCTTCACCGCCGCCGATTGCACCGGGGGAACCATCGTCTCCGGCAGCCCGAACACTCTTTTCACCGGCGTATCCACGGACTCGCGGACCATCGGGGAGGGAGATCTCTTCGTGGCGCTCGCCGGCGAGCGGTTCGACGGTCATGCTTTTGTCTCCGAGGCCTTCTCGAAAGGCGCCGCAGGGGCCATGGTTATGCGGGATGATATCCGCGGAGGCGGAACGGTCATATCTGTAGACGACACGCTCGCGGCGCTGGGAGACCTTGCCGGGCATGTCAGAAGCCGGTATCGACCCGTGGTGGTCGGCATAACGGGTTCTGCGGGCAAGACCACAACCAAGGAGTTGTGCGCCTCGATCCTTTCCCTCGAAGGCCCCTGCCTGAAGACCGAGAAGAACTACAACAATCTCATCGGTGTTCCCTTGAGCGTGCTCAGCCTGACGGATGAGCACAAGTTCGCTGTCATCGAGATGGGAACGAACCGCTTCGGAGAGATCGGCCGGCTCGCATCGATTGTCCGCCCCCGGGTGGCGATTCTCACCAACATCAACCCCGTGCACCTGAGCGGGCTGAGGAACATATCCGGCGTCGTTAGAGAAAAGCAGGCCATCTTCTCGAACACCGTCACGAACGGGATCGCGGTCATCGACCCGTTCCAGGATCACATGAACGAGGTGGTCATCCCCGGCCACCTCACCCGCATCACCTACTCCTGTACCGGCAAGGCGGACGTGACGCTGAAAAAGGTCCT
>DCDF01000099.1:3172-54008 GCA_002316295.1 Syntrophaceae bacterium UBA1062 | reverse complement strand
CTGAATGGCTGTGGAGACACCTCGACGACCCTCACCCGCGCGGTCTTGGCCAGAACCCATTTGCAGAGAGGAATGACTACGCCGTCGGGCCTCGTGATGTCTTCGATGACGAACAGGGCCACCGGGACGGCGAAGCCCCAGAGCCCTCCGCCAAAGGCTCTGCCTTTGAGCTTCGACAAACCGGCCCCCAGATGTTTTCGAATAACTCTTTTAAATGGTTCAGATGCTGTGATGCTTTCCATGTGCATGTCCTCCTGATGCAGGGTTTCTTGCAGCGTGACAGCGCCTTGTCTCAATGAAAGCAGAAGATTGCCGTGCCCGAAAACCATTGATCGTCCCGGCCGGGTTGGATATCCTCCGCCCTTGCAGCGGAGATGATGGTGTGTGTCTCCGTAGTGTTTCCGATCTAACTGCGAAGCCTTTCATAATCGGTCTTGCGGACATCCGACCCCTTAAAGGGTGTGGAAAATCCGGTGAGACGCCCCGGGTGAATCCGTCTGCATGATGATATCAGATAATTTCATGCCGGGGAAGCCTGCTTGAGCAGGCCCCGGGGGGCGGGAAAGAAAATACTGTACAGCGGAGCGATCTGAGTGTATGGTTTTATTGTATGTTATTTTTATTCAGTTGATGCGGGAATGTCATATTTCGGCGGCTTTGGAGGAGGTTCAATGCTTGTGAGAGGAAATCACGAAGAGGAGGGTGAGAGATGAAGAAGTTTCTTTCGGCAACGGCGGTTCTGATCATGATGGTGCTGCCGGTGATTGCAATGGCGCAGGACGGTCTTGAAGAGGCAAAGGCCCTCATGGAGAGGGATAACGACCTCGAGGCATACCAGAAGGCCATTGACCTCTGTGCGGCTGCGGCCGACAGCCAGCCGCAGAGCTTTGAGGCGAACTGGATGGCTGCAAAGGCGTACCGCCTCTATGCCGACGAGGCGAAAAAACAGCAGATCGAGGGCTGGGAAGCTGTCTGCAAGGACTACGGCAAGAAGGGCATGGGCTATGGCGAAAAGGCCATCGCTCTGGATCCCGGCAGGGTGGAAGGCCACTTCTGGTACGGCACCTGCGTGGGCTCATACTCCGATGGAGTGAGCATCCTCACCGCTCTGAAGGAAGGGCTCAAGGACAAGACCCAGACCAGCTTCGAGACCGCGTACAAGATCGACAAAATGTATAAGGAAGCAGGCCCGGTCCTTGCCATCGGCAGATTCTGGTCCGTGCTTCCCTGGCCGCTGAAGGACAAGAAAAAGGCCCTGACCTTCCTGGAAGAATATCATTCTTATTATCCCGACAATCCTGAAGGGCTCGTCTATCTCGGCCAGGCATATCTCGACGTAAAGGAAAAGGACAAGGCGAAGGCCCTCCTCGAGAAGGCCGCTGCTTCCGACGAGAAATTCTACAGCGATCAGGCAAACAAGCTTCTGGCGGATCTGTAAGGCGGAGGCGGCATCACACGATGTACCGGTGAAGGCGCCCTGCTCCGGGGCGCCTTTTTGTTCTGAGATTTTCTCGATCTTGAGGGAGCGGGGCCTCACACCTCGGTGACAGCTCGGGGCGCCCCTGCAGGAATATCATCTCCTGTATTTTCTGATCAGTCCTGCCAGTCCGGCCAGACCGGATCCCAGAATAAGAAGGGTGGAGGGTTCCGGCACAGGCTCGCTCAGCTCATACTCGATGTTGTCGATGCCCAGCGTATGGGGGAAATCTTCCAGAAAGTCATGGGTCGGGACGCCGCTCCCGGCCCACAGGGCGAATTGACCGATGTTCTGAAAATCGAGTTGGTGCCTGGTGAGGTGCATGGCATCTTCGATGAGAAAGGTCTGCTGATAACGCACGCCGCCGTTCGAACTTCCGGACGCGAACACCACCTGATCTTCAAAGAAATACGATCCGATCATGAGGCTCACGATGCGAAACGGTCTGGCCTCATTGGCCATGGAAAATTCCGCGGCATACAGATAGGTGCTGCCGGTTCCTTCCATCCACAAAAACGCTTCTCCCGATGCGCAGGGAGGGTTGCCCGCGAGAGGGTCTCCTGTTTTGTCACCGGACCAGACGAACCCCATGTAGTCGTCTGTAACAGGTCTCGTGTCTTCGATCAGCAGGCCTGTGCCGGGAAGGTAGTGGGCAAGATCCTCGAAATCTATGATCTTGGCGAATGAAGTATTCGCAAGCATCAGGAGCAGGCAGGAGAGGAGCACGGTTCGCATGTGGACCTCCTTTCAGCAGGTATTGTCTTTTTGAATGACAGGTCGGGAGAGCAGATGGGAATGTACTTCTAATGTTCATGTTCACCAGCCTCAAGGGCGGAGAGAAACCTTTTCACTCCATTATTGGACGAAAACGTGCACCTTTCGGCAGGCCCGCTCGTCCTGCCTTATAAAATCCGGGTGCACGCGTCTTTCGTCAGTCGGGTAAATCCCGGTATCGAAACTGCTGCGGGGATGCTGGGTATTCTCGGAGCACTGCTGATACATCCCTGATCGATCCATTGCAGCACTGAATAAATAAGATATCATGCGGTTTATAAAAAACAATGGTCCCTCTGTCGGTCGATGCCGGCAGGGGCCTGTAAGATGGGGTGATAAAAAGTATTTTTCATCCCGCTGCCGGGCGCCCCTGTGTCGGTGCAAAATATGAATTGTGAACAGCCACTGCCTGGTATATAATTCTTCTTCAATATCTTTCAGCACTTCGCGATCATCAGTAACTGCAGTTGGGAAGCCGTCCAGGGAGGTTTTGCGGTGTTCAGGTTCATTCATGCGGCAGACATTCACCTCGACAGCCCGCTCAAGGGTCTGGCGCGGTATGAAGGTGCTCCGGTGAATGAGATCCGCGAGGCGTCGAGGAGGGCCCTGAAGAACCTCGTCCAGCTCGCCCTCGATGAAGAGGCGGGCTTTGTCATCCTGTCGGGCGACATCTTCGATCGGGACTGGCGGGACTATAACACCGGGCTGTTTTTTGTCAGCCAGATGGCGAGGCTTCACCATGCCGGGATACCGGTTTTTCTGGCAGCAGGCAACCACGATGCTTCGAGCCCAATCTCCCGGAGCCTGAAGATGCCGGAAAACGTGCACATCTTCTCTACCAGGACCTTCGAATCCAGGCGTATCGACAGGCTCGGCGCGGTGATCCACGGCCGGGGGTTCCCCGGTCGGTCGGTCGAGGAAAACTGGGTCCCGTCCTACCCGGAGCCCCTCAGGGATGCATTCAACATAGGGGTCCTGCATACATCCCTTGCCGGATACGCCGGGCACGACACCTATGCCCCCTGCACTCTGGATTCACTCGTCGCCAAGGGATACGACTACTGGGCGCTGGGCCATGTCCACAAGCACGAGGTCCTGAGCACCTCACCCTACATCGTGTTCCCGGGCAACATCCAGGGCCGCCACATCCGCGAGACCGGCGGCAAGGGCTGCATGCTCGTGAGCGTCGAAGACGCAGAGGTGGTCGACGCCGAGTTCCGAACGCTCGACGTCCTGCGCTGGTATCACCTGAATTTCGAGATGCACGGCTGGAATGAGGATGACTTCATGGCGGCGTTTGCGAGCCGGCTCGTCGATATCCTGGACGATGCCGACGGCAGGATCGCAGCCGTGCGCACGACCATAAGCACAGACGGCGGAATACACGGCGCCTTTCTGAAAGACCCCAACCGGTGGCGCAACGAGCTCAGGGCCGCGGCCATCGATGCGGGCAGAGGAGAGATCTGGCTCGAAAAAATCGTTTTCACCCACGGAACGGATCAGTCCGGGCTTCATGCCGGCCTGCCGGACGATCTTCTCAGAGCCATGGGGCAGACGGCTGAAGATGAGGCTGAGTTTCTCCAGAGCGGACGTGCAGCTCTGAAAAAGCTCTTCGAGAAGCTCCCTCCGGAGATCACCTCCGGAGAAGACGCCCTTTCGCCGGACGATGAAAGATGGCTCGACCAGATCCTCCGGGAGGGGATGGAGCGGCTCATCGCCCGCATGAGAGGTCCCGGAGAGGGGCGATGAAGATTCTGAATCTCGACCTTCAGGCATACGGGCCCTTTACCGGGAGAACACTGGATTTCACCAGAGGCAACCACGGTCTCCATCTGGTCTACGGGCCCAACGAGGCCGGGAAGAGCGCTGCCCTGAGGGCGCTCATCGCCTTTTTCTACGGCATCCATCCAAAAACGCCGGACAATTTCGTCCATGACTATGATGCGCTTCGAATCGGGGCAAGACTCAAGCTCTCAGACGGCACCGAGCGATTTTTCATCCGCCGCAAGGGCAGCAAGAACACGCTGCTGGACGAGTCGGGCAATGCGCTGAGCGAGGGAGAGCTCGCACGGTTCCTCGACGATGTTTCCCAGGATGTGTTCACCCGCATGTACGGAATCGACTCGTCCTCGCTGGTGGAGGGCGGAAAGAAGCTGGCTGCGGGCGAGGGCGAGCTCGGGGCAGTCCTGTTCGCAGCCGCGTCCGGATTCTCAGGGGTGAAAGAGATCATAACGGCACTCGAAGCAGAAGCGGCAGCCCTTTTCAAGCCGACCGGAACGACTCCGGTGATCAACCGGCTGACAGCTGAGTACAGAGAGCTCAAGAGAAAGTTCAAGGAACATTCCCTCTCGGGCGCCCAATGGGCGAAGCTGGAAGAACGCATGCGCGAGGCTGTCGAGAAGCAGGAAGAAGTCTCCCGCCTGGTGCGTGAGAAAACCGCGGTCTTGAACCGGAGAAAGCGCATGAACGAGGCCTGCAAAGACGCGGACGAGCTCAGAGAGATCCAGACCGAGCTCGAGGCCATGGCGGGAGCCGTCGTTCTCCCCGAGGGATTCACCGTGAGGCGAGAGCGTGCCGAAGAGAGGCTGAAAGCAGCAGGTGATGCTATCGCACGTGATACCGCTGCCTTGAAGTCTGTGCGTGAAGAGATCGCATCGCTTCGCGTCCCGGACGATCTCCTGGCCCACAGGGCGCGTATCACAGCGCTTTTCCAGGAATCGGGGAACTACAAGCAGGCCGGCGAGCAGCTTCCCCGGCTCAAGGAAACCGTGCTCGAGATCGAGAGAGACGCCCGGCGGGTCGCAAGAGAGCTTCGCCTCGCCGGGGAAGGAGTGAGCCTCGCCGGGCTGTGCCTTCGTGCTGAGGACAGGGCCCGCATCGAGGATCTCTGCGAGAAAAACAAGGACCTTGTTACAGCCCTTGAGCATCAGAACACGGCCCTGGCGAAGTGCACTGCCGACCTGGCGGAAATCAGGGAAAGGCTCGCCGGGATCCCCGCCCCAAGGGATATACACGCCCTCGAAAACCTTCTGAAGGAATACCGCCGCAGCGGGGTCAGCGAGAACGTGGTCGACGGTCTTTACAATCAGGTGAATTCCCTGGCCGAGGCATCTCAAGAGAAGATGGACAAGCTCGGCCTGAAGGGCATCACGCACAGGGAGCTTCTCTCTCTTCCCGTCCCGGGCAAACAGACAGTGGCACGCTTTTCCGGAGATTTCACCGCGCTGAAGCAGCGCATAGGAGAGCTCGAAAGGCATGCTGAAGAAGAGCGCAGCCGGCTCAGGCGCATCGAGAACGAGATCAGAGCGCTCAAGATACAGGGAGATATACCGACCGAGGAGCAGCTCATACAGGTCAGAACGCGCAGGGATGACTTATGGCGTCTGATCAGAGCGGCGTGGGATTCACCGGTGGGCGTTTCCGCGGCTCAGTGGGATGATCGCGAGGGAAATGAATCAGGCCTGCCGGAGGCCTTCGAACAAGCCGTTTCAGAGGCGGATGAGATCAGCGACCGTCTGCGGCGTGAATCGGACCGGGTGGTCAGGCTTGCCCAACTCGTGGCCGGCCGGGAAAGCAGCGAACAGACCATCGGGGAGCTCATGGCCGACATCCGTGAGCTCCTGGAACGGAAGCGGACCCTCGAACAGAAATGGAACGAGGTCTGGAAACCAGCGGGCATCACTCCGGGGACCCCGGGAGACATGAGCGACTGGCTGATCCGCTATGATGAGGCCACGGCCCTGTGCCGGGAGTGGAGAGCACGGTCTGCGGAGCTGGAGGAAAAAGTACGGGAACTCTCCAGGTTCAGAGATGGGCTGCAGCGTCTCACGGGTCTGGCCGATTCACCTGCCGAAGCCCTCACCCTGTCGGCTTTGGACGGGAAGGCCGATGATCTCATCAGAAATGAGCGTGACGCGGATATCAGGAGAAAAGATCTTCAGGATAGGATGTTCGAATCCCAGAGGAAGGTTCTTGTGCAGGAGCAGGAGGTCGCCCGTGCAAAAGAGCGCCTTGAAGACTGGAAGGTGCGGTGGGCGAAGGCTCTCGTGTCTGCGGGCCTGGATTCGGATGCGAGCCCGGATCAGGCGCGGGCCGTGCTCAGGAAATTCGACGAGCTTGCCGGGTTCGTGCGAGAGATAGAGGAGAAGTCGAGCGCGATCAAGGCCATCGAATCGCGCAACGACCGTTTCGAAAAAGAAGTGCAGGCACTGTGCGCCGATCTCGGCCGGGACATGCCAGAAATCGGATACGCCCAGTTCGTCGAGCAGCTCAACGGAGAACTTCAGGAAGGCCTGAAAATTCGCGAACGCCTCAATGCCCTCGCAGAAAGGCAGCGCAATCTCGAAAAGTCACTGGAGTATCACCGGGGGGTCGTTTCGGAATGTGATGGCGAGATCCTGGCACTCCTGAAGGAGGCGCATTGCGACGACCCGCGCCTGCTTCCCGGACGTGAGGCCGTTTCGGCCGCGTACCGGGAAAAGGCCATGCGGGCCGACGAGCTCCGACGCATCATCAGCAGGTCTGCGGGAGGCTCCGACCTGGAGGTTTTTCTGGCCGAGGTGGCATCGGTGGACGCGGATGCTCTTCCACAGGAGATCTCTGATCTCGAGCGTGAGATCGAAGATCTGGAAAAACAGCGCAGTGAGCTGAACCAGGAAATCGGGAGGCTCGACAGAGAGCGGGACGAGATGGCGGGCGGGAGCATGGCGTCTCAGCTTTCAGAAGAGATGGAGTCTGTTCTTGCCGGGATCAAAGACGCGGTCCTGGATTACGCCCGCCTGACTCTGGCTGCCTCGAAGATGAGAGGCATTCTGGAACACCACCGCAAGAAGAGCCAGGGCAGGGTGCTCACCCGGGCAGGGGAATTCTTCCGCAGAATGACCCTGGACAGCCTCCAGGGGCTTGCTGCGGACTTCGACAGCAGCGACCGTCAGGTTCTCGTGGGCCTACGCAACGGGGGCAGGGTGCACATCGAGGCCATGAGCGAAGGAACCTGTGACCAGCTCTACCTGGCTCTGCGCCTGGCGAGCCTGGAGCAGCGTCTTGAAGGGCGAGAGCCCATGCCCCTCATCCTCGACGATATCCTCGCAAGCTTCGACGACATTCGTGCCGCCCAGACCCTGAAGATCCTGGCAGAACTGTCTGGCCGGACCCAGGTGATACTCTTCACTCACCACCGGCATCTCTGCGATCTGGCAAGCGGGAACATACCTCCCGAGGTCCTCTGTGTTCACGAGTTGTGATTTTTTTAAGAGGGATTTTCAGGTCCCGGAAATTTTTCCGTGCCTGTAGCGAGAGGTCAGTACCGCATGACCGCGGCAAGGGCGGATCCGCCGGGTATGTCTCCCTGATCCGATGTATACACGCTCCCTCCATTGAGAAACGTCTGGACAGCGGCAAGATCCAGCAGATCATCGTCGCCCGCTTGGGGCTTTTCGTGCAGTTCGACACGCTGGGAGTCAGGATCGAACGTTCCCCACCGCTGGGCACCCGCCGCGACGAAGAGCGTATCCACGCGGCCGCTGTAGGCCGCCGGAACGACCTTTTCGAGGTCGTTCGAGGCCTGGCCGTTCCCGGTTTTTGAAAACCGCTCGAATTTTGCCGCGGCTTCCTCCTGTTTTTTCATGAAAAGCGGCCTGACAATCTCCCAGGCCTTCCCGTGAATCTCTGCAGCGCTCAGCTCGTCGGGATTGCCTTCGATCCCCTCGTCCAGCAGATGCTGGTAGGTGTTCGCCTCCCGGTATATCGGAAACAGATATCCGACGCCTGCCAGCACCAGCGGTGAGTGCTCGTCTCGGAGCACCTCCTGCAGGCCCCTGTCGATCCGATGGAAATACCGCAGGAGATTCGTCTTGTCCTCGTCCTCACCGGCCCCGTGGCCGTGAAATATGGCCTGGCGTCTTCCCGCTCCGGCGGCTGGACTCGTTCTGGTATGGAACTGGAGCTCTTTCCCGGCCTCATCGATCTGCAGTGCATCCGAAATGTTTGCGGGCACAGACGGGAGATCGACCTCGTCAAACCGATATCGGGTGCATCGAAGCAGTCTGACCCGGCTCCGGCTGATCGCCAGTATGAAGAAACGCCCGTCTGCCGAGAGCAGGGGGAGAATCGGCTTGACATGAAAGCGCCTGCCCACGACCACCAGTTCGTCGAAACGGATCGGGAGACGATATGAGCGCATGCCCTCGGGGGATAGAAACAGTGCAAGACCTTCATCCTGATACTGCCAGAAAAGAGTGTCCGTAATGAGATTCTGGGCCGGTTCGAGCAGCGCCCGCATCTGCGCCGGGCGGAGGCTGGTCAGAGGCCGCAGCTCTTCGGCCTTCTTGAGCAGGTTCTTGAGCCTTATCGCTCCCTGCTGTGTTTCCATTCCGGCCCGATGAGTGGGAAGATATATCGAAACACACACTTCATCGACATTGCCGGCCAGCAGTTCCAGCTCTTCTCTCGCCACTCTGTCCATCCGAATCAACCCCACCGTCTGGAAGCTCCGGCTTCTCGCTGCAGGCGTACCGATCGGAAAGCCGATCTGCGGATGATGTCCATAGGTAGATAATAGGCTCAAGGCCGATCGATTCAAAGACGGCGAAGAGCCTTTTGCGTGAATGCAAGAAACAAAAGGCGATGCCCATTCTCGCGTTTCAGGCCGGGAAAAACGACCGCTGTCACGAAATCGGTGCGACCGTGAAAATGAACGCGCTCCACACGGAATGACAGATGATGAGGGTATCGAGGCGATTCAATTTCCAGTAGAGCAGCCCCCAGAAAGCACCCCCAACGGCCGCCGCTCCGATCAGCATGAAGTTGAACGACAGGATGTGCACACCGGCATAGATCGCGGTCGCAGCGATCCAGCCTCTCGTCGGGCCGTAGCGGCGCATGAGATTTCTCTGCAGGAATCCGCGCCAGTATATCTCTTCGCACGGCCCGGTGACGAGGAGCAGAAGCAGGAAAACGACCGGTTTCGGAATGCCGTCCCCTTTGCTGTAGATGGTCTCTATCTGCTGCGGCGCAAAGGGAAAGAGCCACGAAGACGCCTCTGCTCCGAGCCAGAAGATGCCGTACAGGGCGGAGGCCGCAAGCAGACCCTGGATGAACGCGGTTCTGTCGAAGGCCGTCAGGTTGTCCCGGAGGGTGTGCGCCCGCACGGCCAGTGCGGCGAGCAGACCGGCGGAGAGGGATATCTTGATCCAGAAGTTGAACCAGGGCAGAGTAAAGGTGAAGAACCACAGACCGAAAGCCAGGACGACCGTGGGCCAGACGGGCCTGTGCCCGGAACTGCTCATCCTCCAAGGCCCTGAATGATCAGCGCGGCTACGAGCAGCACGCCGAAGGCCGTATCGAGCTTTGCTGTCATAGCATCGGCGTCCTGCGGGATGCCCCGGGCCATCCGGCGCTGGAGCTGTACCGCCAGAGGGAGAGACAGAAACACCAGGAGGCCCCAGAGGCTGAGCATGTTCGACAGAGTCAGGAAAAGCGTGCTGACATATGCGAGGGCCATGAGCAGAAGGTAGGCGCGAACCCCTCTATCCGGGCCGAGCCATATGGCAAGGGTTCGGATATTGCGGGAGCTGTCGTGGTCTATGTCACGTATGTTGTTGGCAAATATCGTCAGCGCCACGAGAAGCCCGAAGGGGATGGATATCAGGAAGGCCTGAAAGCTCAGGACATGCGTCTGCACATAGTACGCCCCCTCGATCATGAGAGGTCCCCACATGAGGAACACCGAGACCTCGCCCAGCGCGAGATACTTGTACTTCATGGGAGGCGCGGTGTAGCCTATTCCGGCCAGGACCCCGACAAGTCCGATGAGCAGAACCATCCATCCGCTCGCAAATGCGAGATAGACGCCGATGAGCGAGGCGGCTGCAAAGAGGCCGCAGGCTGCACGAAACACCTGTTCGGCGGGCAGCAAGCCGTGGACGATTGCGTGCGGACGGTACTGCGCCGTTGCAGAAAAGAGAGTGTCCAGGCCGTGTTTCACGTCATAGTAGTCGTTCAGGAGATTGGTGCCCGCATGCATGAAAACCGCGCCCGCCGCCGCAAGAAGACAGAGGCCCCAGGAGAAGCTGCCGTCGAGCGCAGCTAGAGCGCTGCCCACGCTCACAGAAATAAGGGTCATGGTAAACGACCAGGGACGGGTCGCTATGAACCAGTTTGTCAACAGCCTCACCGACATCGTTTCTCCAGCGAAATTGTTCGGACACGGGGAAATCTGTCAGTGGACAGTAATACTGGAGGTGCTCGCACACTGTCAACACCCTGGTGAAATGCGTAGGCCCGAAACGCAGCAATGCCGCAAGCCCGCCGGTTTGATCCGGCATGCCCGGATATTCCGAGCGGGCGTCGCAGCGACGGCCTCCGATATGTGCTGTTCCGATCAGCGCGCGCCCAGGCGTCAGGTGATGATCGCCACTATGCCTCCTGCGGCTGCAGCCACGCCCGATACAAGAGCTGCCGCGAAGACCCACCATGCAGCCGATGATGCCACTTTCCGCGTCTCCTCGACATGGTACAGGGCGGTCTCTTCCGCACTTTTGACCCTGGCGTTCACTTCGTCGCGCATCTTCTCGACCCGGGCGATCATATCGTCTCTTGCCCCTTCGATCCTCTCGATCATCCGCTCTGCGTCTTCTTCCTTCATGTTCGGGTTGCCGCGGGTCACCATGTGCTTGATATCATCCCTGTCGATGGATTTCAGCCTGTGGATCAGCGAGGATGCCCCGCCTCTCGGGTCGTGCAGCATGGTTTCGAAGTCCGCCTTGATGGCGTCGAAATTGATCTCCGGGTTGTCCGTTGAGTCGAGAATGTCTCGCGCTCTGCCCATCATTCCGGTGGGGCGCTCCCATGCGGCGCCTTCGGCGGGCCCCTTCGGCGCCTGATACCGTGACTTGAGACTGCTCACCGTCCCCGCGACCATATCCACGACACGACTGGCCTCTTCCTGATCCATGTCCTTTCTCTGAGCCAGGATGGCTGTGATCGTGGAGCGGTCGATGTCGTTCAGCCGGGACAGGATTGCGTCCGCTCCGGCCTTGGGGTCGGATATCAGCTTGTCGATATCCCGTTTGATTCCCTCGGGATTCAGCTCATCCTTGCCCGTTCTCGCCAGATATTCTTCCACCTTGTGCCGGTACCTTTCGGCATCCTCCCGTGACATGCCTGCCATCCGTGCCGACGCGTCAGCGATTTTTTCGGCCCTTTCCTTGTCCGAGCGTGCCTCTTCGCCCATTATCTCCCTGGCCTCGCGGGCGGCTTTTTTCGCCTCTGCGGCCGCGGCGGCGACACCTCCGACATGAAAGCGGGCGGTAAGAGTATCGCGTGAGGGCGACGCATGGATCTCGACCTCGGCATTATTGAGAATGTTCTGGATTTCTTTGCCGAGCTCGCGGTAGCCCGGTTTGACCTGGTCGACGTATCCCTGAATCGTCTTCCGTGCGCTGACATCGCCGAACACCTCGGTCCTGACCGCCTCGATAATGCTGCGGGTGGTGTCGGCCGCCTTCCGCTCTTCAGAGCGTCCGAAGATGCCTGATGTCGTTTCGGTGACCGTCCGGAAACCCGACCGCACGACATCCATCAGCGATCCCACCATGGATGATACGGCCGTCATCTCCAGGATTGAGGTGGCGATGTAGAAGAGCCCCCAGATGGCAAGGCCCAGAGTGATTCCCGCAACGACGGTCAGTGCCGTGCTGAACTCGACTGCGAGCCAGGCGGCGAAGAACAGGGATATGCTCGACGTGGCGATGGCCCAGATGCCGAACGTGGTGTTCACGGTCCGCATCTTTTCCTCAATGGGCCCCGATTTTTCATGCTGCTTTTCGCCTTCCGCGGCGCCTCCGGCCCCAACTCTCTTTCTGACCGATTCGAGCGGGCTGTGAAGGACGCTCAACCCCGCGGCTGCAGAAAGATTCATCAGGATGAGCTGGAACCCGAACGCAAGTATGATCCCCACCACCAGTGCGGTGATGAAGCTCGCGCCGGGTACCAGGGCGCCTTCAGGGAGCGTCTCCAGCTGAGCGAAAAGCGCAACCGGAATCAGAGTCATGACGAGGGTGAGAATGATTTTTCTCATGACGATTCTCCTTTTTTCCGTTTTTTCCGGGCACAGCGCCCGGAGATCGTTTGTGCGGATCAGGACGGTCTGAAAGGCCCGGTTAACCACATGTCATGCGCTAGAACTGACACTCGTGCCATATGTCCGGGGAGCACATCTCACCGGTGCCTTCATTCCATGGACGGCCGGACCCGCAATCCGGCTCGACGGCATCTCGACAGGCTTTGATTCAGAGGTTTCCCTTGGGCAAGCACGTCGGTTTCCTCCGCTAAACCGTCCTGTTTGTCCGCCCTGTTGGAGGAGTCCGGATCCAGGCGGATGTTTTTGGGGCTGGATTATACCTGTCCTTCACGCCCGATCGCGCATTCCTCACCGACACAGGGGAACCGCTGCTTACACTTATACTATAATGGTGGTCACAGCCGTGCTTATCCACATTGCAACGCACAAGGAGCGGTGAGTGCCTCGAAACGGTCAATGCGCTTTCGGAATCGCCGGGAAACGGCTGAAGGAGACGCCGACAGCATTCATCTCATGCCCAGGTCTGTGCCGCGTGGGTGAGGTTCCGCCGGCCGGAGTGCGACAGGCGGAACGCCTAAGGCTGTGATGCCATCCTCCGCTTCAGCAGCAGGAAGCCTACCATTGCAAAGAACAGGAGCATGTATTTCCATGCCAGCGAAATCAGGGTGCCGATAATCCACAGGGCCGTCTTCAGGCCGATATAGCCGACAACCAGCAGCACCAGAGGTTTCGCAACCTTCATCAGGTTCTCATATCTGCGGCCGAGCTCTGTCTTCACCTCTTTGAGTTCCAGTGCGGTGTCATGAATTTTCTTCCTCAACTCTCTTTCCATCATCTTACGTCCTCCTTGACCCGGTTCATGTGCACCCGCGCCTTCGTGATTCCGCTCCCGGTCTTGCGCATGCCTGCGATGCCGGCTGCAAGATCGCCGGACAGAAGAACAACGGCCACGATCAGGGCCGAGGCCCAGGCCGGGAACCATATGTTCAGAACCAGAGTAAGAGTCACAGAGTAAGAGTCACGAGAAGAAAAGCGCCGGAGAGGGCGGGGAGCTCAACGGCCGCGCCGCTCAGAATGATCCCCGCGAGGCCGATGTGAGAAGCGTATTTGAGAGAGCGGTTGAGATATGTTTTCTCATCCGCGGCAAATCTTTCGATCAGGTGTGCGAACTGTGCAAGCAGTGAGGCCAGGGGCATGTCCCGGCATTTCTCCATAACAATCTCCTGCCCGGTATTTCAGGGAGTGAGCCTGCCCGGACATTCCCTCCGCTGCCCGGCGCATGCATGTTCTCAATACGATACACGCCGGTTTTTTCTCTCCTCGTACTGAGGAACAGGATAGATGCGGTCGTGCAACTTTCAATGTGTGCACGGTACGGGCGGGCGTCTGGAGGGGTGAAGTGCTTTTAAGACAACGATCTTGCCGGATAGAGCATTCATCGTTTGGCCTGATTTGTCACAACTTTGGCAGGAATGATCATATTTTTTTCCGTGAAGCTGTGGTTTTCTCTAGGGCAGGATATCATGGGTGAAATGTGTGTGCTGTATGAAGGGGCTTCTTCGCAGGAAACACGGTCAATTTTCGTGAAAGGGGGTTTGTATGCGTCTGAACCGTTTCTGGTCCATTCTCGGAGTGCTTGGCACCATGATCGCCACAGATGCCTATGCACAGATCGACAACCTGACCAACATGAGCGCCGAGTGGGTGCGGCTGGCCAACCGCAATGCCGCCACGGATGCCGCTGACATCGTGGTATATAACCCTGCGGGCCTGGTGTGTCTCTCGGACGGGTTCCACCTCAATGTCTCGAACCAGACCCTGTTCCGCAGACCGGAACATACGTTTACGGATCCTCTCACCCTCTCTCCGGTGAGCTTCGAACAGGATGATCCAGACTGGTTCGTTCCCAACGTCTATGCGGCGTACACGAGGGACAGATGGTCGGTGTTCGCAGGGATATACATACCCGGAAACGGTGCATCACTGGACTACCCGGATGGGTCGATCACCACCAGACGCATCGGAGCGGGGGTGTTGCAGCAGATAAACCAGGAATTCATGGACGCATTCGGACAGGTGGGATACACGGCCATCGCGGGTGAGAGCATTGAGGCGAGTTCCCTGTATCTCACCGGGACCATCGGCGGTGCATACAAGGTCACCGACTGCATCTCCATAGCCGCAGGAGTCCGCTACATCCAGGCGGATAACGATATTGAAGGTGAGCTGACCCTGACGGGCGGGACGCTTGGCGATGCGACCCCGGACGTGCCCCTGACGGTGGATGTGGAGCAGTCGGCCAACGGGTGGGGTGCGGTTTTCGGCATCCAGGCGGTGCCCATTGACGGTCTGGTCCTCGCTCTTCGGTATGAGTCAAAGGTGAGCCTGAATTTCAAGGATGACGTGAACGGATCGGACAATATCAGCCAGGACATCGGCCTGTTTGTCGACGGCGACAGAAATCGGCGTGATTTTCCGGCCATGATCGGCTTCGGCGCGTCATACCAGATCACGCCGGAGCTCAGGGGAGAAGCCGATTTCAACTATTTCTTCCAGGAGGCTGCGGATTGGGGAAGGTCGGTTACAGGTGAGCGCATCTCGGACATGGCGGGAGATGTCTGGAGCTGGGGCCTCTCCGCGGCATATCTGGTGACCCCGGAGCTGGAGATCAGCGCAGGCTTTCTGTATACGGACCACCTCTGGGACGATATGGACGGATACTTCCTCAGCGCTACCGGTGCAATCGAGACCCTGTACTCGGACAACTGGAATCTCTCCACGGGCATCGGCTACCGGATAACGCCGGCCGTCAAGCTCAATCTCGGCGTCGCATTCACGATCTGGGAGGATGAGACGATCAACACCGACATCGGCCCGGTGAAAACCGAGAACAACACGACGACCGTGGCCGTAGGCGTCGATCTCTCGTTCTGACCGGACAGATCGGACATTGCCGTCACCGGGTTCATGCAGGCGGGTGCGGGGTCATCCCGATCCGCCTGCATAGCCCGAAGCAAACTCTGCAAACAGCATCCCCAGTATCCTCCCCACATCACGGAGTATCTCAGCCGTGGCATTATCCAGATATCCGAGGGCAGAGGCGTTCGATTCCCGGAAAATGACCGCGGACGCGTCAGCAGAGCACATTCTGGTCTGTGCGGCTATGTCCGTCCGGCTGTTGTGTTCGACACGGGCATAGGCATCGATGAGGCCCTGTCCGAACCTCCGGATAAGGTGCCGGAAAATGGGGCTCAGGCGGCTTCTGGCCGTTTCGATGTAGCTGTTCAGCTCTTGATGAACATCGCCGCCTGATGACTCTCCGTCACGGGCGCCCGAGATCAGGGCCTCTCTGAAGGCGGGCAGTCCTTCCCGGAAGCGCCGTTCGCTGTACACCTCGTAGCCGGTGTGGGTCGCGGAGAGGGTCTGGAGCATCTTTGCGGGTGACAGCAGGGTCCTGAGCATGAAGTCGAAAGGGGCTGCCTTCACGTGGAACGGATGCCCCAGGTCGGCAAGATAGTGCGTAGCGCGGGACAGGAACCTCCACCCCCAGTAGTCGTTCCCGAGGCCGAAGGCCTTGTTCGCAAGCTCCACATGGCGGTGGAACGACTCGGGCGCCATGCCGATGGTGAGGCCCGGGATCCGGAACTGCATGTGCCGCCACCCGTGGGACCCACCGGTGATCTTCTGGCGTTTGTGGAGCACCAGGTCGCAGTCCAGCTCAAGGTCGGGCTCGGTGCTGTAGATGACCAGGATTTTCCAGGGCTCGATCTCGGCCTGCACCGGAGGCTCTTCAGTGAACTCGCCGTTGCGCTCGGCGTAGTCGTACGAGGTCAGGGGGTCCAGCCGCCTGACCTCCCGGTATGATTCCTTGTAGAGATCGACATGGTTCGGGCCGATCGGATACCGCTCGTCGTACAGTCCCGGGTTCGGCATCACCCGGACGGGAGGGAGGTTCATGATCCCGGGCACGGCCTGCACAGAGAAATAGGTAATGTATTCATGGGAAAACCACGGACCCCATGCAGAAGGCATTCGCGGGTCGTCGTGAAGATAACTGCTCATAAGATGCTCATCCTTTCCCGCGCCCGAACCGCTCGAACCGAACCCTTTCTTATTCTTATGCGATCTTGAATTCGGTCTTCTTCTGCCAGGTTCCCAGCGCGATCCCCAGCTCCTCGTGCTCCTTGGAGTACTCTTCGATGGGGATGCCCTTGAGCACGGCGTCGATGGCCTGGCGGAACGCCTTCACGCCCGCCGTGGGGCCCTTTGGATGTGCATGAATGCCGCCGCCCGAGCCGATCATGATCTCTCTGCCGAGCGAGTTGATGATGTCGGGCACATTGGCGGGCGTAATGCCTCCTGAGGGCATGGGCAGCACGGGTTTCAGAGCGCCGAAGGGATAGGTGAGGTTGCGGCAGGTTGCCATGAAGCGGTCGTGCATGTAGATGCCCTTACCGCCGAGCGAGAAGGGAAGCACGATGCTGTCCGCGCCGCAGAGTCTCGGGATCTTTCCGAATATGATGGGTGAAGAGATGCCCTGGTACGGCGACATGAAGTACGCGCCTCCCACGTCCATGTGGGCCAGGATGGGCACGTTGATCTCCGGGTCTTCGGCCAGGGCCCGCATGGCCTCCGGCCCCACGGCCAGGTAGTTGACCATCATGGCGTTGGCCCCGGCGTCGATGCAGCGCTTCGCCAGGTCGAACATCCTCGGGAGCCGATCCGTGACGTTGACGGTATAGAGCGTGTGCTCGCCCGTCTCCTCATAGACCTGCCGCTCGATCTCCATGTAGGTCTTCACGCGGTCCACCGCGCTGTTGTAGCACATGTTCGCGATGAGCTCGTCGTCCTTGATCACGTCGCAGCCGCCCATGGCGACCTCGCGGAAGAGCCTGGCCCCCACCTCCAGGGGGTAGCCGCTGCAGGGCTTGATCATGTTGTTCATGATGGGCCGGTTCTTCTCGATGCCCAAGGCCTCGTACCACCCGTCGATGCCGAAGCGCGGGCCCTGGTACTTCTCCAGGGTGGCTTTGGGCATCCTCAGGTCCAGGAGCTTGAAGTTGGGCACCAGGGAGATGTTTCCGACCGTGGCGGTGAGGAGCATGGGCAGCTGATCCTCAACGTTGGCCGCGGGAAACGCGATCTGGAGGATGTACTGCCGCTCCTTCACGTCTTCGGGCAGCCCGTACTCGTGTGAGGGCGCCTCGTAGACGCCGATGACCTTGGCCACGTGCTTTGCCCTGACCTCGGGCGTCTCGCCCGGCACCGGCACCCAGGTGCCCGTGGTCTGCTCGATGGCCAGGATCTGTCCCATGAGCGACATGTCCATGGACTTGTCGGCCTTGACCCAGTACGTCGCGATCACATGATTCTCCATATCGATGCTCTCGGGTATCGCAATTGGTTTGTCGGCGAATGCATCCGTCATTTTTTTCATCCTCCTTTGTCTCTTATGGATAGCGGGTTTCGATCCCCCTGTTTATCCCCGGGGAATGAGGGAAAGCAGGTACTCCCACACCTCAAGGGTTTTGTTCAGCGCCTCGTCGTCGTGCTGCATGCACGTGTACATCCGGGTTCCGGCCAGGGTGCACAGGCCATGTGAAAGAGTGGCGACCTGGTAGTCGTCCGCGGTCTGCTTGCGCGCCATGATCTGCGTGAAGGCGTCCGGACTTGAGAGGTCGACCGCGAAAAACGCGGTGGTCACATAGTGCATGATGGGTCCGAAGTTGTAGACAAAGAACCCCAGGTCTTCCCGGGCGGCGAAGAGCTCGTTCATGGCTGCGGTGAGCCTGTCCGCATAGGCGGTCGCCTTTTTCACCGCATCGTGCTCTTCCATGAGCCTCAAGGCGTGGTAGCAGGCCGCCGTGGTGATGGGGTTGGCGGCGAGGGTGCCCCCGATATAGATCTTCTCGCCCATACCTCCCTGGCAAACGCTCATCACGTCCTTCCTGCCTCCCACCGCTCCCGCCGATGGGTAGCCGTGTGCAATGATCTTTCCCAGGACCGTGATATCCGGCGTGATGTTGAAATATTTCTGAGCCCCGCCCATGTCCAGCCTGAAGCCGGTCACCACCTCGTCGAAGATCAGCAGTGACTGGTAGTGGTCGCAGAGCTCCCGGATCCGCCTGTTCCAGTCCGGATGAACCGGGTGGGTGCCGGATTCCCCGCCGATCGGCTCAACCAGGACGGCCGCCACCCCGCCTTTGTTCTGCTCGAACGCCTTTTCCAGAGCTGCGAAATCGTTCGGCGGTACATCGATCAGATGGGCATAGCTCTCGGTGGTGATGCCCCGGGAGTTGAGGGGTCCGGTGCCCGGCACGTGCAGGGAATAGACCATCTGGTCCGACCATCCGTGGTAGCTTCCGCCTATCTTGATGATCTTCTGCTTCCCCGTGAAGGCCCGTGCGATCCGAACGGCCGCCATGTCCGCCTCGGTCCCGGACTGGAGGAACCGGACCATCTCGACCCCTGGCATGCGTCTGATGATTTCTTCCGCGGCCATAAGCTCATACTCGGAGGTCAGCCCCGTTGCAGGTCCTTTTTCCCGGATGATCTCCACGATCTTCTCGTCCAGGGGGTCGAAGGCGTGTCCCAGGATAATGGGTGCTCCGGACATGAGGTAGTCCACATAGACGTTGTTGTCCACGTCCCACATGCGATATCCCTTGGCCCGGTCCATGGCGAGCGGGAAGGGCTTGTTCTGGCTCAGGTTGTGCTCCACGCCGCCTGGGATGAGGTTTTTCGCCTTCTCGAAGATCTCCCGCGAGCGCCGGTTCCGTCTGTAATAAAGGTCCCGCTCTCTTGCCAGCTTCTCCTCGGGAATCGCCTTCAGCGGGCGTGAAAGTATCTCACGGTTCCGTCTTACGATCTCCTCATATTCCATCGGTCAGTGTCCTCCTGTTTTTGTTCTGATCGCCGGATCCGCAACAGTACACACCTGCGGCGCCCGCCTGTTCATGCGCGAGCAGATTTTTTTGTGTACCTTGTAGAGGTTCACGAACTCGGCGAACAGCTCGTCGTATATCTTGCGGTTGTCCGGGTTGGGGAGATATTCCTTTCTGATCCGGGTAAGCCCCGGTATATCCTCTGCCGTGATGTGACCCAATGCGATGGAGGCGAGAAAGGCCGCGCCCCGGGCATTGGCGTGGATTGGGTCGGCCGCCTGGCGGATGGGCCTGTCCAGGACGTCGGAGAGGATCTGCGACCAGACGTCCGAGTTGGCGCCGCCGCCGATGAAGTTCAGGTACTCGAACCGTCTGCCCATGAACTTCTCCACGGATTGAAGCAGCCATTTCTGGTTGAAGGCCACCCCCTCGAACACGGCCCGGGCGATGTCCTCCCGGGTGTTCTCGAGCGAGAGGTTGAAAAGCGAGGAGCGGATATGACAGTCCTCCACCGGCGTGCGCTCGCCGTAGAGCCATGGAGTGAAGATCACGCCGCCGGCTCCCGGGGGGACTCGGGAGACGATCCGGTCCAGGACCTTGAAGATGTCCGGCGCGTTCTCTTCCTGCATGAGCTCGTCCTTGTGATACAGGACGTTGTCTCTGAGCCAGGTCAGACATTTCCCAGCGCACTCCTGCTCGTCCAAGATCAGATAGCGCCCGGGGAGCGGGCTCGGGAACGAGCCGAAGTTGTGGAGAAGATCGGTCTTCTTGAAGGGCACGTGGGCCGAGATCCAGGACGAGGTGCCGATGTAGAGGTGCCCCTCGAAATCCCTCACCGCACCGGAGCCCACGCACGCCGAGGGGACGTCCGGGGTGCCGCCGATGACGGGTGTGTCGGACCTGAGCCCAAGCTCGTTGGCGACATCGTCTTTCACCGTGCCCAGAATATCTACGGCGCGGACCAGATCCGGGAGCTTCTCCCGGTCGATTCCGGCCATTTTCAGAAGCTTCTCGTGATAGACCACCCGGGAAGGGTCGCGGTTGTCCGTCACCCAGTGAAGCAGGATGGAGTCGTAGGTGGCGGCAAACCTCCCCGTGAGACGCAGGTTGATATAGTCTTTGGGCTCCAGGAATTTGTAGGTTTTCTCATAGACGTCCGAGCAGTCTTTTTTCAGCCAGAGGATATGGGCCAGAGGGTCCTTGCCCGATGATGCCGGGGCGCCCCCGGTGAGCCTGAGCCAGTGGAACACCTTCCACAGCGGGTAGCCTTCGAATTTGAGCACGCCTTTCAGGATGTCCTTCAGCGCCTCGCAGCCTCTGCAGTCCATCCAGATGACGGCGTTCATGAGGTTCTTTCCGCGCCTGTCTACGGGAACCGTACCCGACCACTGGGTGGTCACGCTCACGGCTGCGATGTCTTCGGGATGCACCGGGTTTTTTGACAGCATCCTCTTCGCCGCCGTCATGATGGCCTGCCACCAGATCTCGGGATCCTGCTCCGCCCCGCCGCCGGGCATCAGGATGACCGGGGTCTCCTGGAACTCGCTTGCAGCCACCTCGCCGTACACCGTGATCAGAGCGGTCTTGGGCCCTGATGTTCCCAGATCGATGGCCAGGACGTACTTGTCGGTCTCTTTCTTCATTGTCTACCTCAGATATCCCTGCTCGGTATACCATGCAAAGGCGTCGTCCACCATCTCCTTGAGCGATCGGATGCGGTAGCCGAGCTCGCTGACCGCCTTGGAGGAGTCGTAATACGCCCTGATCGACATGAACCTGGCCTGTCCGGGGTTCATGTCGGGCGCCCTGCCCGTGAACCCTGATACAAGCTCCAGAAAAGCGCCGTATGCAACGAGCACCCATCCCGGCATGTCCCATCCCGGCGCCTTTCCGCCGAACTTGGACGCGATCAGCTCGCAGAGTTCGCGGTAGGTGGCGTTGACACCTGCGCAGATGTAGCCTTCGCCCGGCCTCCCCCTGGTGAGCGCCGAAACATGGGCCTTCGCCACCTCGGTCACATGGCAGAATCCGATTCCCCCGCAGGGCAGGGCCGGAACCTTTCCGTCGCGCAGGTCGAAGAAGAGCCTGCCGAACTGCATGGTGAAGTCATAGGGGCCGAGCATGGAGCCCGGATAGATGACCACCACCTCGAGTCCCCTGCCGGCATAGGAGCGCACCCGCCTCTCGCCCTCCCGCTTGGTGTCTCCGTAGTTGTAGCCCAGGCCGGCATAGTTGTATGTGCTCCAGGTCTCGTCCGCGAGGCCGTCTGGATTGTACCCCAGGGCGTCGACCGTGCTGGTGTGGATCAGCCTCTTCACCCCGTGCCTCAGGCACGCCTCGGCCACGATCACCGAGCCGTCCACGTTGACGGCGCGCTGTCTGGCGAAGTTTCTCTTCCAGAACGAGGTGTCGCCCGCCGCGTGGATCACCGCATCGACACCGGACACGGCAGCGTCCACATCTTCCCATGAGGTGACATCGCCGAAGAAGATCTCCTCACAGTGATCCCTGATATATCTCGTTTCTGATCCGGGGAGGCCGAGGGCCCGGACCGTGTGCCCCGCCCGGACGAGCTCGAAGACGACGTTCGCGCCGAGAAAGCCGGTTGCTCCGGTGAGAAGGCACTTCATCGGACGCCCTCCCGCTCTTTACGGCACTGCCTGATCTGCCGGTCGTTCACCCACTCCACCAGGGAGGGGAAGAGGCGCTTTATAAAAAATATCAGCCTGGATTCAAAGCCCGGGATGATGAGAAAGCGGCTCGTGCCCATGCCCCTGATGAGTGCGGATGCAACCTGCTCGGGGGTCAGGATTCTGGCTGCAGTAGAAATCCTCCTGGTCTCTTCGGGTTTGGTCAGGTTTTCAACGGCATAGCCCGGTGTGTCGGTGTCCGGCGGGCAGAGCACCTGGACGTGAATGCCCCAGGGCTTGAGCTCGCTCCTGAGGGCCTCCGAGAATCCGATGAGGCCGTACTTGGACGCGCAGTAGTCCGTGTACCCGAAGACGCCGACAAAGCCCGCCACCGAGGATGTGTTGACGATGACGCCCCCGCTTTTTTTCATGAACGGGATGGCCGCCCTGCAGGTGTGTATGCAGCCCAGGAGATTGGTCTTCAGCGTCTCCTCCGCCTGGTCCATCCCGATGTCCTCGAACCGGCCCGGGTACGCCCTGCCGGCGCAGTTGATGAGGACGTCCGGAGGCCCGGCGGAAGCCGCTGTCTTCTCGACGGCCTGAAGCACCTCCCGCCAGACGGAGACATCCATGGAGGTATATGAAAATCGCTGATCCTGAGATATCCGGCGGGATGCGATCCTGTCCAGGGCATGCGACAGTCGTTGTGTGTCGCGGCCGAAAATGACGATATGGGCCCCCCGCCGGGCCAGCTCTCCGGCGGCGGCTAGGCCGATGCCGCTTGAGCCTCCCACCACATAGACTGTTCTGTTCGAGAAGTCCTTCATCCTCATCCCTCACCCGTCGCACGGCCCGCCCGGCCGCAGCGGTATGGGAAATGCGTATGATTATACCAATAACCATCAATCTCCGGGGCTGAATAGTGCCGATGAGGTCAAAAAAATGAGAAATCAGGCCAAACGAGATTCCCGAATGCCCGGCAGGTATGACCCCGATGGCCCTTGATCTTCGTCTGTTTGACTTGAAGCATAAAACATCGTAGAGTCTTGGAATACTGTTGTCGTTGAGCGTGTAATCGATTTCAGAAGGAGAGGATTCACCGGTGATGGAGAGGATCCCGTCGGACAGCGCGAAGTGGCTTGTGAGGCAGATGGCCTCCATGGGGATTTCGCCGGAGAGGGTCCTGAGAGGAACGGGCCTGGCGGAGTCGTGGCTCGGTGACGAAAACGCCCTCGTCACCCCTTCGCAGTACCTGCGCATTGTCGCCAACGCTCTTGCGGAAAGCGGCGACCCAGCCCTGGGCCTCAATATCGGCCCCAAGCAGAATCTTGGCGAGCTCGGCTTCTGGGGCTACGCCATAATCAGCAGCCCCACCTTAAGGGAGGCGAACCAGGCGGCGCTTCAGTTCTGGGAGCTGAACGGATCGCTTGTCACGCTTTCCTGTCATGAAGAACGAGACTACATCACGTGGGTGATATCCCCCGCCTTTCCCATGAACAGCCAGAGCCTGTGGATTTATTCGGTGGAAGAACTGCTCACCACCTTTCACACCGCGGCCGGCTTTCTCACAAACCATGAGTTCCAGTATGCCGAGATTCACTTGACCTATCCGGACCCGGGCCACAGCGCGCGTTATACCGAGCTGTTCCGGTGTCCGGTTCACTTCGGCTCCGATAAGGATCTGTTCAGGGTGGCCGCAGATGGCGCAGATCGTCCCACCTTCACGGGCCATCCTCAGATGGCGCTCGTCTGCCAGCAACAGTGCCGGGAGCTCCAGGCCAGGCTCAGGGGATGTGATGAACTGACAGGCGCCATCCGCGAGATCATCGTATCGTCAATGGGCCAGATCCCCCACCTGCCGGAAGTGGCGGGCAGGCTCGCGATGAGCCCCCGAACTCTGCGGCGGAGACTCCACGAGCGGGGTACCACCTACCAGCACATCCTGGACGAGATACGGATCGAGCTGGCAAAGGAATACGTGGCATCGACCGGCCTGAGCGTCGATCAGATAGCGGGCCGCATCGGTTTCGCCGAGGCGACCACCTTCCGCAGAGCCTTCAAGAAGTGGACCGGGATGAACATCAAGGAGTTCAAGAGAAGAAGATCCGACCCATGATATCCCGGAGTTCCGGGTCGCACACGGAGGCCGCGGTTCTCTGTTTGTAGACTATCGGGAAGCCTGCTTCGTCATAACGGGAAAGGCAAGGAGGACAGATGGATATTTCTGCCGAGAAAACGGCTTTGGATCAGGCCTTGCACGGGCTTGTGCCGCAGGGACGTACAGGGCGCTCAAACCTCTGCATGCGGTGTGCAACAGGGGGATCCCGTCAGTGCACCATGCGCTGCATCTGCACCCGGTGTTCTTCGGGCTGCCCTGAAGCATGATGCGGACAGGAATATACATGGCTTGGAAAGACAGGAAATGGATCCGGAGGGCACGGGCATATCTCCTCGCGGCGCCGGCTCTTGTGCTCTTTGCCGGCTGCGCGGCGGTGGGCCCCGATTACACCGCTCCGGAAACCGCTGCCGCGCCGATGTGGAATGCCGGGCTCGAAGAGGGCCTGAGTCCCGGCCGCGCGAATCCGGAAGAGCTCGCACAGTGGTGGAAGTCCTTCCATGATCCGGTTTTGGCCGCACTGATAGAGCGGGCGGTGCAGGGAAACCTCGATCTGAAGGAGGCATCGTCCAGAGTGCGAGAGGCGCGTGCCAGAAGAGCGGCGGCCGGAGCAGGTCTGTTCCCGACTCTCGATCTGTCGGGCTCCCTCCAGAGAAGTCGCGGAAGCGGCGATTCCGGCGGCGGATCAACGAGGACTCTCTATTCCGCCGGGTTTGACGCGTCATGGGAAATCGACCTGTTCGGCGGTGTCCGCCGGTCCATCGAGGCATCGGAAGCGGATCTTCAGGCTGTACGGGAAGAGCTGAACGACACCCTGGTGTCCCTGACCGCCGAGGTGGCACTGAACTATTTTGAGCTGCGCACCTTCCAGGCGCGGCTGGATGCCGCGGAGAAGAACCTCGTTCTCCAGCAGGAGACATATCTGCTGGAGGAGTCGCTCCGGAAGGCGGGCCTGAGCGACGAGCTCTCCCTCCAGCGGGCCCTCACCAACCTTGCGGGCACCCGTTCCAGGCTGCCGTCTCTGCGCGCATCCGCCAATGAAGCGAAGAACAGGCTTGCTGTGCTTTTGGGAGAGCAGCCGGGTGCCGTTCACGGAGAGCTCGACGAACACCGGCCCATACCGGTGGTTCCACTGGATGTGTCTGTCGACGCCCCTGCCGACGTCCTGAGACGCAGGCCGGATATCCGGAGGGCCGAGCGCGAGCTCGCGGCCCAGAGCGCCCGGGTGGGCGTGGCCAAGGCCGATCTCTACCCCAGGATCTCTCTGGGCGGATCCATCGGCTACAGCGCCCTTTCTTCGGGCGATCTGATCACGGCCGGCAGCAGAACCTTCGGATACGGCCCCCGCATCACGCTGCCGGTTTTCTCCGCAGGCTCGATCCGTGCCAACATAGAGGCCCGATCAGCGCTGCAGGAGCAGGCGCTCATCCGGTACGAATCATCGGTTCTGACAGCGCTCGAAGAAGTGGAAAACATCCTGACCGCCTACGGGCAGGAGCAGATGCGGCTCAGATCCCTTCGGGAGGCTGCGGACGCCGCTCGGGAAGCGGCGGAGCTGGCAGAGTATCAGTACCGCTCCGGGCTGATCGGCTTCACTACCCTGCTCGACGCCCAGCGGTCTCTCCTTTCGGCGCAGGACGAGCTCGCCCAGAGCAGCGGCACGGCAGCGTCTAATCTCGTGAGACTGTACAAGGCGCTCGGCGGCGGGTGGCAGGCATACGAAACAGCAGAAAAATCTCCAGGAGAGGAATGATGAAGGAAGACACACAAACTGAAACCGATACCGCGGGCGTTCTGGGCAGCGGACCCGGCGGCTGGAAAACGATGGGCCGGCGGCTCGGCTGGGGCTCTCTGGTCCTTGCCGTCGTGCTGGCGGTCTTCATATGGGGCTTTTATGGAGACGGGGAGGCTGTCACGTATCGGGTTCAGAAGGCGCAGCGGGGGGATCTCACGATAACGGTGAGCGCCACCGGAAATCTTCATCCGACGAACCAGGTGGATGTGGGGAGCGAGCGGTCCGGAATCGTCCGGAGCGTCAATGTGGACTATAACGATCAGGTGAAGGTCGGGCAGGTCCTGGCATGTCTGGACACCTCTCTGCTCGAGGCCGAGATCCGGAAATCGTCCGCCGCCCTCGAGTCCGCGGAGGCGAAGATCGCCCTGGCGAAGGCGACCATGAGAGAGGCCGAGGTTGAGTTCTCCCGGATGAAGCAGGCCCACGATCTCACCGGCGGCAAGGTGCCGTCCGCCAGGGAACTGGATGCCGCAGAAGCCGCCCTCGCCCGGGCCAGGGCCGAAGAAGCGGCGGCAAGGGCACAGGCCTCCCAGGCACGGGCGACATTGGAGGCCAACCGGACCGATCTCTCCAAGGCCCTGATTCTTTCCCCCATCAACGGTGTTGTGCTCTCCCGGAGCGTGGAGCCGGGGCAGACCGTTGCCGCCTCACTGCAGGCCCCGGTGCTGTTCACCCTGGCGGAGGACCTCGCCCTTATGGAGCTACACGTGGACCTTGACGAGGCGGATGTGAGCAAGGTCGAGCCGGGACAGAAGGCTGTCTTTTCAGTCGATGCCTACCCCGGCCGCTCCTTTCCCGCCGAGATCATCCAGGTCCGCTACAGCGCGAAGTCGGAAGGGGGCGTGGTTACCTACGAGACTGTGCTCAGGGTGGACAACTCGGAGCTTCTCCTGCGGCCCGGCATGACCGCCACGGCGGACATTACGGTGAACAGGGTCGAGAACGCGGTCCTGGTGCCAAACAGCGCCCTGAGGTTCACGCCCCGCACGGCCGTCGAGGAAGGAGCAGAGAAAGGCAGCATGTTGAGCAAGCTCATGCCCCGTCCTCCCAGGCGCTCCGGGAGAGGACCCCAGAAAGCAGTCGTCGACGCCTCCGGGGCGGCGGAACAGAAGATATGGATACTCGAGAACGGTTCGCCCGTTTCCGTTACGGTCACCGCCGGGGCCACGGACGGCATTATGACCGAGATCATCCGCGGGATCGAGCCGGGGATGGAGGTCATCGTGGGCACTGTGATCGGGAAGAAATGAGCGCCATGACTATCGAATCCGCAGGCCAGGCGCTGATCAGCCTGAAGGACATCACCAAGGTGTACGGTTCCGGCACCGCTGCGGTGCACGCACTGCGCGGCGTGGACCTGAAGATCGAGGCAGGGGAATTCGTGGCTGTTATGGGTCCCAGCGGGTCGGGCAAGTCCACTTGCATGAACATCCTGGGTTGTCTGGATACCCCTACCTCCGGAACCTACCGGTTCAAGGGCATGGACGTAGGGTCTCTGTCGCGCGACGGAAGAGCACTGCTGCGCAGGAACTATTTCGGGTTCGTGTTCCAGGGATTCAATCTCCTGAGCCGCACCTCGGCCCTGGAGAACGTAGAGCTTCCTCTGATCTACCGCGGCGTCCCGGCCGGGAGGCGGCACGAAAGGGCCAGAGACGCCCTGCGCGCGGTGGGACTCGAAGGCTGGGAGTACCATACCCCTGCCGAGCTTTCCGGCGGGCAGCAGCAGCGGGTGGCGATCGCCCGCGCCATGGTGATCGAGCCCGAGGTGCTCATGGCGGACGAGCCCACCGGCAACCTGGACTCGACCCGTGGCAGGGAGATCATGGAACTGCTTCGCTCCTTCAACGCCGAGCGCGGTGTTACGGTTGTCATGGTCACTCACGATGCGGGCATGGCCCATTATGCACAGCGCACCGTCCGGTTCCTGGACGGCCTCATCGATTCCGAGGAAATGAACAGAAAGGGGGCGGCCTCATGATCTGGGAGACCGTCGTTCTCGCTCTGAGGGCCATCCGGCGCAATGTCCTCCGGTCGTTTCTGACTATTCTGGGCATCGTGATCGGCGTGGCCGCCGTCATCACCATGGTCACCCTGGGAGACGGGGCTACCGAGCAGGTGAGGGCCGACATATCGAGCCTGGGCAGCAATATGCTTCAGATAAGGCCCGGCCAGGGATTCCGCGGGCCGGGCGGAGTGAGGATCGCCGCCGAGAGGTTCAAGATCGCGGACGTTCACGCCATCGAGCGGGAGATCTACGGCCTGGAGGCCGTTGCCCCCATATCGGACCAGGCCGCGCAGGCCATTTACGGGAACCGGAACTGGGCCACATCGGTCATGGGCAGCACGAACGATTATCTGGCTGTCCGCGACTGGCAGCTGTCAGAGGGCCGCGTCTTCACCGAAGGAGAGCTCCATTCGGGCAGGGCGGTATGCATCCTGGGCTCCACTGTTGTCAGAGAGCTTTTCGGCGACCAGGATCCTCTGGGCGCCTTCATTCGGCTCGACAGACTTTCCTGCCAGGTGGTGGGCGTGCTGGCGTCAAAGGGGCAGTCGAGCTTCGGACAGGATCAGGACGATATGGTTCTGGTGCCGCTGAAGACCCTGCAGCGGCGCATCATGGGCAGCACAGACGTGGAGGCGGTCATGGTTTCCGCCTCGGACGGCGTATCCACCCAGGCGGTGAGAGAAGATATCGAGCGGCTGATGCGCGAAAGGCGAAAGATCGCACCGGACAAAGACGACGACTTCCACGTGCGCGACATGCAGGAGATCGTGAGCACACTCACGAGCACCACCCGGGTGCTTACCGCGCTTCTGGGTGCAGTGGCGGCGGTGAGCCTGCTCGTGGGCGGAATCGGAATCATGAACATCATGCTGGTCTCGGTCACGGAGCGCACCAGGGAGATCGGCACTCGCCTGGCCATAGGGGCGCTCGAGCGAGAGGTGCTCATGCAGTTTCTCATCGAGGCCGTGGTGCTCTCGTCATTAGGCGGGGTGTTCGGGATTATCCTGGGGCTCTCGGCTGCGGCTCTGGGCGCTCACCTGCTCATGGTCCCCTTCGTGCTCAACCCCGGCATCATAGCCGTGGCCTTTCTTTTTTCCGCCACGGTCGGTGTGGTCTTCGGGTTTTTCCCGGCCCGGCAGGCGGCGCGTATGGACCCGATCGAGGCCCTGCGGCACGAGTGACCTCGCTCCGGCTTCAAAATCCGCTTGCCCCGGATTCTCTGGTCAACTGATCAGCACGGCTTATCATTACCTACAGCCGGCGATCATCTGCAGATGGTGCGCCGCGCATCATCGACCGGAGGCCAGGGCCGCCTGAGCCTCCGAAGCACGTGTCTGTCATACGGCAGGCTGGCGCTGAAAACACCTCTCGTCTGGCCGGCGGATAAAACCGATGGAGCGGGGAGGAAGGCGCGCATGAACGATCTGTGGAACATACTGTGGCTGCTGCTCATCGCAGCTGTCCTGATCCCCGTGATCCAGCAGAAGATGATCCAGGTCAGGCGGATGAGGCTCATCAGGGCCATCGAGAAATCACGCAAGTCCCGAGTCATCACCCTGATCCACCGGCAGGAAACCATGAGGCTCTTCGGGATACCGCTCATGAAGTTCATCGACATCAGCGATTCAGAGGAGGTCCTGCGGGCTATCAGATTCACCCCGGAAGACATGCCCATCGACGTGATCGTCCATACGCCCGGCGGGCTCGTGCTCTCCTCCGAGCAGATCGCCATGGCCCTGAAGCGGCATAAGGCAAAGGTCACGATATTCGTGCCGCACTACGCCATGTCCGGCGGGACGCTCTTGTGCCTTGCAGCCGACGAGGTGGTCATGGACGGCAACGCCGTCCTGGGTTCGGTGGACCCCCAGGTCGGTAAGTATCCCGCCGTCTCAATCATGAATGCCGTTGGGAAGAAGGAGCCTAAGGACATCGATGACGAAACCTTTATCATGGCCGATATCTCGCACAAGGCACTGGACCAGATAAAGGAGTTCGTAGAGACAATCCTTGAAGACAGGCAGAGCCCGGCCGATGTGAAAAGAATCGCAGCGTTCCTCACCGAAGGCATGCGGACTCACGACCATCCGATCTTTATCGAGGAGGCGAAGAGACTGGGAATCAACGTGACCGAGCACATACCGGAGGATATCTACCGGCTCATGGAGCTGTTCCTCCAGCCTGACCGGCAGCGGCCGTCGGTTCAGTATATCCCCGTGCCGTACAAGAGAGACGGACAGGACAAGCGGAAGGACCGGTGACCCGCCTGTCGGGAAATCCGCTGGAAATCCTGCGGGACGCCTACGTTGCCGGCTTTGCGTTCGGACTCGTCTCGGCGATCGTTCTGATTCTCACACCTGTTGCGGCCTGAGCGGCCGGTGATGCTCGGCGGCTTCACACGCTCCGCAGCGTGAAGCCGCGCCGGTTGATTTTCCGCTGCGCCGCGTTAATTAAATACCTTCAGACCCGGTATCGCCGGAAGACCAAAAGAGACGCTGTCTCGTATTATCGCCGAGCAGCCTTGCCCGAGCCCGTGAGCTCGCGGCCGTACAACTCCGGGAGAAAGCCAAGGAGGTGTTCCATGCAGACCTACATAATCCTGAGCCGGTTATCCCCGGATGCGCTGAAGGACCCGAAGATCTACCGGGAAATGGCGGACAAGGTCTCAAACAGGATCAAGCAGGAATGTCCTGATGTCCACTGGCAGAAGAGCTTTGCCGTGCTGGGGCGCTTTGATGTGGTGGACATCGTGGAGTCGGACAACCCGAAGCAGGTGGAAAAGGCGGCCATGATCATCCGCGCCTTCGGCAACTCCACCACCGAGACGCTCTTCGCCACCCCGTGGCACGAATTCCTCGACATGCTCTGAAACGCCTCTCTTCAGGCCCGGGCGAAACATTCGCGCAGGGATTTTCCGCCGGAGCAAAGCTTCCCGGCGGAAGAGGGGGAGGAAGCGCCGAAAGCCGGCAGGCCGTCTTCAGCCGCGTAGAGACCGGATATTCCGGAAGCCCCTCCCGGTCTGTCACGCCTTTTCGTTCGCGAGAAAGCAGCGTCTTTTGTTCCTCTCCTTTCAGGCGGTGTTCATGCCTTCTTGAGATGGGGAAATCACAGGCTTAGTATGTAGCTTACTGGAGGAGGTTTCGTGATGACGTACATATCCCGATCTCGATCTATCAAAACAGCCGTTCTTTTCTCTCTCATGGCTCTCCTCTCGGCGTGCAGCAGCGATGACAGCGACAACCACAACCCTCAGGCCCAAGGGGCGAGCCTGTCCTCTCTGGCTATCACCCCGCAGAACCCGAGCATCAGGGTGGGGCAGACGAGGCAGTTCACCGCCGTGGGCACCTATTCGGACAGATCCTCGACCCATCTGAGCTTGGTCGTATGGACCTCGTCGGACGAAAACGTCGCTACGATCAGTGATTCAGGGCTTGCCACAGCCCATGCACTGGGGGAGACCACGATCACCGCGACCAGGGGCGGCGTTTCGGCCTCGACGATCCTGACTGTGACCGAAAGCCCGACTGTGCCCGAACTGCCCCCACTCTCTTCGGCCTTGGTGGTCGATCACACCTGCACCGATCTGAATGCTATCCCGGAAGACTGGATCAATGCTGCCAGGGAAAGCCTGTGCATCGCCTACGGGCATACTTCGCACGGAAGCCAGATCATCAGCGGCATGTCCGCACTGGCGGAGTTCAAGGGAAGCACGTATGCCTTCAACGCCAGCGGAGCCGGCGGCGCACTCGAGCTGCGCGATACGCCCTTTGCCGGGGCGGAGGATCTCGGCAATCCAAGCCGTACCGCATGGGCGAATGCAACCCGGGCATACCTGGACGAGCATCCGGAGGTGAACGTGGTCATGTGGTCATGGTGCGGTCAGGTTTCCGATGCAACCCAGTCGGACATCGATACCTACCTGGGCCTCATGGATGCCCTGGAAAACGAGTATCCCGACGTGCAGTTCGTCTACATGACCGGCCATCTCGACGGCACCGGCTTAACCGGCAACTTGCACCTGAGAAACGAGCAGATACGGCGGTATTGCATCGATGGCGGCAAGATTCTCTACGACTTCGCTGACATAGAGACCTATGATCCGGACGGCGTGTACTACGGCGACAGGTTCCCCAACGACGCCTGCGACTACGACTCCGACGGCGACGGCGTCAGAGACGCGAACTGGGCACGCGAATGGCAGAACTCCCACATGGAGGGCCGGGACTGGTACGACTGCTATTCTGCACATTCCGAGCCCCTCAATGCCAATCTGAAGGCGTATGCCGCCTGGTGGCTCTGGGCAAGTATCGCGGGGTGGGACGGCCGTTAGCCCTCGTCCCCCTCAAGGGGAGATCGACGGCAGACCTGCTCTGCCCATGGTGCGTGATCGAGTTCTGCGGTGTTTTACCGGAGACGGAGCGGATGGTCCTTTGTGTACAGGCTTCCGGACTCGACGGCGGCGATGAGATATCCGTCCCTTCGAGTGTGTACCGGAAGCGCCGGTCGCTCGCGGGCACGGGATCTCCGTGAGAAAACCGGGAGCTGATGGAGCTTTCCGGCCCAATAGTGATCCACAGCCGGGGGAACACGCTCACAGAAAGGATCCGCAGCACGGGTGATTCCGTGAACGCACCAGAAGACGGGCCATCTGAAACAGGGCTCACCCGCTCGTGCAGGAGGAGAGTCCGCTGCTGTTCGCATGATATTTGTCGTTTTCCCGGCATACCAGCCCCTGGCGCATGAGCTTCTGGAGGTGCTTGTGCATCATGTTCCGTTCGGAAACGGCCAGATTCCATGCTCCGATGCTCTTTGCCCCGCCGTAGATGATTCCCTGATCAGTGATCTCGTCGAGGGTTTTCGGCCCCCTGGACAGGAGATCGAGCAGCCTTTCTTCCCGGAGGAATATCGTGCCGAGATATTTTTCGATGATCCGAGGGTCTGCTTCGAATATTCCTTTCCCGTGGGCGGTGAGATAGACATCGGCCCTGATTTCCATCAGGCGCTCAAGAGAAGTGATCGTCTGGTCCAAGTCTGAATTGGGATCGCCGTAGTAAGGCCCAGCCTCCACGAGATCCCAGTCTGCGAGATAGAGCACTCCCTCGCCGGGGAAATAGAAAGAGCAGTGCCCCGGGGTGTGTCCGGGCGTGTGAATGACGCGGCCGACGGTGCGTCCGAAATCGAGCCTGTCGTCATCGTGGAGCATCCTGTCGACTTCCCGGGGGACATAATTGGCCTCCCGTGTGAGGTACTCCTTCCAGAGCTCAATCTCCTCCTCGTCCGGCTGGAACAGGTCGATGAAATACTGGAGGCTCGCAAACGCCGGTGCATCGGCCTCGTGCACCCAGAGCCGGGAGGCGGGGAAGAGCGAGTTGTACATGAAATGATCCTCATGGGCGTGGCTCGTAACGATCACATCGACGGCGCGATCCCTGCCGAAGGCCAGGAGCCGTTCCCGGTCACTTGCCGCATCGATGATTGCCCGAACGCTGTCGTCAATGATCACCGAGTGACAGTGAGGATACCTGCCCCCGCGGACAAACGAAATACAACCTCTCGAAAACTCGCTCATTGCACATATCCTCCCTGGAGCTCGCTCCCGGAAACCGCCTGAAAGCTCGTTGCGGATCTGCCCCGCTCCCTTTTGCAGACGCTGCAGAGAGGCGGCCCCATGTGCCTTTGGCTTTGTGGTGCAGGTGCCTTTCCGCCTCCGGTGTTTCAGAGCTGGTCCTCGCTCCTCGAACCATTCCCGGGACAGGTTTTTCTCGGCGGAAAGCTGCCGGGAGCCGGCCTGCACATGCGAGCGGCCGATATCGCACCCCGGGAGCCGCTTCTCGATTTGATTGTATCATCAAATGCTGAGCTTACAGTAATACATAATAATTTTTTCCGATAGTATGGGAAAAGCACATGATTTTCCCAGGACTGCAATCTCGGACTTCATTTCGATGACCACGAGGCAAATAAAACGGCTTGTTTTTTATTAGTTAATCAACTAACTTGATCAGTGACAGCCCTGCCTGAGGAGAATAGTTAGTTAAATGACTAACATAGAAGGAGGTTGTCATGCAAATTGGTATTCCCAGAGAAATCAAGACACGTGAAGGCCGGGTTGCCATGACCCCTGCAGGGGCGGCTCTGCTTGCCGGGCACGGTCATACCGTGTACGTGGAGAAAGGGGCGGGACTCGGCTCGGGCATCCCGGACTCAGCCTTCAGAAAAGCGGGGGCTGTCATCGCCGATGGGCCCGACGCCCTCTGGGATGCTTGTGAAATGATCGTCAAGGTCAAGGAGCCTGTCGATGAAGAGTTCGATCGCATGCGAGAGGGGCAGGTCATCTTTACATACCTGCATCTCGCTGCATCACAGGACCTGACGGACGAACAGCTCAGGCGGAGGGTCATCGGAATCGCCAACGAGACGATCCAGCTTTCGGGCGGATCGCTTCCCCTGCTGGCTCCCATGAGCTCCGTGGCGGGCAGACTTTTCATCCAGATGGGATGCGCCTGTCTGGATGCGAAAAACGGCGGCAAGGGGGTCCTGCTCTCCGGCGTTCCGGGCGTGCGGCCCGCCAGGGTGGTGATCCTGGACGCCGGCATCTCCGGGCTCAACGCGGTTCATCTCGCCGTCGGTATGGGCGCACGGGTCACGGTGCTGGACATCAACCAGAAACGCCTGGATTACATCTCCGATATCTTCCGCTCCATGGCCGTCACGCTCACGGCCAATCCGGAAAATGTGGAGGAGTGTATGGCGGAGGCCGATCTGGTCATCGGATCGGTCCTGATTCCGGGCGCGAGAGCGCCTCATCTCCTCACCCGGGGGCTTCTGAGGAAGATGGAGCCGGGCTCCGCGCTGGTCGATATCGCGATCGACCAGGGCGGATGCGCTGAGACGAGCAGACCCACCACCCACGACAGCCCCACCCACCTCGAAGAAGGAATTGTTCACTATTGTGTGGCCAACATGCCGGGTGCGGTGCCCCGCACTTCCACCTCCGCGCTGACGAATGCATCGCTGCCGTATGTTGTCCAGCTGGCGGATAAGGGCTGGATCCGCTCTCTGCGCGAGAACGCCGCCCTGGCAAAGGGGCTGAACGTTATGCAGGGGAAACTCACCGACAAGAGAGTGGCCGAGGCGTTCGGCCGGGATTATATTGACTATATCGCGACCTGAGCGGTCTGAATACAGGCCCTCTTGGCTCAGTGGCCCGGCCGGACACGACCCGGCCTGAGCGGCACATACCGCCAGGATGGTACAGGCGGTGTTTACGACCGGTCGCCTGAGCGGAGTCGGGCGAAGGGAGTGGAGGATCTTTGAGCCGAGCCGTTTTGCGGACATGCCGCGGTATTCTGCCGGGGCGGGGTGAGGGGGCGGAGGCCCCGGCCTTTCGTCAAAGAGGAGGCTTTCATGGAAGATTGTCAGGGGATGGTGTTCAGAAACGCGACCATATGGGCCGGCAGTCCTATCCGGAAGATTCAGGGAACCATGAGAATCAGGGACAGCAGAATCATAAGTATCGCCGGAAACGGGGAGAGCGCAGGGGACGATTCCCGATGCCTGGACCTCGCAGGCAGGCATATCATTCCCGGGCTCATCGATGCGCACCGGCATTTTTTCATATCCGCCCTTACAGCGCGCCACGGCGATGCTAGTGGATGGAAATCGAAAGCCGACGCCCTGGAGGCCATTGATGAGGCGTGCCGGACGGACGGCTCGAACAACGGATGGGTGTTCTTCTCCCGCATGGACTACTCCACATGGAAACGACCGACCCCGCCGGGGCTCAGGGAGATCGATGCGGCGGCCCGGGGCAGGCCGGTATTCGTTACGGATATCACGCTGCACCGCGCGCTTGCGTCAACGGAAGCGATGAGACGTGCGGGCCTGAGACGAGAAATTCTACGCTTCTCCGGGGACATCGATGTCCGAAGGAACGGAGAGCCCAAGGGAACCGTATGGGAAGAAGCGCACGGCAGGATCATGTTCACCATGTATCGCGATATGCTTCAGGGCCTGAGCAAGGAGGAGAAGCGGGAGATGATCCTCCAGGAGGCGAAGCGATGCCTGCAGATGGGCATCACTCACGTGCACGATCCTGGCGTGCCCTCGGACGTGCAGCAGCAGCTGGACGATGCCCGGAGCCATACCCCGCTGAAGATCAGCTGGGCGGTCACCTCCCGGGGATGCCTGTACAACCCTCCGGACAGCGATGACGAGGCCGCGGCGATCCATTCTCCGCATGCCCCCAAAAGCGTGAAGTTCTTTCTTGACGGCGCCCACAGGACCGCGGCCGATATGCCGGTCGTCGCCGGGATCAAGGCGATGGTCCGGGCGGTCCGCGATAGCGCAGTCCGGATGAGCACGGACCCCCTGAAGCTTCTCTTCGAGCAAAAGATAGTTCTGAAAGACGGTCGACTTGCCTTGCCCTACCAGCGGTTTGCGGACGACCGTGAGCTTCTGGACAGGGCATCTCTGTTCGCGGACAGGGGATACCGCCTGGTTATTCACGCGCTGGGGAATATCGCGGCCCTCCAGGCGGCCCGGCTCATCAATACGCTCAAGCCTTCGGGCGGCGCATCGGTGGAGCACCTGCTCGTCATGGACGAGCGGGACCTGGATGTCTTCGCCGGCTGCGCATCGGTCGCCTCCATTCAGCCTGGGTTCATTCCCGGGTATGCGGATACGATCGAGCGCATGGGCTCCCTGCCGTACCTGAAGCCCTTCGCCCTTCAGAGCATGAAGAAGCGGGGAATTCCTATCTGCATCAGCTCCGACGGACCGTGCGGACCAGATGACCCCCTCTTCAACGCCCGCAGGGCTGCAGACAGGCTGAAGGCGGACGGATCGATGCTCGACCCCGGCGAAATGATCTCGCAGGAAGACGCTCTGGCGGCGGCAAGCATCGGAGGGAGCCTGTCCATGGGCATCGGCAATAACGGGTTGTGCCCGGGGGCGCCGGCCACGTTCTGCGTGGTGGACGGCGATCCCTTTTCGGACTCGAGCCGGGTTGAGCAGACGTGGATCGACGGAGTGAGGGTGTACTGACCGGGTTCGTCAGTCGCCTGGGGAAAATACGAGAACAAAAACCATGAAGTGAAGGAGGATTATATGGGATACAGCGGGTATCAGCGGATGGACGCCCAGGAACGCGACTATATCCAGCACCTCTTCGGCAAGCATATCTCCCGCGGCCAGGTGAGATATCTGAGGTGCGCGCACCTGGATATCTACGAGCGCAGCCGCCGGGGCTGCACGATGGTGGATGCGGTGTCCGGAAAGAAGTTTTTCGACTGCTTCAGCTCGGCCGGGTGCTTCAATGTGGGCAGGGGCAATCCGAAGATTCAAGAAGCGCTCGAAAAGGCGCTGGACAGCTGGGACATGGGATCGCATCTCGCCCTCTCCGAGCCCAAGATCCGTTTCGCCGAGAAGCTGGCGTCGCTCTGTCCTGGGGATCTCAAGAAGGTGGTTCTCTGCACCACCGGTGCGGACGCCTGTGCCGCGGCTATCAAACTCGCCAAGGGAGCAACAGGCAGAAACGACGTCATCACCATGAACAAGGCGTATCACGGGCACGAAGGCTTCAGCCTGTCCGCCAACGGCAAGGACTACTACAAGGAGCTCTTTCTCCCGCTCATGCCGGGATTTCATATCGCCGAGTTCAACGATCTGGAGGCGGTGAAGAGGATCGCGTCAAAGGACATCGCGGCCGTCGTTCTCGAGCCGGTGCAGGGAGAAGGCGGCATTCACGTTGCGACCCGGGAGTACATGACAGGACTGCGCAGGCTCTGCGACGAGCTGGGCATCATGCTCATCTTCGACGAAGTTCAGACAGGCTTCGGCAGAACGGGCAAGATGTGGTGCATGGAGCACTACGGAATTGTCCCGGATATCATGTTCACCTCCAAGTCCATCAGCGGCGGCGTGTATCCCAACGGCGCTGTGGTCTACCGCGACATCGAGCCGCTCACCTCATATGTGGAAAAAAACCCGCTGTTTCACACCTCGCACTCGGGCGGAACCGATCTGGGCTGCATCGTCTCCTCGGCCGTGCTGGATTACCTGGTCGAAAACAAGGTCTGGGAGCACGCCGCTGAGATCGGCGGGCGTTTCAAGGAAGGGCTCATAGAGATCTGGAATGAAAACAGGCACGCGATCAAGGAGGTGCGGGGGCTCGGCCTCATGATCGGCATCGAGTACAAGTATGAGTTTCTGGGCGCGCTTATGGCCGACTGTCTCGCGAAACAGGGGGTCTGGGCGGTGTACTCGGGCAACGCGCCTCAGGTCATGCGGTTCCAGATCCCCATCACCGCTACCATGGAAGAGGTGGAGGAGCTCCTCGGCCGCATCCGCGCTGCAGTGAAGGCCATGAAGATCTACCTGGCCCTTTTCCTGCCTCTGGCAAAGGTACCGCTTTTCCGGATGATCCTCGATAACCTGAAAGTGCAGATCATCTCGTTCAATATCGTGCGGGATCTGGAAGAGCTCTTGTTCAAATATGTTCTGAAGCGCTGAAGGAGGAGGTGACGAGATGAAAAAGGCGGTTTCAACAAAGCAGACGGAAAAGGACATCCTTTTTGCAACAGCGGAGAGGGTGTTCTCGAAAGGCTTGGTGAAAGAGATCCGCAGCAGGGGGCGCGATTTCCTTGAGGCCGCCCGCGAAGGATCGTATGTTTTTGACGCGGACGGCAACCGTTGTCTCGACTGCTACACATCGGCCGGTGTATTCAACCTCGGCCGGAGGAACCCGGTCATCGCCGCGAGGCTCAAAAAGGCCCTTCTCGAGACAGACCAGGGCAACTTCGTGCTGCCGTCCGAGGAGAAGGCCCTGCTCGCGAGACGGATCGCGGATTTCGTTCCCGGAAACTTGAGCTGCGTGCTCTTCGGGGTGACCAGGGGCGAATCCATGGAAGCTGCGTGCAAGCTCGCCCGGGGCTATACTGAGAGGGCCGAGCTCGTCACGGTCGACGGCGGCTGCTACGGCGAGTCGGGCTTCGCGCTGAGCCTGTCCGCCAGGAAGAACAAGGAACAGTTCGGAAAGCTGATCCCGGGTGTGAAGACCGTTCCCTTCGGCGATGCACAGGCGGCGGAATCCGCCGTGAGCGGCAGGACCGCGGCCTTTATCATGGAGCCCATACAGGCGGAGAACGGGTGCCGGGAAGCGGAAAAGGCATATTACGCCAAGATCCGGTCCCTGTGCGACCGGCACGGCGCGAAGCTCATCTTCGACGAGACACAGAGCGGGTTCGGACGGACGGGAAGCCGGTTCTTCTTCGAGCAGACCGGCGTGGAGCCCGACATCCTCATCGTGGGAGAGGCCATTACCGGCGGCATCTTCCCCATGACCGCCATGGTCTTCACGCCCGAGCTCAAGGATTTTTTCGACGTGCATCCTCTCATTCATCTCTGCACCTACGGCGGGCACGATATCGGCTGCAGGGTGGCGATGAGCGCCCTGGACGAGTATGACCGCGAATGTCCGTGGGACAACGCCCGACAGAGAGGCACAAAACTCCTCGAGGACCTGGGCGGGCTCGCAGGCAAGAACGCCACTCTCAAGGCGGTGGCGGGCAGAGGGCTCCTCATCTCACTGAAGCTCGCTTCGGACAAAGCCGCCCGTTCATTCTGCGTCCGCGCAACGAAGCACGGGCTCCTGGCCGATACCGGCAGGGTGGACGGATCGAGCGTCGTGTTGAGACCGAGTTTGCTGATCGGGAGCGAAGAAGCGTCATTTATCGCGGATACGACTGCAAAGGTTCTCACATCGCTCTGATGAGCCCCCGGACGACGCAAAACGGGGGCGCCTCGCAGCAGAGGCCGCCCCCTTGATTTTCATGGTCTGCCAGGGAAGGCGTCTTTCCAGCGCCCTCACCGACGAGGCCGGGCGCCTTGATTTGTACGCGGCGATATGCCATAGTTTCAGGCATCGGTGAGTGTTCGGGAAAGGCAGCGGAAGTGGCGAGAAAACCGGTACGGGAAGAGAGAAAAAAGCAGATATTCAGGGCGCTGGATCAGTGCCTTCTGGAAAAGTCGTTCCAGCAGACCTCCATCAAGGACATTTCCCGGCTCGCAGGGGTCAATCACGGGGTGCTGCACTACTATTTCACGAGCAAAGAGGATGTCCTCCTGCAATACATCGACTACGTGGTGGAAAACTTCAAGTCGCAGATGCAGGAGCTGATGAACTCCGAAAACGTGTCCCGGATGTCCCAGAGAGACTTCATAAAAGAGGTCTTCAGGTTCGTGAACGACAGGATCACGCTCAACCGAGATCTCTCCAAGATCTTTATCGAAATATGGGAGATCGGTGTCCACAACGAGGCGGTGCGTGACAAGCTCAGGAACACGTATCTCGAATGGACCCAGACCCTTGCCAGGAATATCGCCGGCGGATCAACGGACAGCGAAACCGCATCCATCATGAGTATCGCCATGGTCGCATTCTGGGAGGGCATGGCCCTGTTCTCCACGATATTCCGCAATGGAGAGATCCGGCTCGAAGAGGTGCTGGGGAGGTTCCAGCAGAGGATTCTGGAAATCCTGTAGCGCCTCTGTCAGGAATTCCGGTTTTCTTACAAGCCTCGGCGTCGATTGTACATGCTCTTTTCGATGCGCTGTCGTGCGAGCCACCTGAATAGAGTGAGAAACAAAGGAGAAAGGGGATGCCCTCGCCCCTCTCCCCTTTGTATAGGATGATGTGTCTATTGAGGATAGAACCTGATCTGGAGCATTTTCGCTCCGTTTCTGTCCAGGTTCCAGAAGTAATCGACGAAGTCGCCGACGTTGAATATCCACTCGTTCATGTATTCCGTGCAGTATACCGGCGCCCCTTCGCAGGGTCCGTCTCCCGTCATCGGCGAGCACCGGTCGAATATGCCGTCGCCGTCGGCGTCCGTGCAGCATGAATCGGGCTGGCCGGACTCATCGGGAGAGGCGGGACGGCACACTCCCCGACCACTGGAAAAGACCGGTGATGTCGACAGCCCGCGGCCTGCCGGTGGTCTGGACAAAGCTGGCGGATGTCGAGAGAAAACCGTTTTCCGTAACCAGTCCGAGGGAGAGGAGGTCGGTCCCCGACTCGTCTTTCACCATCTGGAATTGCGGATCGAATATCTCGATGGTTCTCAGACCGTCGTCTCCGGAGGGCATGCCGAGGACCCGGGCGTATACCCGGTAACCTTTGTCATTTTTCGGAAACCGCAGGGATGCAGGATCATTGGGAGCGAAGCCGGTGCAGGTGTCCGTAACCTGCAGGCCGATGGTATCGGGTGCACTCTTGGGACCTTTCTTCCCGGATTCCATGATGATCCGTACGTCATACTCCGGGTACTCCGGAATATAGACCACGTTTCCATAGACCGGATAGCCGTACTCGTCAGAGGCGAACCCGGGGCAGGTGAAATCACTGCTCTTGGCGATGATGTTGAGGTTGAAATGGTCCCCTGAAGGAAACCCGTTCGGGTTGACGGACTTGCCCGGCTGGGTGCCGTTGGCATAACCGGTGATGAGGAGGACCATCACGCCTGTCAGAAGAATCTCTTTTAAGAGCTTTCCCATCCTTGTTACCTCTTTACTGTTTTTCTCTTGCCCTGCCGGATCAAGGATCTGTATCCGGATATTCCCTCGCGTTGACCTGCGGAGCCCCGGTGCCGCCATATAGATTGACCAGCAGGGTTGCCCTGCTCTTATCAATAACTGTGCCCCATATAATATATTGATATCAGACATTATATTCATGAATTACAGCCTTTTCTGATGCCCGGTTTCGTACTCCGCGTAACAAGATTGTCAGGGGCTCGGAGAAGTGAAAGCAGGAAGGGCATCCGCAGTGATCCCGATCCCTTCAGAGCGTTTCAATTGTTTATGAGCATGTGTATAATAAGCAGCTGAAAATGCCGGCTCTTCGGGCCGAGACCCGAGAATACGATTTCGTTCCCGGCCGGGCGCATATGCTTCGCAGGCCATGCAGTGTGCCGGTATTTTTCATGAAAGGATCTCACCCAATGGGATCAGGGGTACCGAATTATGGGTAAGTTCGAAATCCGGGTATTGCCCGATCTTTGCACCGGCTGCCTGAGGTGCATGCTCGCCTGCTCGGAAAGCCATACCGCACGGTTTTCCCTGCCGGCTTCGCGGATCAGGGGCTTGCTTGAGAGCTGTCAGGAATCGGACGCCGGAAAAGCGGATAACCGCACCGGAAGGGAGCTGAAGACAAGAGTCGAGGCGGTTTGAAAATGTTTGACTTGATAGACGATTGACTGTTAATATATTAATAATTTACTCGTAATTGAATGTCACCTGTTTTACAGATGGGAATAGGTGCATGGACATAGCGGAGCTCCTGCCCGGTGAGATAACCGGTTCAGCAGAATTTTCACGCCGGAAGGGCGATCTTGCAGCAGACATGTATCGGGGGTCAATTGCCGTACCAGGCATTTCTGCCGGAACAAACATTTTGCACCCGAACCGGCGAGCCAATAAACATGAACAGGGAGGGTGAAGATATGGCAGAGCCGAGCAAGAACAGGCTGATTATCAGGGTGTTCCTGATTATCCTGATTGCAGCCGGGAGGATTGTTCCCGGCATCTTAAGCTGACGGCATTGCCGGCATATCGGGCATTGTGAGGATAGTGGGACCCATGGTGGTGAGAAGACTGCACAGGCTCTGCACAGGTGCATCTTTCTCACAAAAGCAACGACAAAGGAGGTAGCATGGCAATCCGAACGGTAGAGGAATACAAGGAGAGTCTGCGTGACGGCAGACGTGTATACATCATGGGAGAAAAAGTGGAGGATGTCACCAGACACCCCGTGCTCGGCCCCACCGTGGACCTGGTGGGGGCGGCCTATGAACTCTGCGCTTCCGAGGACCCTGAAATCCGGGACCTCTACGTCGCCCCCCATCCCGAAACCGGGGAGCCCATCAGCCGTTACTATATCACGCCCAGGACCACGGAAGATCTGGCGGTACGATCCAAGATGATTCAGCGCTCCATCGCGCTTGCGGGAGACCTGCCCTTCGGGCGTGATATCGGTACCGACTGCCTGAATGCCGCCTTTGTCGTTGCTGGCAAGATGGGCAACGAGCAATATCAGCAAAATGCCGTGAACTTCCTGGAATACTTAAGGAAAAACGACCTCTTCACCTGCGGAGCGGTCACCTGCGTCAAGGGCGACCGATCCAAAGAGCCGGCGAACCAGAAGCATCCGGACTACTATGTTCACGTGGTGGACAAGAACAAGGACGGCATCATTGTCAAAGGGGCCAAGGCGCACATAACGAGCGCGCCCATCGTCAACGAGATCGTGGTCATCCCCACCCGGCAGATGCGCGAGAACGAAGGTGAGTACGCCGTGAGCTTCGCTGTGCCGGCCAACACCAAGGGAGTGACCTTTGTCTGCCGCGGAGGCAGGGGCGCCTGGACCGATCATGAGTTCCATCCGGACACACCCGTCAGGACCCTGACAGAGGCCATGATCATCTTCGACGACGTCTTTGTCCCCTGGGAGCGCGTCTTCATGTGCGGCGAGTGGAAGTACTCCATGCTCCTGGCCTATACCTTCGCGACCTTCCACCGGTTCACGGCGATCAGCTACAAGATCCCCCTGGTGGAGACCGCAGCGGGCTGCGCCGTGGCCATGGCAAAATACAACGGACTGGACAAGATCGGCCATATACGCGGCAAGCTGGCCGAAATCGCCGCCTATGTGGAAACGCTGCGGGCGCTGACCAACGCGGCCGCCAAGGACCCCGTCATGTACGGCGACATCGCGGTGCCCAATCCCCTCATCGCCAACATGGCCAAGCTCCATTTCGCCAGCAAATACCATCAGTTTATCGAGCTCATTCAGGACATCGGCGGGGGCATCATCGGCACGGCGCCGGACAGGAAAGACTGGGAGCACCCCGATCTTCATGACTATCTCGAGCACTACCTCGGAGGGGCGGCGGAGTACAGCACCCTGGACCGCATGAAGATGATCCACGAAACCATGCGCCAGACCTGCTCCCACGAGTCGGCCTTCCACGAGGTGATAACCGTGCACGCCGAAGGCTCCATGGAGGCCCAGAAGATGATGATCCTGGCCGAAGCGCCGCTCAAAAAGTATGAGGAGATGGCCAAGCGCAAGGCCGGGATACTCCCCTGGAAGGGGATCGGCGGCAAGTAGAGGACGATGCTTCCCTTTTGAAGGGGGCATCGGAATACTGCCCGGAAGAAAATGACAGCCGGGCGTAGAGACGGCAGGGCGGCGATCATGCCGGCGTCTCCAGCGGCGTCGGCACGGCCGCGGAATTGCCCTTTGTCCCGGAGGGCGCACATCCGGTCTTCTCCTCGATTATGTCTTCCCGTTGATTATCCCCTTGATTGTGTACCGGCCATTCGATAACTAAAGGCAGGATGACAGGAGGCCCCATCCCATGACCGGAATTCCCCGTGGAGATCACTTTGTCGAGGAAGGGCTGCCCGCGATGGTCAATCCGGATGCGAGCCCGGAGGAAGAGGTGGCGATCGTGGATGAGCAGAACAACGTCACAGGCAGCGCCTCGAGGGCTGTCATGCGAAGGGAAGGACTCATCCACCGGGCGGTGTATATACTCGTTTTCAACTCAGGCGGGCGGCTCTTTGTCCAGGAGCGCACCCTGACAAAGGATATCTTCCCGGGCTGCCGCGACCTCTGTGCAGGCGGGGTGGTGCTGGCGGGAGAGAGCTATGAGGAATCGGCTGCGCGCGAGTTGGAAGAGGAGTTGGGGATCGGGAATGCCTCTCTTGAGTTCCTCTTCGACTTCTCTGGAGAATATCTGGGGCAGAAGGTGTGGGGCAGAGCGTATTCCTGCACGGCTGAAGGGCCGTTCGTCCTCCAGCCCGAAGAAGTCGCCGGCGGAGCGTTTTTCTCTCTTGACGAGGTGCACCGCCTCATCGAACAGGGGACATGCACCCCGGACAGTGTCTATGTGCTGCGCCGACATCTGAAGGAGCGGGAGACCGGCCTGACGGGGGAGAGAAGCTAGGACATACCGCCCGTGACGGAAATTCTGCTCATCCATCCCCCTGTCTCCAAGCCGTGCGAACCGCCGGCGGGTATTGCGAGGCTTGCCGGCGCACTGAAGGCCCACGGCGGGAATTACCGCGTGATCGACGCCAGCATCGAGGGACTGCGCTTTCTCCTCTCCGGCAGAGCCGAAGCCGGAGACACCTGGACCAGACGGGCGTACCGCCACCTCGAAGAAAATATTTCATTTCTTTCGAACGGTGGCGCCTTCGAGAACCAGGGCAGGTATATCCGGGCGGTGACCGAGATCAACCGGGTGCTCGCCGACAGGTCGGCCCCTCGTAGCTCGCAGGTCAGCCTCAGTAATTTCACCCACGCGACTCTGTCCCCGGTGAAGAGCTCCGACCTGCTCCGTTCGGCCGAAGTTCCCGAAGACAACGTGTTCTTTCCGTACTTCAGCGGCCGTCTCGCTGCAGTCTTCGAGAGGCATGCACCTGATGCGGTGGGCTTTTCCCTGAACTACCTGAGCCAGGCGCTGACCACCTTTGCCATGCTGGGCTTTCTGAAGAAGCTCGACCCGTCTGTGAAGATCATCCTCGGAGGCGGGCTCGTCACTTCGTGGGTCAGAGGGGGCGGCTGGAGGAATCCCTTTGCCGGGCTCGTGGATGATCTGGTGGCGGGCCCCGGGGAAGAGGCGATCCTAGCCCTGGCGGGATCCGAAATCTCCCCTGATCGTTTTCTGCCCGACTATGGAGTTTTCCGGGATTATTCCTATCTTTCGCCGCGTCCGGTTGTCCCGCTGAGCACCTCGTCCGGCTGTTACTGGGGACAATGCTCGTTCTGCCCCGAGCGTGCGGAGGCGAATCGGTTCACGGGCCTGCCGGTGGAGCAGGCCCTCGACGACATGGAGGCGCTGACGGCGGGCGAGCCCTCCTGTCTGATCCATATCTGCGACAATGCCATGAGCCCGTCACTGCTGAGAGGCATGGCTTCACGCGGGCGGGGGAGCCCCTGGTACGGTTTCGCGAGAATACATCCGAGCCTTGCCGATCCGGATTTCTGCTCGGCCCTCAGGCGTTCCGGCTGCGTGATGCTCAAGCTGGGAATCGAGTCCGGAGACCAGAGGGTTCTCGACGAGCTCGGCAAGGGAATCAGGCTCGATAACGCGGCGAAAGTGCTGCGTGCGGTCAGCGGCGCGGGCATCGCGACCTATGTATATCTCCTCTTCGGCACGCCGCCGGAGGACGAGGCCGCCGCATGCAGGACGCTGGAGTTCATCGCCGGGAATCGAGAATATGTCGACTTTCTCAACCTCTCCATCTTCAATCTCCCCAAGAACAGCCCTGAAGCCCTTTGTCTCAACACCTTCGATTTCTCCGAGGGCGACCTCTCCCTCTATCAGGGTTTTGTCCATCCACGGGGGTGGGACAGGAAGCGGGTCCGCCGGTTCCTCGAGAAAAGGTTCAGGAGAGACCCGGACATCGCCCGGATCGTGAGAAGAGATCCCCCGTCCTTTACCTCGAATCACGCCCCTTTTTTCACCGGGAATATCCTTTGAAACAGTTATCAAAAATAACCATCAAAATGCTGTTATATAGATAACTCTGCGACAACGCGGGAGCTCCGGTCATTGAGACGTTTTCGTCTTGCCGGGCCGGGATACGAGGCGGAGTATTTCACATATTGAGGATGGGGAAATATTTGCAAATGGGAAATGGAGATTATATAGAGAGTAAGCATGACTACCCGTGACATGTGAGAGGCGGTGAAAAACTGCATGACAAGCGAAGTTCTGCCCAAGAACAAGATCGGAAACGCTTCTGCCCATAAACCGGCCCACCGGAGAATCCAGCCCATGGACTGGGCCATGATCGTCTCTATTTCGGTCATTCTCGGGATCTTCGTTTATACCAGCATGTTTACCAGGGAGTTTACGGTCAATGTCGTCAGTGTGGTTCAGGAGTATCCATACCAGATCTACACCCGCTTCAGCACGGCGGGCGTCGTTGCCGCCAAGCGCCGGGTAGACATCGCGGCCAAGACTACGGGCCAGCTGGTCGAGTTTGCGGTGGAAGAGGGCAGCCTGGTGACAAAAGGGCAGGTGATCGCGCGCCTCGAGAGCGCCGATGCAGCGGCCCAGAGAGACCAGATCGAGGCCAAGCTCAAACTGGCGGTCGCAAACCTCGAGCATGCGCGGGTGGATCTCGCCGAGGAGAGCCTCAATGTGGAGCGCTACAAGAAGCTCTTCGAGATGGGCTCGGTGTCCAGGGCGGAGTACAAGGCCGCCGAGGGAAGATACCGCAAGGCGCTCTCGGCCGTCGATGCGGCGGAAGCCTCGATCAAGGCCGAGAGCGCGGCATTGAGGGGCGCCGAGGTGGCGCTGGAATACACCCAGATCAAGGCCCCGTTCAGCGGAGTAGTCCTTTCGCTGAACGCCGAGGTGGGAGATGTGGTGACTCCCTTGGGACCGGCCGGCGGCTCTGATTCTTCCGTGGCGACCGTGGTCGATGTATCCTCGTTCTCGGTCGAAGTCACGGTGCCCGGAGCTCGCATCGGAGAGGTTCAGAGAGGGCAGCCCTGCGCCATCGTAATCGACGGCCTGCTCGACGAGCACTTCATGGGCGAGGTGAGCTCGATCGAGCCCCGGGCGGAGAAAGGGAATGCCGACTTCACCGTGAAGGTGCGGTTTCTCGAATACGACCCCCGCATCCGGCCCGATGCCGCCGCAAGGGTCTCGTTTCTCTCCCACCCTGTTTCTCGAGATGACGACGCACCGCGCATGGTGGTGCACAAATCAGCGGTCGTGACCGTACCGGGAGGATATGGCGTATATCTGGTCAAGGATGACCGCGCCGTTCTGAAGAAGGTGCGCATCGGCAAGCGCTTCGACAACCGGGTGGAGATACTCGGAGGCGTCTCCGTAGGGGACATGCTGGTCGCGAATCCACCGGAAGGGCTCAAGAACGGCTCGCGGCTGATGGTGAACATCTGACCCGTCGATCGATTCACATTGCCCGGCAGATAAAATCTTTAGTCAGGCCTGTGTCTGAGTCGCTGCACAGCTAAGGCTCGAACAATGATGCGGCCTCCGTCCGGGGAAGAAGCCCAAGGGCCGGCGGAGCCGCGGCGTCAAGGAGCCGGGCGCACCATTTCAGAAGCGGCTGTCTTGCTGCTGCCCGTTTCCACAGTGCCTCGATCCAGTGTGTTTCCGAACGCCGGCCCATGCCGCCTCCTCGGAAGCGAGATAGTTCTCCGGGAGACCATTCCATGCTGAAATTCATTGAAATTGCCGGAAAGTCAACTAGTTATGCATTTTCAGGACGCTGCCGTCCATTTATCGCCTTGACAGAAGGATGGAAAGAAAGGATGAATACTTCTCAAAATGCCTTGATATGGGGGCCGATGGGCGAGATCCGGACCGTCGGCGGACTACAGGGGAGGAGAGAGATGAATGGCGCTACAGGATAACACCCGGAACATGGCGGTGTTCTGCGATTTTGAAAACGTGGCCCTCGGGGTGAGGGATGCGAAATATCACCAGTTCGACGTGAAGAAGGTGCTCGAGCGCCTGCTGCTCAAGGGGAGCATCATCGTAAAGAAGGCCTACTGCGACTGGGACCGCTACAAGGACTACAAGCCCGTCATGCACGAGGCGTCCTTCGAGCTCATCGAGATCCCCCACGTCCGGCAGTCCGGAAAGAACTCTGCGGACATCCGCATGGTGGTCGACGCCCTGGACCTCTGCTACACCAAGCTGCACGTCGACACCTTCGTGATCATCAGCGGCGACTCGGACTTCTCACCCCTGGTGAGCAAGCTCAGGGAAAACAACAAGATCGTAATCGGCGTAGGGGTGAAGAACTCCTCGTCCGACCTCCTCATCGCCAACTGCGACGAGTTCATCTTCTATGACGACCTCGTGCGGGAGAGCGAATCCAAGAGGCCCAGGGTCAGGAGGCCTCTGGTGAAGAACAGCAACGCGGCGCCGACAAAGGCGGTGCAGAAAGAGAACGCCGAGGAAGACAGAAGGCAGAAGGCGCTGGATCTCGTGCTCGAAACCGTGGAGGCCCTGTTCGCCGAGCGCGGCGACGAGGACAAGCTCTGGGGCTCCATGGTCAAACAGGCGCTGAGGCGCCGCATGCCCGGATTCAACGAGAGCTATTACGGCTACCGGTCGTTCAGCCGGGTTCTGGAAGAGGCCAGAGACCGCCATCTCCTGGAGATCGAGCTGGACGAAAAGTCGGGCAGCTACATCATCAAAAACGTTCTCCACGAGGACTAGCGCTTGAGACAGGGGAGCTCTAGCCAGCGGCCTTCTTCCTGGCAATGCTCCGGTCGTGGCGTCTCTGGGCGGAGAGCTCGGCCTTGCGTAACCTGATCGATTTGGGCGTAACCTCCACCATCTCGTCTTCACGGATGAACTGCAGGGCCTTTTCCAGGGTCAGGGGCGTCACGGGCGAGAGCAGCACATTGTCGTCGCGGCCCGCCGCCCGCATGTTGGTGAGCTTCTTCATCTTGCAGGGGTTCACGTCGATATCGTTTTCCTTGCTGTGCTCGCCGATGATCATGCCTTCATAGACCTGCTCTCCCGGAGTGATGAAGAGCCTTCCCCTGGGCTCGAGGTTGAACAGCGCATACGGCACCGCCGCCCCCCTGCGGTCCGCTACGATTGAGCCTGTAAACCGGGTGGGGAACTCTCCCCGGAACGGCTCGAAGCCTTTCAGGTACGAGCTCATGATACCGCTGCCTTTGGTGTCGGTGAGAAACTCGTCCCGGTAGCCGATGAGCGAGCGCGAGGGGATGTCGAACTCGATCCTGACCCGGCCTGCCATGTGGCTCGCAAAGTTGATCATCCTGCCCTTGCGGATGGAGAGCTTCCGGGTGACAATGCCGAGGTGCTCTTCGTCGCAGTCGACGTAGAGGTGCTCGATGGGCTCCATAAGCTCTCCCTCCCGGAACACCGTGATGACCTCGGGCCTGCCCACGCACAGCTCGAAGCCTTCCCTGCGCATCGTTTCGATGAGGATCGCGAGCTGGAACTCGCCTCGTCCCTTGATGATAAAACAGTCTTTTTCCGGCGGCACCTCCAGACGGATGGAGACATTCCGCAGGGTCTCTTTTTTCAGGCGATCGAAGATCCGGTTCGACTGGACCCACTCGCCTTCGGTGCCTGCAAGAGGTGAATTGTTTGCCGTGATGCGCATGGACACGGTGGGCTCGTCCACGCTGATGCGCTTCAATGCCTTGGGGTTGTCTTCAGTGCAGATGGTGTCCCCGATCATCACGTCGTCGATGCCCGAGAGCACCACGATGTCGCCGGGGCCCGCGGAGTCGATCTCCCGGAAGGAAATACCTTCATAGCCCTGGAGCCGGGTGACCTTGAGCCTTTGGTGCCCGCCCTGATCGTTGATACAGACCAGGGTGTCGTTCGAGTCCGCCCGGCCGTGGAATATCTTTCCGACGGCGAGCCTTCCCAGGTAGTCGGAGTAGTCCAAGTCCGAGACCAGCATCTGGAACGGCTCCCGGGGATCGTATACAGGCGCGGGCACCTCGGCAAGGATGGTATCGAGCAGGAGCCTCAGGTCCTGTGCGTCACCGTGAGGGGAGCTCATGACGATCCCTTCGCGGCCCACGGCATACAGGCAGGGAAAGTCGATCTGGCCGTCATCGGCGCCCAGGTCGATGAAGAGGTCGAAGATCTCGTTGAGGACTTCGAGAGGCCGGGCGTCTTTGCGGTCGATCTTGTTGATCACCACGATAATCTTGAGCCCCGCCTCGAGGGTCTTCTTCAGGACGAACCGCGTCTGGGGGAGCGGACCCTCTGCGGCGTCCACCAGGAGGACGGCGCCGTCCGCCATGGACAGCGCCCGCTCCACCTCACCGCCGAAGTCGGCGTGGCCGGGCGTATCGATGATATTGATCTTGACCCCCTGCCAGAACACGGAGCAGTTCTTCGCCGCAATCGTGATACCGCGCTCGCGCTCCAGCTCGAGCCTGTCCATGACCCTCGTCTGGACCTCCTGTCCCTTGCGGAACACGCCGCTGAAGCGGAACATGGCATCCACCAGCGTGGTCTTGCCGTGGTCG
>DCDF01000099.1:0-3068 GCA_002316295.1 Syntrophaceae bacterium UBA1062 | reverse complement strand
CCGTGGTCGACGTGGGCGATAATCGCTATATTCCTTATGTGCTCGTTCTTCTCTCGTGCGTGCATACTCTTCTTCCGCTGCAGTCCCTGCCGGTGAGCGCACAGTGCCATATCCTACCTTCACTCTTTTTGCAATAAAATTATCAATGACGAGAGATCGGTTTCATTTTGACAGCACAGCACATCACATGTTAGTTATTAAAGTGTTAGAACCATGATTCGTTGTTCTAAGAATATAATTTGATGCATGGAGGATTTCATGATGTCTCATCCGGCGGACGACCGCAAGGCGGAGACGAGGTCCATGATCTTCCAGGCCGCCCGGAAGGTGTTCAGCGAGAAGGGGTATCACAAGACCCAGATCTCAGACATCGTCAAGGCCTCCGGCACCTCGACGGGCAGCATCTACGCGCACTTCAGGGACAAGCGTGATCTGTTCGAGCAGATCGCCCGGGAGACTCTCGAAGACTTGAGGGCAAGGCTCAGGGAGCTCAGCCGGACCACCCGGCCAGGCGATATACGTGAGCGGGTCAGCCGGTGGCATCCCGCCTTCACCGCCTTTTTCGACTACGTGGAGGAAAATCCGGAGCAGATCCTGCTCATCGTACGCGGAGGGTTCGGGGTGGACGAGGATCTGGACACCACCCTCTGGGAGTTCTTCAAGGCCTTTGCATCCGACATCGCCGAAGACATCCGCAAGTGGGAGGACCTTGGCTTTATCAGGGGCGTAAACGCCATGCTCATGGGCCACACCATCATCGGCATGTGTCTCCACGTGGCATTCAGCTACCTGCTGGACCGGGAGTTCACCCGTGAGGAGGCCATCTTGAATCTCATGGCCATCACCGAGTCCATGATCTTCCGGTATCTGACCGCCAAGGGAATGGCTGAGCTCGGCTGTATGCCCGCCTCCGGGCCGGCATGGGGCGGGGCTGTTCGGATGCCCTGATAATGAATATTTTGGTTTGCGGGAGATTGTTCTGATCCCGAAACAGATCTGATCCCCGTCTGAAGGAGACGATCGGAAAAGAGGAGGTCGATATGCTGTCAAAGGCTGACGTGTCGGGCCTGCTGTCGAGGTACCCGAAATTCGAGGATATGTGCCTGAGCCTGCCCTATGCCCCGCACATGCCCAGGGGCATGGTCAAAGAGACAAGGGAAGTTGTCGCTATTGCCCGGAAGTTCAACGAGGAGGTGGCCCGCCCCCGAGCCCTCGAGCTCGACCGGAAGACGCACGAGGACCCGGATTACATGCCGTGGGACCTCGTGGAGCTCGCCAACCGGTGGGGCTTTTACACGATGTGGATACCCCGGATGTTCGGCGGCAGGGGCTACAACCTTCCCTCGATGTCGTACTTTTCCGAGGAAGTGGGGTCGGTGTGCCTCGGAATCATGAACGTCATCGGGGTGCACTACCTCGGTGTTGCCGGGGTGATCTCTTCGGCCAATACGAAGCTGGCCGGGAGGGTCCTGCGAGAGGTGGTTCGAGGCGAAAAGACCGGGAAGCCCTGCCTCATCGCGCTTGCCATCACAGAGCCCGGTGCGGGCACCGACGTGGAGGAGGTGGAACTTGTCGACAAGGGCAAGGTCACCTGCCATGCACGGCGGGTCAGGGGGGGCTACGTGGTGAACGGCACCAAGGTCTTCATCTCCATGGGGCACATGTCGACGTGGACCGTGCTGTGCGCGTACGAGGACCTGAAAAAGCCTTCCGAGACGACCGTCGGGCTCATGGTGAAGACGGGCGCCAAGGGCTTCTCCTTCGGGACCCATGAAAACAAGATGGGCCAGCGGGTATGCCCGGCGAGCGTGCTCGTGTTCGAGGACTGCTTCGTTCCGGACGATCAGGTGCTTTTCAGCGCGGAACTCATCAGAAAGTTCACGAAAAAGCCTGTGCGGGAGATCGCACAGCGCTACATCGACTATGTGGTCGGCGCGACGAGGCCAGGAGTCTGCGCCTTCGGAGTGGGAGCCGCGCGCGGCGCATTCGAGACTGCGCTGAAGTACGCCTCCTCCACCACCATGCACGGCAGACTCCTCGTCAATCACGAGTGGGTGCAGTGTATGCTCGCCGAGATGTACAAGAACGTGGCACTGGGAAGGCTCGCCTACACGGAGGCCAACTACGCCAACAGCCACCGGGGGATCTACAGGATTCTCCAGCTCAAGCCCGCCTATTACTATTTTCGCCTCATGCCCCAGGCATATTTCGACACTGTGCTCGCCCCGATGCTCGAGAAAGACTTCTCCGGCAGGATCATGGGCAAGCTCACCTTTGACTGGCCCAGGCTGGAAGACCAGCGGTGCTGCTCCGGCTGGGCGTCCCTGGCCAAGGTCGCAGGCACGGACATCGGCGTCAGAAACTGCCAGATGGCGCTCGAACTTATGGGCCGGACCGGCCTGAGGCAGGACGCGGGGGCGGAGAAGATGCTGCGCGACATCAAGCTCCTGCAGATCTACGAGGGCACCAATCAGCTCAACCGGCTCAACGTGTTCAAATGTCTGATCGCCCCTGAGATCCCTCAGGCAAGCGTGTTCGAAGAGTAGAGGAAAGGAGGTCTTATGCTGACTTCATTCAGGAGCGACCTGAAACCTTTCGAGGAGCTGGCCCGATCGTTTGCCGCCAGGGAGCTGGCGAAAGACGTCGAAGAGCGCGACCGCCATCCCTTCGGAGAATTCTCTCACGGCCTTCTCGACAAGGCATTCGAGGTGGGGTTCCTCGGCGTGGTGCTCCCCGAGAAGCAGGGAGGCATCGGAGGGGGCATCGACACCCTGTGCGTCATACTGGACACCGTCTGCCGGACCGACAGCTCGCTCGGCGGCATCATCTTCACCAATGCCTTGGCCCATCAGGTCATACTCGAAGCGGGCGGCGGCGCGCTCGCCGGAAAGGCTTTTCGCGGTGCATCCTCCGCAGAGGATTTCCTCGTCGCCTTCCCCGCGTATTCCGACCCCTCCCGCCAGGACGATCTTCCTGTATATACGAAGTCCGGCAGGTGCTTCACCCTCACCGGCCGCGTCGAGCTCCTCGTTCTGGGAGGGCTGGCACGCCGGGCGCTCATACCCGCG
>DCDF01000230.1 GCA_002316295.1 Syntrophaceae bacterium UBA1062 | reverse complement strand
ATCCCGGGGTCAGGTCTCAACATGTGACATACCATGTCACATGTTGAGACCTGACCCCTATATGTGACCCTTTTATGTGACTTTATGACCCCTTCAAGCTCACATGAGGGCTGTATACTACGAAAAGAAACGATCATGGCACTGGAAATTGGCTGAAGATCTTAGAAGAACTGACTTTCTGTAAAAATGTCCTGAAAGCATGTAAAATCTCAAGTGAACCTTTTGTGCCAGTGTATTTTGTGGTATAGGCTGCAGTGCATGGGAAGGGCAATGTCATGGTGGTGATATGCGGCGTTTGAGACTCTATACCGGAAACAGGCTTGAGCAACTCGCGCGCAGGATCGCCGATGTCCTTGTTGAGCCGCTTTCTTCGCCATTGGAAAAGGAAATCATCGTTGTTCAGAGCAAGGGCATGGAACACTGGCTCTCCATACAGCTCGCCCTCAAGCACGGCATCTGCGCGAACTGCGCCTTTCCCTTTCCCAACAGAATATTGAACGAGCTCTTCGATCGCGTGCTTCCGGAAGAAAAAGGATCGGGCATCTATGAGACCGATGCCATGGCGTGGAAGATCATGGATGCACTCCCGGAGTTTGTCGCAATGCCGGGTTTCGAAACCCTGGCCGCGTACCTTCAGGACGATTCCAAGGGCGTGAAGCTCTTCCAGCTCAGCTCCCATTTGGCGGAGATTTTCAGTAACTATATCATCTACCGGCCGGATATGCTGCTTGCCTGGCAGGAAGGAAGACATGTCATGCCCGATCATCTCGCCGGGCTTGAATACTGGCAATCTCTCGTCTGGAGGGCAGTCTGCGCGGGAGAGGAGCAGGCGCATCTTGCAGCACGGAGAGACCGTTTTCTGAAAGCGTTGAACCCTTCGACCGCCACGCACCTTCCGGAGAGAATCTCCCTGTTCGGGATATCCTACCTCCCTCCGTTTCACCTGGAGGTATTCCATGCACTGTCCTGCTTCATTCCGGTCCATGTGTTTGTTCTCAACCCGTGCAGACAGTACTGGGGGGACATCCGTTCACAAAGCGAGATCGGAATGATATCCGAAAAGTCCGGGCATCGGCCCTCGGAGCTGCATCTCGAGGAAGGGAACAGCATCCTGGCCGCCATGGGAGGGGTGGGCAGAGAGCTTTTCGAGAACCTGCAGAGTTTCGAGCTCCAGGAGACGGAGCTCTTCGAGGACATCTCCGGCGATACACTGCTCGAATGCATCCAGGCCGACATCCTCGATCTCAAGAATCCGCAGCCTGGCAGACCGAGGACCGTAAACACACGGGACGACTCCGTGCAGATCCACTCGTGCCACAGCCCCATGCGCGAGGTAGAGGTGCTCAGGGACAATCTCCTGGCCCTGCTCGATGAGGACCCCGACCTGAAGCCCCAAGATATCGTGGTCATGTCTCCGGATATCGAAATCTATGCGCCCTATATCCACGCCGTATTCGATATCCCCAGGAACAGCCCCGCCTTTATTCCATTCACCGTGTCCGACCGGTCGCTGAAGGCGGAAAGCTCGCTGGCGCAACCCCTGATCGGCATTCTCGAACTGAACGCCGGCAGGTTCGAAGCAACGAAGGTGATTGCATTGCTGGAGTCGGAGCAGGTACGAAAAAAATTCGGTCTGCACGAAAATGATCTGGAGCTGATCCTGAGATGGGTTCAGGAGAGCGGGATCAGGTGGGGCTATGACGAGGACTGGAAGCGTGAGTCGGGCATGCCCGATGCGTACGAGAACACCTGGCGCTTCGGTCTCGACCGGCTGTTGCTGGGATATGCCATGCCGTCCGAAGGGACGCGCTGGTTCGGATCTATCCTGCCCTATGACGATATGGAGGGTGACAGCTCCCGGGTGCTGGGCTCGTTCCTCACTTTCCTCACAACCCTGTTCTCGCGGGTGATGTCTTTTCGGGAAAAGAAGACCCTGAAGCTCTGGTCGGAGACACTCACGGCGCTGTTGGACGAGTTCTTCGAAGCGGACGAGCTTCTCGCCCCCCGGATGCAGTCCGTGCGTGCCGCGCTGCAGCGCCTGGGCGATATTCAGGAGATCACCGCCACAGGCGTCGGGATCGGCTGCGAGGTGATCAAAGCGTATGTCAAGAACGCCCTTGAAGATGCGCATGAAGGCAGGGCGTACCTGTCGGGGGGCGTCACCTTCTGCACCATGCTGGCCATGCGGAGCATCCCCTTCCAGGTCGTATGCATGATCGGCATGAATCATGCCGACTTTCCCAGGCAGCAGCGAGCAAAAGGGTTCAACCTCATCTGCCGCCGGCCGCGCAGGGGGGACTGCAGCGTGCGGAACAAAGACCTCTACCTGTTTCTGGAGGCGATCCTCTCCGCGAGAAAGACCCTCTACATCAGCTATGTCGGTCAGAGCATCGAGGACAACTCTCCCATACCCCCCGCAGTGCCCGTGAGCATCCTTCTCGATTACCTCGAGAGCGGGTTTCTCTTGAGCGACGGCCGGCCGGTGCCGGACGGCATTGTACGGAAGCACTGCCTCCAGGCATTCAGCCCCAGATACTTCAGCGGCGGCACCGGCCTGTTCAGCTTTTCGCGGGAGAATGCAGAGGCGGCCCGGAGCCTGGCTGAAAAAGACGTGAGCGAGCGGGTGTTCATCCCCGGAAGGATCTCCGAGCCCGGAGACGAATGGAGGACCGTGGATGTGGGGCTGCTCTGCAGGTTCTACCGCAACCCCTGCAGGTTCTTTCTCACCAGAAGGCTCTCCATGGGCATCTCGGAGACCTCATCCTTTCTGGATGATTGCGAGCCGGTGGAGCTGAGCGACCTGGAGCTGTACCGTCTCAGGAACGAGCATGTCACCCGCATCCT
>DCDF01000151.1 GCA_002316295.1 Syntrophaceae bacterium UBA1062 | reverse complement strand
GCGGTAATCAGGGCGTTGCCTCGGGTGTTCAGGGACTCGATGACCAGGTCGCCTTCCACCTCTGCGATGTTGATCAGCCCTTCGGCCTCTGCTCTCAGCACACCGCCCATCGTGTCGATGTATACGGCCTGTGTGGCACTGCCCACCTCTCCCTCGGGGGCGGACAGGGTGATGTTCGTTCCCGAGATCCTGGCTGATTCATTGAGGCTAAAGATGCTTCCCCGGCCGCTGCTGATGGACACGTCCCCGTTTCGGTTCACGATGCGGTCGTTGAGAAGGATGTCGGCGGCACCCGTGCCGGTCACGTCTATGCGCGACTGGTCGCTTCCCATGAACTCGATGTCGATCGCGTGATCTCCCTGCTGCCCGAAGAAATCGAGCACGAGCTGTTCCAAGGGATTCAAGTCTCTGCTGTTGGAAATGGCCTGGCCGACACCGAGATCGACGAACCGTGCCCCTTCTTTGGGCTCATATTGTGTCGTTCTGCCATCCACGGTATCTGAGACCATGCTGTTCTCGACCACCACGACCCGACTATTCTCCTCATCCCACCGTATGCGATACTGGAGAATATTGATATCTCCGTCTGCGCCGGTGATCTCTGTGACCAGGGGGTTGCCCTGGTCATCGAGCTTGCCCGTGTCCGTGATCTTGATCATGCCGCTGATCCGGTTGCCTGTGTCGAGCCTGTTGATGACAAGATCCTGCGAGGAGTGGTTGGCCACCTCGATCTCGCCGTATCCGTCGATGACCTTGAGCCTGCCTCCGCCGGTGCTCATGATCTCGCCGGCCAGGGTGATGTTTCCTCCCGTAATCTTCACGCTCACGAGCTGGATGCACTGGTTCTCATCGTCCCAGTATGCCTTGATGTTGCTGTCGCCGGTCGTGGGGATCAGCTTCTTTCCGTCCGCACCCGCCACAAGGGAGGCGGGATCGAATTCCGGGATGGTGATCGTCCGGACAGGGATCCCGCTCTGGATCGTTCCCCTGATGTTGAGGATCTGCCCGCTGATCGAGATGCTCCCTCCGGATATGAGGGGATCCGGTGAATGCCACACACCGGGTGTATAGCTCTGGGCGAACTCGCGGGCCGCGAATATGCTCACCTCATCCCCGGTGATGTCGCCCAGGCTTTCGATGCTGCCGCTTGCGTTGACGATGTCTATCGTCCCCTCCATGTTCGTGATGTCGCCTCTCAAGACCATATCCGACCAGACACCTCCATCCGCTCCGGGCGCATCCGGGTCATAGAGGTTCTCGACCATGATCCGCCTGCCGAGGTTGCGGCCTGGATCGATATGCACAGTGCCGTGGGAGGTGATCGTCCGGTTGTTCAGCGTTATATTGCCGCTTAAGTCCTCGGGGATCTCGAGGTCGCCCAGTTCGAGATGGGCGAGCGACTCATTCTGGATCAGGATCATGAAGTCGTTTCCGGGGGATTTCAGGGTGCCGCCACCCTTCAATGTCCCGGTGATGTTGATGTCGCCGGAGCCGACAACCGTATCATCCAGCGAAAAACGGTCGAAGAAACCATACTCCGGGTCAGGGTTGTCGGGATCGCTTCGTCTGTCGATGATTTCCTGAAGCCTCGCCTCGAGCCGGGACCTTTCCTGGGCCAGGATGATTTTCACATTCTCATCTGTCTCTTCGCTATTGATCTGATCGTTCAGCGCATTGATTCTTTGCTGGAGTTCCGCCGCCCCGTCGATATCCGCGTTGAATTCCACCGGGATGTTGCCCGTGACATTCCCGGCAGCGTCGATGTGGAGGGTGCGATGGTGGTTTATTCCGCTTTCGAGAGCGCCTTCGATGGTGACGGAATCGCTGTATTGAAAAACGCTCGCGCGCGAGCCGTTGTTGTACCAGGTAATGGGAATGCCGAAGAGTGCGTATGTCCTCAGCTTCGCCCGCGCGTACCCTTCCGTGTAGGTCAACCCCTTGAAGGCCCCTGCATTGATGTCTCCGCCCGCCTTCAGATCGGCGCCGGAATCGACCAGTATGTCGTTGTAATCGTTCAGATAGGCATAGGCCTCGACACTGCTGAAGGGGATGCCGCCGGCGGAGAATGACCTTGCCTCCGCCCTCGCGCGCAGGTTGTTCTGCATCCCGTCCGGGTCTTTCCCGGCAAAGACGTTGATGTTATTGCCTGCCCTGATCTTCGCATTGGCACCGATAATCGTGTCGTTATTCGCGGTGAGGTTCACGGTAGCCTTTCCATCTGCAGATGCACCCAGGCCGAAGCCCTCGGTATAGGTCACTGCCTCGACGTTCGCCTTTGTCTGCGAATGCAGGTTGACGTCGTTGCCGGCAAGAATTTGCGTGTTTTCTCCAATCGAGGTTTGGGCGGTATTGGTGCTGATGATGGTGGAATGGACGTCTGCTATGGCGATCGCCCCGCCCGATGACAGGGTTGCCCTGTCATAGGCGGATACATCGTTCGCGGCGGAGAAGGTGAGATCATTGCCCGCTTCTATCCTGCTGTTATCAGCAGCATAGGCCTCTGCCGTATTCGTGATGATCGTGGCACTGTCTCCTGCAGGTCCGCCCAAGAACCCTCCGGAGCCCGCGCTCAGGTTGGCGCCGATAAAGGGCTTTTCAACACGGTTGGTCGCATCCACGAGGATGTCGTTCCCTGCCAGGATGTCCGCGTCCTGCCCGAGGAACGCACGGGCGGTCGAGGCAACCATGTTGCCGGTCCTTGAGCCGTTGCTCCCCACGAACCCGTAGCCGGTGCTGTCTC
>DCDF01000257.1 GCA_002316295.1 Syntrophaceae bacterium UBA1062 | reverse complement strand
ACCCGGAGATCGTCACCATGATGGGAGGGCCGCACGTTTCCTTCGATATCGAGAACACGCTGCGCAGCTACCCCGAGATCGATCTCATCGTGGTCGGCGAGGGAGAGCAGACGCTCTCCGAGCTCGTGCCCGTGCTGAACTCGCCCGAAGAATGGGAAAGGATCAGGGGTATCGCATTCCGCAGAGACGGCGTCGTCCACGTCACCCCTGCCAGAGCCCTCATCGAGGACCTGGATGCTCTGCCTCTGCCCGCCCGGCACTTGCTTCCCATGTCGCGGTATCTCGCCCTGGGCTACCCGGTGAGCATCATCACGAGCAGAGGGTGCCCCAACAAGTGCATCTTCTGCCTCGGGCGGAAGATGGTGGGATTCAAGGGGCGGTTCAGAAACCCGAAGCTCGTGGTGGACGAGATCGAGCAGATCCTCGCCTATGGATTCACCCGGATCAACATCGCGGACGACCTGTTCACGGCGAACAAGCAGCGGGTGGGCGTGCTGTGTGAAGAGATTCTCAACCGGGGTGTCAAATTCGCCTGGAGCGCCTTCGCTCGGGTGAACACCGTGGACCGCGAGCTCCTGGCGATCATGAAGGAGGCGGGCTGCGACGCCATCAGCTTCGGCATCGAGTCCGGCAACCCCGAGATGCTCAAGAGGATTAAGAAAGGGATCACCATCGAACAGGCCCGGGAGGCCACGCGGATCTGCAAGGAGGCCGGCATCACAACCCACGCCTCGTTCATGGTGGGACTGCCGGGGGAAACCCCGGAGACGCTTGCGGAAACCGCCCGATTCGCGCAAGATCTGGGCATTTACTTCGGATACCATATGCTGGCCCCCTTCCCCGGCACCACAGTGCGCGAGGAGATCGGCTCGTATGATCTTCAGATCCTCACCGACGACTGGTCGCTCTACGACGCCAACCATCCCGTGGTACGCACCTCGAAGGTGAGCCCCGAAGATATGGTATCGTTTGTGAAAACCTGCGACGAGATCCTCGATTCCCAGTGGCAGGAAGTACTCAGGCGCTACGAGAGCAGGCAGTGCACTCCCCACGAAGAGCTCCTGGTGGTGGGCAGGAAGAGGATGAACCTCATATTCAAGCTGCTCAGCGAGGATGTCATCGAGCAGATCGAGCTGCGGGGCGCTCAGGGGTCCGACCCGGTGGCCGCGCTCGCACCGGCTGTTGTGCAGAAGGTGGGCGAGGATCTCAAGTTTGTATCCTGGACCCTGAAGACGCTCATGGATGCGGGATATATCAGGCTCGATACCTCAAACGGAAGCTCCCGATTCTTCTGGACCCACAATCGGGAGGTGGACTCCCTACCAGTCGCGTAAGTTCCTGACGGCCTCGGGCACCACCCCGGCGCCGAGCCTCCTGAGAACGCCCAGGGTCTTGAACCGCGGCATCTCCTCGAAGAGCCCCGACTTGACCGCAAGCTGATAGACATAATACGGGGCCTGGCCTCCGTCGTTCGGATCGGGGAAGATGTCGTGTATCAGCAGATAGCCTCCCGGCACGACGTGGGGCATCCATGACGTGTAGTCGGTGAAGACCGTGGGGTAGCTGTGGCCGCCGTCGATGAACACCGCGCTCAAAGGTGTCGACCACATCCGCGCGACCACCTCGGAGCGGGCCACGATGGGCACCACCGTATCCTCGAGAGACGCAAGCTCCACGGTTCTGCGGAAATGCCTGAAGGTGTCCACCCTCCCGGAAGCCTCATCGTAGAGCTCGGGATCGAAGTACTCCTGCCCCTTCTGCTGCTCCTCGGAGCCGCGGTGGTGATCAATGGAAAAGAGGATTCCGCCGCGGGCCTTGCACCCGAGCCCCAGATAGACGGTCGACTTGCCGCAGTACCCCCCGATCTCGAGGCAGGGTCCGTTCGCGCTTGACTCGCGGGCTATGTCGTAGAGCAGCATGCCCTCCTCGTGATCGAGGAATCCTTTGATGTCCAGAGCGCTCACGTCTTCGATCTTCATGATTCTCTATCCAATCACCCCTCGGGTATCGAAAAAAGGTAATGAAATCGCAAGGGAGAGTCAAGCAAAATCTCCCGGTGGACCCCGGCGCTCTCAGGCATTCTCCCGCTTTTGTATGCAACACTGCACAGTAAAGTTTTTTTTCTCAAGAACCGAACCCAAGAAAGTGAATAAAGAGTACAAAGTCGAGGTCAGCATAACCCAGGGAGGTCTCGTGGCAAGCATCAGGGTTGTTCCCCTGGGCGACGAGGTGTCCTCCATCAGCATTTCGGACCTTCATGAAGCCCTGCAGGATGCGGGCGTCATTCACGGCATCCGGACAGAGATTCTCCATCAGATCGCCGAGGAGAAAAGCGTCAACAAGTGGGTCACGATTGCAAGAGGCGACCAGCCCGGCGAGGGCAAGGACGGATACGTTCTCTACCGTTTCAGCAAGGACGGCCGCAGGGCCAAGCTCACAGAGGACGGAAGCGGAAGGGTCAATATCAAGGACATGAATCTGATCCAGAATGTGGCCAAGGGCGATATCCTCTGCGAGCTCGTCCCGCCCGAGGTCGGCAAGAGCGGGCTCACTGTCAAGGGAGAAGAAATCCTCGGCAAGATCGGTGCTCCGGGAATGCTTCCGTCGGGCAAGAACGTCGAGCCTTCGCCGGACGGCAACAAACTGGTGGCAGCCATCGACGGGATGGTAGTCTGGGAGGATTCCGGGGTGAGCGTCGATCCGGTGTACATAGTAGACAAGGTCGACTCCTCCACAGGCAATGTCCGTTTCAACGGTTTCGTGGTGGTAAACGGCGAGGTGGGCGACGGTTATGAGATACACGCCCAGAAAGACGTGACGATTTCCATGAGTGTCGGCCGCGTCATTATCACATCCGGAGGGGATATCAGGATTGCGGGTGGAATTCTCGGGCAGGAGAAGGCGCAGCTGAGCGCACAGGGCTCCATCCGGGCGAAATTCATCCAGGACGCCCATGTCAAGGCGGCCAAGGAGATCATGGTCGATGACTATATCCGCAACAGCGAAGTCTATGCGGCGGGGCCGGTTGTCGTGAAGAGTCCCCAGGGATGGATCTCGGGAGGTTCCGTCTCCTCAGAGGCATGGATCTACTGCCACACCATCGGCCACGTGGCGAACCCTGTCGACACCAAGCTCACCATCGGCCATAATCCCGCTCTCCTGCACGATCGGGAGGCATGCAAGCAGGACCTGGTAAATAAAATCGGAGACTTCCTCAAGCTGCAGGCTTCTCTCGGGAAGCTCCGCACCATGAAGGCGATGGGCCAGCTCTCCCGGCAGCAGGAAGAGCTCTATGAGAAGATCCTCAGCGCGTTGGAAACCGTCAGACACAGTCTCTATGCCATGGATGCCCGGATCCATGAGCTCACGGACAAGATCAACATGGTGTTTTCCGGAAATATCTATATCGACGGTGTCGCAAATGAAGGCACATGGATTATGATCGGCAATGCCGTCCGTGAGATCAGAAAGCCCAGGGTGAAAACCCAGTTTTCGCTGCGTGACAGCGAGATCGTGGAAGCAGAGTTCGTCTTGCTCCCTGAGATCAAGGAGCGTCTGGAGTCTGAATAATGTCCGGATACGACAGACAGCGGCTCGTTGAAGCCATTGAGACAGGCCAGCCCGTGGAGGGTGAAGACCTGAGGGGTCTTGATCTGAGCGGGCTCGATCTCGGGGGTGCGAACCTGAGAGGCTCTGATTTGAGAAACGCCAACCTTTCGGAGACGAATCTGGAAGAGTCCCATCTGGAGCGGGTAAATCTCGAAGGCGCTGTCCTGCACAAAACAAACTTTACCGGCGCCCACCTCTCGGGAATCACGCTCAAGGACGTCGATCTGAGCTCCTGTATCATGACCCGGGTAACCGCCCTGGACAGCCAGTTCCTGAGGATAACGCTGAGCGGTCAGGACCTCTCCCGTTCCAAACTGACCGGATCGACGATCATCTACTCCCGACTGAAAGATCTGAATCTCTCGGAAGCCGGCCTCCAGAAGATGAAGGTCCTGTTCACCACGCTGGAATCGTGCACGCTGGACAAATGCGCACTGAACGAGTCCGACTTTGCTCTGAGCAGATTCACCAAGATCACCATGAACGACTCGGATCTCACCCTGGTGTCTTTCATGGCTGCATCCATGCAGGATATTCAGATGAGAAACGCGATCCTCGACCGTGTGGACTTCACCCTCATCAATGCAGAGGGCCTCGATATCACCGGCGCCAAGCAGCACGGCCTCGTGATGGAGCGTGCGAAAGTAAGGAACCTCACCCGCTAGGAAAATCCCGGAAAAATCTCGGGGTCACAGACAATCTCGGAAAAATCTCGGGGTCAGGTCTCAACATGTGACATACTGTCACATGTTGAGACCTGACCCCGTCCTGTGTGACCCCGTCCCCATTCCTTCGGGCTTACTTTCTCCAGAACATCGGGCTCAAGACCACCAGTACGGTGTAGATCTCGAGCCTGCCCACCAGCATGCAGAAAGTGAGGAGCGCCTTGCCCAGAGAGGGAAGATCCGCGTAGCTGGCGAAGGGGCCCACCGAGGCGAGTCCGGGGCCGATGTTGCTGATGCTGGCCATCGCTGCGGACACGGCGGTGAGAAAGTCCACACCCAGCAGGGCCAGGATGAGTGAAGTGATGGCGAAGATCAGGACATAGTAGATGGAGAATCCGACCACCGAGCTGAGGACTTCCTGGGATACCGGCACCCTGTCCCACTTGATGGTCACCACCGCGTGGGGGTGGATGAGTCTCAATATTTCCCTGTGGGCATACTTGATGAGGATGCCCAGCCTCATGACCTTCATTCCGCCGGCGGTCGAACCGGTGGAGCCTCCGACGAGCATGAGAAAGAGCAGCGTCATCTGGGCTGCCGCAGGCCATCGGGTGTAGTCGTAGGTCGCGTACCCTGTCGTGGTCATGATGGACGCCGTCTGGAACGACACATATCGCAGAATTTCGGCAAAGGAGCCGTACATGCTCCTGGTGGACCACATGATGACGACCATGCCTGCGACAAACAGACCGATATACCACCTGAACTCCTGGCTCCTCAAATACCGGCCCGGGTTGCCCGACAGCGAGAAGTAGTGCAGGGTGAAACTGGCGCCTCCAAGGAGCATGAATACCGTGATCACGGCGTCGATGTATGCGCTGTTGTAGGAGGCGATCCCGGCGCTCTTCACCGAGAACCCTCCGGTGGCCATGGTCGTGAAGCCGTGGCACACGGCATCGAACCCGTTCATGCCTCCTACCATAAGCAGGATGATCTCCAGGCAGGTGAGGCCCACGTAGATTCCCCACAGAAGCTTTGCGGTCTCCGTGATCCTCGGCTTGAGCTTGTCCACGGTCGGCCCCGGTGATTCTGCCTTGAAGATCTGCATGCCGCCGACACGCAGATACGGCAGGATGGCGATGGTGAGCACGATGATTCCCATGCCGCCGAGCCACTGGATCAGGGATCGCCAGAGGAGAAGCCCTCGGGGAAGCGCATCGATCTGCACCAGGATTGTAGCACCCGTGGTGGTGAAGCCCGAGACTGTTTCAAAGAGCGCATCCAGATAGTCGGGGATGTAGCCGCTCAGCCAGAAAGGCAGCGCGCCCAGAAAGCCCGCCAGAGTCCATGCGAGCGCGACGAACAGAAACCCCTCCCGGTGTCTGAGCTCGCCTGTCGGTCCGAATGAGGCGATCAGCATGACCAGTGCCGAAACGATGCTTATCAGAAATCCTGTAACGAGGGAGAAGAGATCGTCGCCCCGAGTGTAATACGAAAGGAGGATGCACGGCACCATGGCCAGAGACAGAAACAGCAGGCCCCTTCCCAGCAGATTCACCAGCATGCGCACGTTCATGCCCGATACCCGCGGAACTCTCAGCCTGCGCTTTCCGCGCCCTTGCCGGATGCACGGACCTGTCTTTGAAAACACACCGGAAACGCCCCTCTTCTCTCGATTCTTTCCATTTCATACCGCCCGTTTCTTGCTTTGAACGGCTTCAGAAATAATTGAGCTTCACGCTCAGAACCTTCTCGACCTTGGGCATGGTTCCCCTTTTGGCAAAGATGATGACACGATCTCCGGGATCGATGACAGTATCGCCCTTGGGCGCGATAACCTTTCCTTCACCGCCGCGAATGACGCCGGCGATAATGGCGTCCTTCGGCCATTTGATTTTCTTGATCGGCCTCTCCACCAGATCGGATGTCTCCATGGCCTCCACCTCGAGCACCTCGGCCTCGATATCCGAAAGGCTCGTCATGGAGAAGATCTTGCCTTTCCGGATAAATTGGAGGATCTTCGCCACTGCGGCCATCCTGGGATTGACGACTGCATCCACACCGATGTCGCTCACCAACGACACATAGTCGGTGTTGTTCACCAGGGCGATCACGTGTGGACATCCGATCCGCTTGGCAAGGAGGGACGAAAGGATGTTCGCCTCTTCGTCGTTGGACACGGCGATGAACGCGTCCTGGTCGGAGATCCTCTCGGCCTCCAGGAGATCCCGGTTCACGGAGGGGATGTTCAGCACTGTGGTACTGGACAGCCGTTCGCTCAACTCGATGCACCTCTTCTCGTCGTGCTCGATGAGCTTGACGTTCACGTTCCTGTGCTCGAGGTTCGATGCGAGCGTCTCGCCGGTGATACTCCCGCCGTAGATTATGAGATTCTGCATGGGCTTGCGGTAGGTGCCCATGAAACTGAGGATCTCCTTGTTGTCTCCCTGGTCGAGAACGACATAGACGCGGTCGCCGGGAAGTATCTTGTCGCTCCCCTTCGGAATGAGCAGGTTCATCTGCCTGAGGATGGCCGCGATGAGGAAGTTCATGCCGTTGGTGTCGGAAGACGTGGATATTTCCTGCAGGCTCCTGTACACCAGCGGGGAGCTTGCACCGATCTTGAACCCCCCGAGGCGGATTCTGCCGTCCGCGACCCGCACCGCATCCTGACATCCGGGAATGTCCAGGATGTTCATGATGATGCTTGCCGCCTCCTGTTCGGGGTTGATGATGAGGTCGATATCGAGGTAATCCTCCTCGAAGATCTTCCGGGAAGACTCGTATTCCTTGTTCCGGATCCTCACGATCTTCGCGGGGATGTTCGCGAACGACCCCGCAATGAACGCGGCCACCAGGTTGACTTCGTCGGAATCGGTCACCGCGATGAGCATCTCCGCATGCTCGACGTTCGCCTTTTTCAGCGTCCTGATGCTCGACCCGCTGCCCCATATGATCTGTGCGTCGAGCATCTGGGAGAGATTGTTCACCTTCGCCTCGTCCTTTTCTACAATGTATACATCGATGTTCTCTTCCGTGAGACGCTTGGCGATCATGAAGCCGACCTCGCCGGCTCCGATGATGAGTACGCTCATGATGCCACCTGGATGATGTCGGCGGGGAGAAGGGATTTCAGGGATACTTTTGTCTTTTGAAACCCCAGCAGGGTTTCGTCCGCGTCACCCGGATCGCAGAGGAAGATCGGGGAGAGATCTGTGTCTTTCGCCTCATGGATCAGCCCGTAGAGGAAGTGCTCTGCCACCGTGCTTATATCGATCCGGGTAATGCCGTTTCCCGGCAGCGGCATGCAGACGGTCTTTCTTCCGAGCTTCACGAGAGAGGACGCCATGGACCTGCCTGCCTCGCGCATCCTCTTTTCGTCGAACTCTCCCATGGGCCCCAGCCCCATCAGGAGCAGACCTTGAAACGGGCAGTCGCTGAACCCGCACATGAGCACCTTCTCTCCCCAGAATCCGCTGATGGTGCCGGCCATGATCAGCCGGGAAACGGCAGTGTCGAGCCTCCAGTCCAGCAGACCGGTCAGCCCCTTGAGCGGCCGCTCGTCACTGAAAAACCACAGCCCCAGCAACTCGCAGGAGACAGCATCTATGCCGCGGGTGTCAATCAGTATTTTCATCAGAGAAGACCTCTGTCCTTACTCTGTCCAGAACTCCGTTCGCAAAGGCAGGGAAGCGGGGAGAGCCGAACTTCTTGGCCAGCTCGATCCCCTCGTTGATCGCCACCTTGTAGGGGATGTCCGGTTTGAACGCAAGTTCGTACGTGGCGATCCGCAAGATGTTCCTGTCGGTGGTGGACATCCGGCTCACCGACCAGTTGTTGGACGCATTCTCGATCAGCTCGTCGATCTTGTGCAGATGATTGTACACCCCCTCGATGAGATCGTGGGCATACGGGACCACATCCCTGTCCTCGACGAAATGGTCGATGAAGTCCTTCAGCGTCTCATCGGTGTGGTTCTTGGTGATATCGACCTGGTACAGGTACTGCAGTGCGATCTCTCGTGCCTTTGTCCGGATTCTCATGCCTTCAGTCAGATCTGCGCATAGAGATCCATCATCTCCAGAAGCGCCATACCCGCATCGAATCCCTTGTTGCCGGACTTGGTCCCCGCTCTCTCGATGGCCTGCTCGATGGTGTCGGTGGTGAGGACGCCGAAGATCACCGGACACGGTGCTTCCAGAGACACCAGTGCGATGCCCTTGCTCACCTCTGAAGCCACATAATCGAAATGCGGAGTTGAGCCCCTGATCACCGCACCGAGGCCGATGACGCCGTCGGTCTTCTTGGTCTGGGCGATCCTTTTCGCGACCGGCGGGATCTCGAAGGCGCCGGGAACCCGATAGATCGTGACGTCCTTCTCCTCCACGCCATGCCTCTTCAGGGCGTCCATAGCCCCTTCGATAAGCCGTGCGGTGATGAAGTCGTTGAACCTGCTGGCCACGATAGAGACCTTTTTCCCTTTGCCGATTAATTTCCCCTCAACAACACCAGCCATTATACAACCTCCAATATATGACCCATCTTCTCTTTCTTGGTCTGAAGATATTTCTTGTTTTCCTCGGTGGGCGGGATCTCTATGGGCACCCGTTCGATGACCTCGAGCCCGTAGCCCTCCAGGCCGATGATTTTCTTGGGGTTATTCGTCATCATCCGCATTTTCCGCACGCCCAGCGCCACCAGGATCTGGGCGCCCAGACCGTAGTCTCTCAGGTCCGGAGCGAAGCCGAGCTCCACATTGGCCTCCACGGTGTCCCGGCCGTTCTCCTGGAGATGGTAGGCCTTGAGCTTGTTGATCAGCCCGATCCCTCTCCCCTCTTGGCGCATGTAGACGATCACGCCTCTGCCCTCTTCCTCGATCATCTGCATTGCGCTGTGCAGCTGGTCGCCGCAGTCGCAGCGCGCGGAATGGAACACGTCGCCGGTGAGGCATTCGGAATGCACCCTCACCAGCACCGGCTCATCAGGGCTGATTTCTCCCTTCACTAGCGCAACGTGCTCCTTCTTGTCGATGTCGTTGTCAAAGCCGATGAGCTCGAAGTTGCCGTACGGGGTGGGCAGCTGCGCTCTCACCGCCTCCCGCACCAGGATCTCCGTCCTCATCCGGTAGGCGATGACATCGGCGATGGTGCAGATCCTGATACCATGTTCCCTGGCGAACGCCTCGAGCTGCGGCCTCCGTGCCATGGTTCCATCATCGTTCATGACCTCGCAGATGACGGCGCCCGGCCTCAGGCCCGCTATCCTGCACAGATCCACCGAGCCCTCGGTCTGGCCGGTGCGCACAAGCACCCCTCCCTCGCGGGCCCTCAACGGGAACACATGCCCCGGACGGGCCAGATCGGCGGGTCCGGTATCCTCCGCGATGGCGGTGCGGATGGTGGTGGCGCGGTCTGCGGCGGATATGCCGGTTGTCACGCCCCGTTTCGCCTCAATGGAAATCGTGAAGCCGGTGCCGAACTTGCTCGAATTGTCGCGGACCATCTGAGGAAGATCGAGGTGATCCACGATCCTGGGGTCCAGCGCCAGACAAATCAGGCCCCGGCCGTATTTGGCCATGAAATTGATGGCGTCCGGAGTGACAAACTCGGCGGCCATAGTGAGATCACCCTCGTTTTCGCGACTCTCGTCATCCACGAGAATGATCATTCTGCCTTGTCTGAGTTCTTGGACGGCCTCTTCAACGGTGCACGTGGGCATGGTACTACTCCTTATAGATATCCCTGTTTCTTCAAGAGCTCCTCAAGAGATGTCCCGCTTCCCCTGCTCAGGAGCCTCTCGACATATTTTCCAATCACGTCAAATTCGAGGTTTACCCTATCACCCGGCTTTTTCAGTGTCAAGGAAACCGAGCCGGCCGTGAATGGGATGATGTTGACCTCGAAGATCTCGTCTTTCAGCACGTTTACGGTGAGCGATATGCCGTCGATCGCAATCGAGCCCTTCTCGATGAGGTACCGGGAGAAACGCCTGTCGTACCGGATGCCGATGCGGATGGATTCTCCGGCGCCGGTTTTGCCGGCGATTGCGCCCACCGTGTCCACATGGCCGAGCACCAGATGCCCGCCCAGCCTCGTGGAGAGCGTCAGGGCCCGCTCGAGATTCACTTTCGAGCCCGGCTTGAGCAAGCTCAGGGTCGATCGAGACACGGTTTCCGCGGAGGCGGTGGCAATGAAGCGCATTCCCTGGATAGACGTGGCGGTGAGGCATACGCCGTCCACGGCGATGCTGTCGCCGACCATGTCGTGTGAGAGATCCATCCCGGCATCCACGCAGAGCTCGTATCCCTGCTGATAAGGCCGGATGCTCACCACCTCTCCGACCGATTCGATAATGCCTGTGAACATGTCAACCCTCCAGACGGGCCGAGACGAGCACGTCGCCCCCGATCATCCTGACCCCCGTTACCACAAGGGAAACAGACTTTGCAATCTTCTCCGGAGGATCCCAGGCAACCAGGGGCACGCCGCCCCCCAGAAGCTTGGGCGCGATGAATACGAGCAGCTCGTCGACGAGACGGGAGCGGATGAGGCTCGAAAGGATGGAGCCGCCTCCCTCGACGATCACGGCGTGAAGCCCCATGGAGCCGAGCTCGCCCAGGATGTCCTTCCAGAGGAAACGGCCCGATCGGTCAACGGGAAGCCGTATCACCCGGACGCCGGTGTCAATGATCTCGGGCCTGCTCCCGGGCTCGCGGCCGGTGAAGATCACGGCCCGCTCGCCCAGGCACCGGGCGGCGGCCGAAACCGCATATCCGGGGTCGATGACGATTCTCACTGGATCCCTGCCCTCCGGCATCCGGCAGGTGAGCAGGGGGTCGTCTTCATTCACCGTCCCGATACCCACGATGATGCCGTCGGCACGGTTTCTCAACTCATGAACGAACGCCCTCGACTCCTCGGAGCTGATCCATTTCGAGTCTCCCGACGGGGCGGCGATCCTTCCGTCCAGGGTCATGGCCGCCTTTGCGATCACGAACGGGCGCTTTTTTTCCATCCACAGGGAATACCACGCGATGAGCTCCGCGGTGTGCCTCCCGGCCGTGCCCACCTCCACCTTGATCCCGTGTTCGCGCAAGGAGCGGATGCCGCGGCCGGCCACTTTCGGGTTGGGATCGATGCTGCCCACCACGACGCGGGCTATGCCAGCCTGCACGATCGCTTCGACACAGGGCGGGGTCCTTCCGTAATGAGAGCAGGGCTCCAAGGTAACGAAGAGGGTGGCTCCCCGGGCCTCATGTCCCGCCTGCCTCAGCGCGAAAACCTCGGCGTGGGGCTCGCCCGCTTTGGGGTGGAATCCCTCTCCTATGATCCGGGGGCCTTTGACGACGACGGCGCCCACCGGGGGGTTGGGTGCCGTTCTGCCGAGGCCTCTGCGGGCGAGGGTGACGGCCCGCATCATGTACCGGGAATCGCCCTTCATGATCCGTTCTTGTCGAAGCCCTTGATCTCGTCCATGAATTCTCTCACATCCTTGAACTCCCGGTAAACGGATGCGAATCGGACATATGCCACCGGGTCGAGCCGGTGCAGGGCCTCCATGACCTTTTCTCCGATGTACGTGGAGGGAACCTCCCGGTCCCACTTGGTCTGGATGTCGTGAATGATCGAGTCCTTGACCGCCTCGATGTCCTCAATGCTCACGGGCCTCTTTTCGCAGGCGGTGATAATCCCGGCGGTTACCTTGTTGGGGTCGAAGGCCTCTCTTCTCCCGTCCTTCTTGATGACCATGGGCAGCGATTCCTCCACCTTCTCATAGGTGGTGAACCTGTACGAGCAGCGGATGCATTCCCTCCTGCGCCGGATGGAGCTCCCGTCGCGGCTTATCCTCGACTGGATGACCCTGTCTTCAAGCCCGGAGCACCGTGGGCAGCGCATGCATCACCCCAGCCCCTCATAGATAGGGAACTTCTGCGAGAGGGCCTCTACGTCATTTTTCACCCTGTCGATCTCGGCCGGGTCGCCCTTGGAGTCGATGACCCGGGCGATAAGGGAAGCCACCAGCTCCATCTCCCCCTCTTTCATGCCGCGGGTCGTCAGCGCCGGAGTGCCCAGACGGATTCCCGAGGTGACGAACGGGCTCCTGGTCTCGAAGGGGATGGTGTTCTTGTTGACCGTGATCCATGCCTGGTCGAGGAAGGCCTCCGCATCCTTGCCCGTGATGTCTTTGTTCGTGAGATCCACGAGCATGAGGTGGTTGTCGGTGCCGCCGGAAACGAGCGAGAATCCCCGCGAGATGAGCCCCTTGGCCAGCGCCTGGGCGTTTTTGACGATCTGCTCCTGATACTGCTTGAACTCCGGAGTCATGGCCT
>DCDF01000160.1 GCA_002316295.1 Syntrophaceae bacterium UBA1062 | reverse complement strand
CACGGCGAACAAGCAGCGGGTGAGCGCGCTGTGTGAAGAGATTCTCCACCGGGGCGTCAAATTCACCTGGAGCGCCTTCGCTCGGGTGAACACCGTGGATCGCGAGCTCCTGGCGATCATGAAGGAGGCGGGCTGCGACGCCATCAGCTTCGGCATCGAGTCCGGCAACTCCGAGATGCTCAAGAGGATTAAGAAAGGGATCACCATCGAACAGGCCCGGGAGGCCACGCGGATCTGCAAGGAGGCCGGCATCACAACCCACGCCTCGTTCATGGTGGGACTGCCGGGGGAAACCCCGGAGACGCTTGCGGAAACCGCCCGCTTCGCGCAAGATCTGGGCATTTACTTCGGATACCATATGCTGGCCCCCTTCCCCGGCACTACGGTGCGCGAGGAGATCGGCGCGTATGATCTTCAGATCCTCACCGACGACTGGTCGCTCTACGACGCCAACCATCCCGTGGTACGCACCTCGAAGGTGAGCCCCAAAGATATGGTATCGTTCGTGAAAACCTGCGACGAGATCCTCGATTCCCAGTGGCAGGAAGTACTCAGGCGCTACGAAAGCAGACAGTGCACTCCCCACGAAGAGCTTCTGGTGGTTGGCAGGAAGAGGATGAACCTCATATTCAAGCTGCTCAGCGAGGATGTCATCGAGCAGATCGAGCTGCAGGGCGCTCAGGGGTCCGACCCGGTGGCCGCGCTCGCACCGGCTGTCGTGCAGAAGGTGGGCGAGGATCTCAAGTTTGTATCCTGGACCCTGAAGACGCTCATGGATGCGGGGTATATCAGGCTCGATACCTCAAACGGAAGCTCCCGATTCTTCTGGACCCACAATCGGGAGGTGGAGTCTCTACCAGTCCCGTAAGTTCCTGACGGCCTCGGGTACCACCCCGGCGCCGAGCCTCCTGAGAACGCCCAGGGTCTTGAGCCGCGGCATCTCCTCGAAGAGCCCCGACTTGACCGCAAGCTGATAGACATAATACGGGGCCTGGCCTCCGTCGTTCGGGTCGGGGAAGATGTCGTGTATCAGCAGATAGCCTCCCGGCACGACGTGGGGCATCCATGACGTATAGTCCGTGAAGACCGTGGGGTAGCTGTGGCCGCCGTCGATGAACACCGCGCTCAAAGGTGTCGACCACATCCGCGCGACCACCTCGGAGCGGGCCACGATGGGCACCACCGTATCCTCGAGAGATGCCAGCTCCACGGTTCTGCGGAAATGCCTGAAGGTGTCCACCCTCCCGGAAACCTCGTCGTAGAGCTCAGGATCGAAGTACTCCTGCCCCTTCTGCTGCTCCTCGGAGCCGCGGTGGTGATCAATGGAAAAGAGGATGCCGCCGCGGGCCTTGCACCCGAGCCCCAGATAGACGGTCGACTTGCCGCAGTACCCTCCGATCTCGAGGCAGGGTCCGTTTGCGCTCGACTCGCGGGCTATATCATAGAGCAGCATGCCCTCCTCGTGATCGAGGAATCCTTTGATGTCCAGAGCGCTCACGTCTTCGATCTTCATGATTCTCTATCCAATCACCCCTCGGGTATCGAAAAAAGGTAATGAAATCGCAAGGGAGAGTCAAGCAAAATCTCCCGGTGAACTCCGGCGCTCCACTGCATTCTCCCGCTGTTGTATGTAACACTGCACAGTAAAGTTTTTTTTCTCAAGAACCGAACCCAAGAAAGTGAATAAAGAGTACAAAGTCGAGGTCAGCATAACCCAGGGAGGTCTCTTGGCAAGCATCAGGGTTGTTCCCCTGGGCGACGAGGTGTCCTCCATCAGCATTTCGGACCTTCATGAAGCCCTGCAGGATGCGGGCGTCACTCATGGCATCCGGACAGAGATCCTCCATCAGATCGCCGAGGAAAAGAGCGTCAACAAGTGGGTCACGATAGCCAGAGGCGACCAGCCCGGCGAGGGCAAGGACGGATACGTTCTCTACCGCTTCAGCAAGGACGGCCTCAGGGCCAAACTTAAAGAGGACGGAAGCGGAAGGGTCAATATCAAGGACATGAATCTGATCCAGAATGTGGCCAAGGGCGATATCCTCTGCGAACTCATCCCGCCCGAGGTCGGCAAGAGCGGGCTCACCGTCAAGGGAGAAGAGATCCTCGGCAAGATCGGTGCTCCGGGGAAGCTCCCGTCGGGCAAGAACGTCGAGCCTTCGCCGGACGGCAACAAACTGGTGGCCGCCATCGACGGGATGGTAGTCTGGGAGGATTCCGGGGTGAGCGTCGATCCGGTGTACATAGTGGACAAGGTCGACTCCTCCACAGGCAATGTCCGTTTCAACGGTTCCGTGGTAGTGAACGGCGAGGTGGGCGACGGTTATGAGATACACGCCCAGAAAGACGTGACGATTGCCATGAGTGTCGGCCGCGTCATTATCACATCCGGGGGGGATATCAGGATCGCGGGCGGAATTCTCGGGCAGGAGAAGGCGCAGCTGAGCGCACAGGGCTCCATCCGGGCGAAATTCATCCAGGACGCCCATGTCAAGGCGGCTAAGGAGATCATGGTCGATGACTATATTCGCAACAGCGAAGTCTATGCGGCGGGGCCGGTTGTCGTGAAGAGTCCCCAGGGATGGATCTCGGGAGGCTCTGTCTCCTCAGAGGCATGGATCTACTGCCACACCATCGGCCTCGTGGCGAACCCTGTCGACACCAAGCTCACCATCGGCCATAATCCAGCTCTTCTGCACGATCGGGAGGCATGTAAGCAGGACCTGGTAAATAAAATCGGAGACTTCCTCAAGCTGCAGTCTTCTCTTGGGAAGCTCCGCACCATGAAGGCGATGGGCCAGCTCTCCCGGCAGCAGGAAGAGCTCTACGAGAAGATCCTCAGCGCGTTGGAAACCGTCAGACACAGTCTCTATGCCATGGATACCCGGATCCATGAGCTCACGGACAAGATCAGCATGGTGTTTTCCGGAAATATCTATATAGACGGTGTCGCAAATGAAGGCACATGGATCGCGATAGGCAACTCCTTCCGTGAGGTCAGAAGGCCCAGGGTGAAAACCCAGTTTTCGCTGCGTGACAGCGAGATCGTGGAAGCGGAGTTCGTCATGCTCCCTGAGATCAAGGAACGTCTGGAGTCTGAATAATGTCCGGATACGACAGACAGCAGCTCGTTGAAGCCATTGAGACAGGCCAGCCCGTGGAGGGCGAAGACCTGAGGGGTCTTGATCTGAGCGGGCTCGATCTCGGGGGTGCGAACCTGAGGGGCTCTGATTTGAGAAACGCCAACCTTTTGGAGACGAATCTGGAAGAGGCCCATCTGGAGCGGGTAAATCTCGAAGGCGCTGTTCTGCACAAAACAAACTTCACCGGCGCCCACCTCTCGGGAATCACGCTCAAGGACGTCGATCTGAGCTCCTGTATCATGACCCGGGTAACCGCCCTGGACAGCCAGTTCCTGAGGATAACGCTGAGCGGTCAGGACCTCTCCCGTTCCGAACTGACCGGATCGACGATCATCTACTCCCGCCTGAAAGATCTGAATCTCTCGGAAGCCGGCCTCCAGAAGATGAAGGTCCTGTTCAGCACGCTGGAATCGTGCACGCTGGACAAATGCGCCCTGAACGAGTCCAACTTCGCTCTGAGCAGATTCACCAAGATCACCATGAACGACTCGGATCTCACCCTGGTGTCTTTCATGGCTGCATCCATGCAGGATATTCAGATGAGAAACGCGATCCTCGACCGTGTGGACTTCACCCTCATCAATGCAGAGGGCCTCGATATCACCGGCGCCAAGCAACACGGCCTCGTAATGGAACGTGCGAAAGTCAGGAACCTCACCCGCTAGGAAAATCCCGGGGTCAGAAATCTCGGGGTCAGGTCTCAACATGTGACAGCATGTCACATGTTGAGACCTGACCCCTTCTTGCTGTGACCCCTTCCCTGCTGACCCCCTTCTCCATTCCTTCGGGCTTACTTTCTCCAGAACATCGGGCTCAAGACCACCAGCACGGTGTAGACCTCGAGCCTGCCCACCAGCATGCAGAAGGTGAGGAGCGCCTTGCCCAGAGAGGGGAGATCCGCGTAGCTGACGAAGGGGCCCACCGAGGCGAGTCCGGGGCCGATGTTGCTGATGCTGGCCATCGCTGCGGACACGGCGGTGAGGAAGTCCACACCCAGCAGGGCCAGGATGAGTGAAGTGATGGCGAAGATCAGGACATAGTAGATGGAGAATCCGACCACCGAGCTGAGGACTTCCTGGGATACCGGCATCCTGTCCCACTTGATGGTCACCACCGCGTGGGGGTGGATGAGTCTCAATATTTCCCTGCGGGCATACTTGATGAGGATGCCCAGCCTCATGACCTTCATGCCGCCGGCGGTCGAACCGGTGGAGCCTCCGACGAGCATGAGAAAGAGCAGCGTCATCTGGGC
>DCDF01000029.1 GCA_002316295.1 Syntrophaceae bacterium UBA1062 | reverse complement strand
GAACGGTTTTCTGGTGTCCTCTGTGGAGGAGACCGCGGATCGGATCGTACGTCTCATACGCGACGAAAATCTGCGGCGGGAAATGGGCAAAGCAGCCCGGGAGCAGGTGAAGGAAAACTTTCTCATGACAAGGCTCCTTGAAGATTATCTCGATCTCTTTCACTCGTTCGAAACCATATACCGTCTCAAAGGCCTGGGGGAGCAATGACGGAAAAGAGAGCGCTTCATACCATGCGCCCGGTCATGGAAACACCCTCTCAGGTCGGAACATATCGAGAAAAGACGTTAGCACCTCTCATTTTCAGGGCCGGGGGAGCTGTTCCTCACCCCGGCCCTGTTCTTTTTCTCCCACGGCTTCGCGGATCGAAAGGAGCGACCTGTACCGAGGCGGTCTGACCGGGGCCTGCAGTAACCGAGAAAATCCCGCTTCGCGATAGAAGGAGTGCATCATGCCTGTCCATAATCACGAGCTCTCGGCCGTGTTTCAGAGGCTGGCGGACCTCCTCGAAATCCAGGGGGCCGACCGGTTCCGAGTACGCGCCTATCGCAATGCGGCCAGGACCATCGAGTCGCATCCGGGGAGCATCGCCGATATGGTACAGAAGGAGCGAGATATTCAGGCGCTCCCCGGAATCGGCCGCGATCTGGCCGACAAGATCAGGGAATATGTGAAAACAGGCCGCCTGCGCCTGCTGGAGGATCTGGAAAAAGAGATACCCCGAGGGTTGATCACTCTCACCGCACTCGGCAGCATCGGGCCGAAGAGGGCCAGGGCCCTCTATGAAGAGCTGGGCGTCTCTTCTCTCGAAGAGCTCGCGGAGTGCGCCCGCAGGGGCGAGATCGCAAGAATCAGAGGGTTCGGCGCGAAGACGGAGCGGAAGATCCTTGAAGAGATCGCCGGAAAGTCCGGACAGGCCGTGAGGACGAAATTCATCAATGCCCATGAGATCGCCCAGGCGTATCTCGCGCACTTGAGGGGCCTCGATACGGTCAAGCAGGCGGTCGTGGCGGGCAGCTACCGCAGGAAGAAGGACACGGTTGGCGACCTGGACATCCTGGTGACCTGTGATGACCCCGGGCGGGTCATGGACCGCTTCACCGGCTTCGAGGATGTCAAAACGATCGTGTCCAAAGGCTCCACCCGCTCGACGGTCGTTCTTCGCTCCGGCCTCCAGATCGATCTCAGAGTGGTTCCCGATGAAAGCTACGGAGCGGCGTTGCATTATTTTACCGGCTCCAGGGAGCACAGCATCGCGATGAGGAAGCTGGCGATGAAGAAGGGCCTGAAAATAAATGAATACGGCGTCTTCAGCGGGGAGCGTCTGGTGGCGGGGCGCACGGAGGAAGACGTTTACAGGAGCGTCGGCCTGCACTACATCGAGCCGGAGCTCCGGGAGAACAGGGGCGAGATCGAGGCTGCCCTCAGAGGGGAGCTCCCCCGGCTGATCACCCTCGAAGACATCCGAGGGGATCTTCATGCACACACCAGCCTCACCGACGGCAGGAACACCCTGGAAGAAATGGTGGAAGCGGCCCGCAGCCGCAGGTATGAATATCTGGCCGTCACCAATCACTCGCCGCAGGTGAGAATCGCCCGGGGAATAACGAGTGATATCCTGATGAAGCAGCTCGAAGAGATCGACAGTCTCGGCAGGCGTTATCCCGATATCACCATTCTGAAGTCGGCGGAGGTGGATATCCTCAAAGACGGATCACTGGACTATCCGGACGAGGTTCTCGACCTGCTCGACTTTACCGTCTGCTCGATCCATTATCACCTGCATCTCTCCTGCGACAGGCAGACCGAGCGGGTGCTCAGGGCGATGGACAATCCGCGGTTCACCATCTTCGGCCATCCCACCGGCCGGCTCATCAACGAACGCGAGCCCTACGAAATCGACCTCGAGAGGATTATCGAGGCTGCCCGCGAGAAAGGGTGTTATCTCGAGCTCAATGCACACCCCGACCGGCTGGACCTCGATGACATTTCCTGCAGGGCCGCCAAAAGCTCGGGAGTGATGGTCGCCATTTCCACCGATTCCCACAGCGTTCATCATCTCGGCTACATGGCCCTGGGCATTTATCAGGCCAGGCGGGGGTGGCTCGAGCCGGGAAACGTCCTCAACTGCCTGCCCGTGGGAGACCTGAAGCGCCGTTTCAGGCGGTAACCCCGTCGCCGGGGCTATCTGCTGACGATACCCCTAAGTTTGTTGTCCGGGGCATTTTTCTCACAAACCGCTCCATTTGCTTAATGGAGCGACTCACCTATATTCTTTGGTAGGGGAAAGCCGTCCACGAGGCCGCGGCCCGGGCCGGTGCACGGGATTGCCGGGCCGTCTCCCGGCATCTCACCCGGGGCGGGCGCGTCACAGCCGGCCCGACAGGCTCGACCCGACCGCAGGTGCCCGGGCAGATGTGCCGGCGCCTTCAGGGCCGTATGAGGTACCCGCAGGATATTCAGTAAAGGATGGCTATGGAGAAGAGCATCAAAGATATATACCGCGAGTTTGTCGCGCACATGGTCCACGACCTGAAGTCTCCCACGATCGCCATCGGAGGGTACGCCCACCGGCTGCGGTCAGGCAGAATCGGGGAGTTGACCGAAGAGCAGAAGCATGCGCTCGACGTGATCATCGAGAACAGCAAGAGGCTCGAGCACGACCTGCACATGATCCTCGAGTACTTTCAGACAGATAAAGATCTGAAGCGGATGCAGCCTCCGGAACGCATCGAGGTGCGGGCGCTGCTCGAGGAGCAGGTGGAGAGCTATCGCATCGAGGCTCAGGAAAAGGAGATATCTCTCGAGCTCGATGTCCCGGCCGAACCGATTGTCATGGAGGGTTATC
>DCDF01000265.1 GCA_002316295.1 Syntrophaceae bacterium UBA1062 | reverse complement strand
CCACGGAACGCAGGCGGGGCAAATTCGACCTGGCCAACAACGGCACGCTTTTCCTGGACGAGATCGGCGACATGAGCCTGCCCACCCAGGCCAAGATCCTGAGGATCCTGCAGGAGCAGCGGTTCGAGCGGGTGGGGGGCGCCCAGACGATCCAGGTGGATGTGCGGGTGCTCACCGCCACCAACAAGGACCTCGAAAAGGAGATCGAAGCGGGCAGGTTCCGGCAGGACCTCTACTACCGCCTCAACGTCATCCCCATCTACGTGCCCAGACTCGCCGACCGCAAGGAAGATATCCCCGAGCTTGTGGAGCATTTCCTCAAGATGTATTCTTCTCTCAAGGGCGGGAAAAAGAAGACCATGACCGAGGGCGCGGTCAAGAAGCTCATGCAGCACGACTGGCCGGGGAACGTGCGCGAGCTCAAGAATATTGTGGAAAGGCTGGTGATCATGACGCCTGGGGATGCGATCACGGTTGACGATATTCTCCCTCTGGGGTCAAGAGCTGCCTCCGAAACCGACAGGCTCATCGACATCACCCTGCTCAAGGACGCCAGAGCGGAATTCGAGAAGATGTTCATCGAAAAGAAGCTCAAGGAGTGCGGGTACAACATCTCCAAGACAGCAGACCTCATCGGTGTCGAACGAAGCAACCTGCACAGAAAAATCAAGGGCCTGGGCATCGATGTGGGATGAGACGGGCGCGGTCAGGAAGGATCCCGGGGGCAGGCTGAATATCGCGCTGGTCTACCCCAACACCTACTGGGTGGGGATGTCCAACCTCGGGCTGCACACCATGTACCGGGTGCTCAACGGCCATCCGTCCATCCTGTGCGAGCGGTTCTTCACCGACTCTCCACGCTCGGTCGAGTCCTCACGGGCGCTGCAGGACTTTCATATCGTGGCGTTCAGCGTCTCCTACGAGCTGGACTGGATCAACATGATCCGGATCCTGATCGACAACCGTATCCCGGTGAGAGCCGAAGAACGAAAGGGAAGGCCCATCGTCATGGCGGGAGGGGCCGCGGTGACCATTAACCCCGAACCGGCGGCCGATGCATTGGATTTCTGCTTTCTGGGGGAGGGCGAGCCTCTGGCTGACGCGCTCTTCGACGCCTTTTCTTCGGGCGGCGGCTACCAGGGGTTCCTGGAGAGGCTCTCGCATGTGACAGGCGTCTATGTGCCGGCGCAGACGTACCCGGTCTACGATGGAGAGCGGATCAGGGAGTTCGCCGGCCCCAGGCCCGTCATCTCCGTTGTGCAGCCCTTCGAGGAGCCGGGCCACTCCGCCATCCTCACGGGCAGGACCGTGTTTCAGGACATGTTCCTCACCGAGATCGCCCGCGGCTGTCCGTTCAACTGCAAGTTCTGCACGGCCCGCGAGATTTATTCCCCGTTCCGGCCCGTGGAGATGAGCCGCCTGACGGCCATATTCGACAAGGCCGCGGCGTCGGGCAGGAAGCTGGGACTGGTGAGCACCTCGCTCAACAACCATCCCCGGCTGACGCAGCTGCTTGAGGAGATCGGGGCCCGCAAGCTGAGGATCGCACCGCCGTCTCTGCGCCTGGGAATGCTTTCGGAGGAGCTGCTTGCGTACATGAAGGCTTCCGGCGTCAATGAGGTCACCCTGGCGCCCGAGGTGGGATCGGATACACTGCGCGCCGCCCTGGGTAAGCGGGTGAGCGGCGAGGCCATCCTCGAAGATGTGGCTTCCCTGGTCAGAAGCGGCATCAGAGACATCAAGCTCTATCTCATGGTGGGGCTTCCCGGCGAGAGGCAGGACGATCTGGAAGCGGCGGTGGATCTGGTGAAACGCATCCGCCAGACCTTCATTCAGGTCTCCCGGGGAAACAGGCGGATCGGCAGAGTCTCCGTGAGCATCAATGCCATGGTGCCCAAGCCTCATACGCAATACGAGCGGGAGGCCATGCTCGATCCCGGCGAGGCGAAGAAGAGAATCCGGAAGATCGTAAAGGGCCTCAAATCACAGAGCAACGTGACGGTGAGCTTCGAGGGTCCCAAGTGGGCATACATCCAGGCCCTGATCGCCCGCGGCGACCGCCGGGTCCTCGATGTCCTTCTCGAGATGGCGGTGAGCGACCAGTCGCGTTGGCAGGACGTCCTCAAGCGCTGGCCGCGCAACCCCGACTACTATGCGCTCCGGCGGCATGATCCGGATGAGACCCTTCCGTGGTCGTTCTACTCCATGCCCGGATCAGCCCCATGCGGAAGCGGAGGAGGCGAGGCATGAGCACGGGCAATCCCCACTACACCGGCCACCGTAGGCGGCTGCGCATCCGGTTCAGGGATGTGGGCAAAGGGGCCGTGACGGATTATGAGCTCCTCGAGCTGCTCCTGGGGTATGCGATTCCCCGCAAAGACACGAAGCCTCTTGCCAAGGAGCTGATGAAGGAATACGGGTCGCTGCGGCGGATCTTCGACGAGTCGTTTGAGGGTCTCGAAAGCAGGGAGGGCATCGGCGAGTATACGGCGACGTTGATCAAGCTCGTGAAGGCATGTATGGGGAGATGCCTGGAGCCCGGGCGGGACGACGCCGTAGTCCTGGACAACCCCGAGGCGGTCATCCGCTATATCCAGGCCGAGATCGGGGGAGAGAGAACCGAGCACTTCGTGCTGTTGTGTCTGAACTCAGCCGGAAAGCTCATCCACACGGAATATCTCTGCCGGGGCACCGTGAACATGGCTCACGTGTATCCCCGGGAGGTGTTCAAGACGGCCCTGGCAAGAGACGCCTCGGCCCTGATTCTCGTGCACAATCATCCTTCGGGCACCCTGACGCCCTCGTCGCACGACGAGCGGCTCACCCGGTCGCTCACGGAGCTGGGCGAGAGCCTCGGCATACCGGTCCACGACCATATCATCGTGACCAGAGACCAGGCGTACAGCATTGCCCTGGGACGATCCATCCGGATGTGATACAAAAGGGCGCATGGACATGAGATGCGCCGGCGGAACAATCGGGGAAGGCTCCCCGGCTTGGCCCGGCCGCCGTGCGTCGGAGGAGCGGATGTCATGCTGGAATATGCGGTGATCATCGCGGCCTGTATTGCAGGGCTTGCGCTCGGCTGGCTTCTGGCCAAGGTTCGATATCTGCCCGGGCTGAAACAGGCTCAGCAGGAGGCTGCCGGCCTGCGGGAAGCGTTGAATGACCGAGAGGAGGAAATCCGGGGACTTCGCGGGCTCCTCGAGACCGAACAGCAGGAGCGCGTGAAGGCACAGACGCGCTTCGAAGGCGCGCAGGATTCGCTGAGGCGGCAGGGCGAGATTCTCGAGGATGCGCGCAAAAAGCTCTCCGAAACGTTCCAGGCCCTTTCGGGCGATGCCCTGAAGAGCAACAACCAGATGTTCCTCGACCTTGCAGGCGGGACCATCAATACGCTGGTCACCGAACTCAAGGGGGACATGGACCGGAGGCAGGAGGCGATCGACGCTCTCGTGAGGCCGCTTCAGGAGGCGCTGCAGCGCTATGAGACCCATCTGAGGGAGATCGAGAGCACGCGTCAGAGCGCATACGGGGACATCACCCGGTACATCACCGATCTCATGAAGACCCAGGAGAGGCTCCACGAACAGACCCGATCGCTGACCACGGCGCTTAAGGTTCCGAATGTCAAGGGAAGGTGGGGCGAGATCACCCTGAGAAGGGTGGTGGAGGTGTCAGGAATGTCGCCGCACTGCGATTTCGTCGAGCAGCCCTGCCTGCAGGCGGAATCGGGCATGAAGCGGCCCGATCTCATCATCAGGCTTCCCCGGAACAGGCAGGTGGTGGTGGACGCGAAGCTCCCCATCAGCGCCTACATGGACGCCTATTCCGCCGAGGACGAGGAAGTGAAGAAGGACCTCCTGGCCAAACACGCCCAGAGCTTGAGGAACCACATGATCTCGCTCTCGTCCAAGGAATATTTCCGGCAGTTCGATCCGACTCCCGATTTCGTGGTGCTCTTCCTCGCCTCGGAATCGTTCTTCAGCGCAGCCCTGGAGCACGACCGGACGCTGATCGAGGATGCCATAGACAGAAACGTGATCATCACCACCCCAACCACCCTTATCGCCCTGCTCCGCACCATTGCACTCACCTGGCAGCAGCATGCGGCCTCCGAGAACGCGGACAGGATCCTGAAAGGGGCGGTAGAGCTCTTCGAGAGGGTGAAGGTGTTCGCCCGGCACTTCGAGAAGCTCAAAGAAGGCATTCAGAAGACCGCCCAGGCGTACAACGCGGCGGTGCGGTCATGGGAGTCGAGAGTGCTGCCGTCCGCAGACAGGCTTCACAGGCTGGGCGCCATTAAGCACGACAACAGCCTGCCCAGGGTAGAACATATCGAGGACTATCTCGGCGGGATCGCCGTGGATGAAGAGCCTGAAGACGGCGACGAGTTAGAACAGCTGGGGGGAGAAGAGGGGTAGGCCGAGAATTCCGGTCCTCACGTATCCGCCTCCAGCAGGCTCTGAACCTTGTAGAGAATGATGTGCGCGGGAGAGGGTTTGACCAGGTAGAGGTTGGCCCCCGCATCGAAGGCGATCTTTCGGTTGTCGATTGAAGCCTCCGTGGTGAGCATGATGATGGGAAGGTCCCGATACTGCGGGTTCTGCCTGATGTTTCCGATGAGCTCGATGCCGTCCATGTTGGGCATGTTCAGATCAGAGATGACGAGCCTGATATCAGGGTTCAGCGCGAGCTTCTCGAGCGCGTCGAAGCCGTCGCATGCCTCGATGCACTGATAGCGTTTCGGCTTGAACGTATGGACAAGGAGCTTTCTGACGGTTGCCGAGTCATCGACAATGAGAATCTTTACCATATGCTCCTCCGTCTACTCCTTTTTATATCCGAGGGCTCCCGGGAAATGGACCAGCTTGAATGCTCTCGAGATGTTGTGCAGCGATTCCGAATGTCCGATGAAAAGATAGCCGCCGGGGTTGAGGTTGTCATAGAGCTGTGAGACGAACCTCTTTCTCGCGGCGTCGTCGAAGTAGATGAGGACGTTTCTGCAGAAGACGACATCGAGCCCCTGCATGAGCTTCACCCGCTTCTCGTCATTGAAGTTCATATACTGGAACTCAACGAGCATCCGGACGTCATCGCATACCCTGTACTGTGAATCCTCCGGCACAAAGTATTTTTCTTTGATCTCAGGAGGTACGGATCGCAGCGTGTATTCGTTGTAGACGGCCGCCCGCGCGGATTTCAGCGCCTTTTCGCTGATGTCGCTGGCGAAGATCTTCACGTCCCACCCGTCGGCCGCTCCGTCGAGCACTTCCAGAGCCACCATGCCCAGCGTGTAGGGCTCGTCGCCGGTTGAGCATCCCGCCGACCAGAGCCTCAGCGTCTTATCTCCTTCGCCGGCCTTCCTCTGAAGGATCTCCGGCAGCGCCTTCTCCTGAAACGCCTGAATCTGGGGCGGGCTTCGGAAGAAGCTCGTTTCGTTCGTTGTCACCGAGTCGAACAGGGCCCTGATCTCCCGGGGCGACTGCGGATCGTACTTGAGCATGTAGTAGTATTTTTCGAAATCCGGGAGGTTGTTTGCCTTGATCCTCAAGCTCAGCCTGTTCTCGAGCTGGGGCTTTTTGTTGTCCGGAAAGAAGATCCCGGAGTGCTCGTAGATGAAATCCCTCAGCAGACGGAAGGTCTCGTCCGTCATCTGGAGCCGGCCGG
>DCDF01000123.1 GCA_002316295.1 Syntrophaceae bacterium UBA1062 | reverse complement strand
GCCTTGACCGGCTTGTCCGATATCTTCCTGAATTCGGTCAGCACGTCCTCGGCTGCCTCGCACGATTCCATGGTGTCGACGATGATGAGCCCGTCCACGCCTTCGATCATGATCGAGTTCGCAAGCCCGAAACCTATGGCTGCATAGATATTGCCCGCGACTCTCTCGATCCCCTTTCGGAAGACATCGGTGTGCGTCTGCAGATCGGTTTCGGCGCTGACTCCATCGATCGCCTTCTTCTCCTCCGAAGGTCCGGGCGTGCAGGCGGCGCTCATCAGAAGGGCCATCGCCGCCACGGAAAGGATGCCAATCTTTTTCATAAGAAACCCCCCATATGACTGCAGTGTATCCATAGTAATCCTTGAAGGGTAGGCGTGTCTACCCGGTGGCGCGAGATAGTGATTCATTACCGGAAAAACAGCGGCATGAAAAGGTGACGATCCTGTATTTTCGGGGAGAGCTCCGGTCCCTCTTCCCTCATTCTTTCGTCCACAGTTGCATCCATAAGCCGGAGGTGCAGCATCAATAAAGAACCACGACGAATTTTTCACTCGTGACACACATGAAAGGCGGGGGTAACCCTATGAACACGTTCAAGACGTTTTTTCTGATGCTGGCCCTGACGCTGATTCTGATCGCTGTCGGAAATCTCCTGGGCGGTACGCAGGGAATGGTCATCGCATTCGTCCTGGCTGCGGCGATGAACTTCGTATCGTACTGGTTCTCGGACAAGATCGTGCTCGCCATGTACCGCGCAAAAAAGATCGAGCAGGACGATATGCCCGAGCTCTACTCCATCGTGCGCAATCTCACCGGCGCGGCATCGCTTCCCATGCCCGGGCTGTACTTCATCGATACGCCCATGCCCAATGCGTTCGCCACGGGCAGAAGCCCGAAGCACGCGGCGGTGGCGGTGACGAAAGGCATCGTTGACCTGCTCGACGCACGTGAGCTGAGCGGGGTGATAGCGCACGAGCTCTCCCATGTGAGAAACCGCGACGTCCTGATCTCGACCGTAGCGGCCACCTTTGCAGGCGCCATATTCATCCTGGCGAGAATGGCCCAGTTCGCAGCGATTTTCGGCAGAGGCCGCGGAAGAAGCGGCGGGACAAGCGTCATCGGTCTGCTGCTGGTCGCCGTTGTCGCTCCGATCGCGGCCGTGATCGTACAGATGGCTGTCTCGAGATCGAGGGAGTACCAGGCGGATGTGAGCGGGGCCAGGATCTCGGGAGATCCCATGTCTCTCGCCCATGCTCTCAAGAAACTTCAGGCCGGTGTTCAGAGAAGCCGAGCCGAGGTAAATCCCACTACAGCGCATTTGTTCATCGTAAACCCGCTGAGCGGCAGATCTCTCTCCGTCCTGTTCTCCACACATCCGCCTCTAGAAGACAGGATCAGACGCCTGGAGGGCATGGCGTACGGGCCTATCTCGTAATCCGGCCCTATCTGCACACAGGCTTGGATCCGCTCTCCATTCCGGCCAGGTATTCCGCCAGCGCCGGGATGTCTTCGGGTGCGACAGCCGCCCCCCTGGAGACCATTTTCTCGATGGTCTGAGTCCACTCTTCCACGTCTTTCTTGTCCAGATTGTCGCAGATCCTCTTGGTGTTGTGGCACTTCGTGCATCTCGACATGACGATCGCGGATGGGTCTTCCGGAGGCTGCGCACGGGGAGCTTCGGCCAGCATCAGGCCCATGAACAGAACAAGGGAGACAGCGGCTCCCGATACCATCCAAATACTTTTGCTCATGGTAACCTCCCTTCACGAATGAATAATTATCTTCAATATGCCTTTGCTTGAGAAAAGCAATACGGCATCCCTTTGTACGCGCCCTGTCCGGTTCACAGGCGCGATGCCTGGGGAAAGGGCATTCCGCATGGATGCGCCCGGATGAAGTGAGGACTTATGCGTCTCTCCTGATAATGAGTGCCACAGCCTCGCCTCCACCGAGGCACAGAGAAGCGAGCCCTGTTTTTTTGTCCTGCCTGATCATTTCGTAGATCAGGGTGGTGAGCACCCGCGCTCCGCTTGCGCCGATAGGATGGCCCAGGGCGATCGCTCCGCCGTTGACATTGACCTTGTCCATATCGATCCCCAGCTCCCGGATGACCGTCACCGTGGACCCGGCAAAGGCCTCGTTGATTTCGAAGAGATCCACGTCTTCGATTCTGATGCCTTCTTTTTTCAGAACCTTTGGGATTGCGAGCGTCGGGGCGATGAGAATGAACTTCATGTCGATGCCCGCACTTGCCTGAGATCGCACCGTGGCAAGAACCGGACATCCCAGGTCGAGCGCCTTCTCACGCGCCATAACGACCACGGCGGCCGCCCCGTCCGCGATACCCGATGCATTTCCCGCCGTTGTCCTGCCGCCCGACTTGAACACGGGCTTGAGCTTCGCAAGAGCTTCCATGCTCGTTTCCCTCGGATGCTCGTCGACCTCGAAGAGCTTCGGCTCCCCCTTTTTCTGCGGCACTTCGACCGGTATGATCTGATCCCGGAAGCGGCCTTCCCGGATCGCTCCGAGCGCCCGTTCATGACTCCTCAAGGCGTATCTGTCCTGATCCTCCCTGCTTACCCGGTAACGGTCTATGACCAGCTCGTTGGATTCCCCCATATGAAAATCGTTCACAATGTCCCACAGACCGTCGTGCATCATATGATCGTTGATCGTCCCCGGCCCCATGCGGTAGCCGAAACGTGCCTTGTCGAGATAGTACGGCGCTGCGCTCATATTCTCCATGCCGCCCGCAACGATGATGTCGGCGTCACCGGATTGGATCGCCTGGGCTGCGAGCATGACCGACTTGAGGCCAGACCCGCAAACCTTATTGACAGTTAGGCATTGCACCTCCCACGGCATGCCGGCCTTGACGGCAGCCTGCCGTGCCGGGTTCTGGCCCCTGCCGCAGGGCAGGACCATGCCCATGATAACCTCGTCCACATCTTCTTTGCCGATTCCGGAACGTCTGATCGCTTCTTCTATGACGACGGCTCCGAGCCTGTTCGCATCGATACCGGCAAGGCTGCCGTTGAAGCTGCCGATAGGCGTCCTGACCGCACTGGTTAAAACGACTTCTCTCATAGTTTCCCTCCTGGGATTATCAGCGGTGGAGTCTTCTTATCCGTGTTTTGCTTCCGGACCGCATCCGGGAAAGCAACGAGATCCGCACACCGTGCGGTCCGGAGTGTGTTGGACGGCACCATGAACGGATCGTTCTATCCTGATATAATGGCGCCAATGAACCGAAAGCACAGCCCTGGGCGGGGAAGACGGTCGCTGCCGTATTGCGTTGGATAGCGTAACTTCCGTTAATGCTCTATGTATGCCGGTGAATTTTTCGGTCCCAGCATGGTGATGAAGGTATTTATCAGACAGTTGTCGAACTCGGTCGAGATCTCCTTTTTCATGAGTTCGAGAGCGTCGAAGATGTCCGCAATGGTGCAAATTCGAGCACAAGGATGAATGTCGCTCAGTCCGAACGGATACCCCGTGCCGTCCGGCCTTTCATGGTGCTGCATCGAGATATACGCCGCCTCATCGGTGAGATGGCCGGTCTCCATCAATATCGTGTATCCCCATTCAGGATGCTTTTTCATGATGGTCCATTCTTCGTCGTTCAAGGCCCCCTCCTTCCTGAGAATCTCGATGGGGACCTTTGCCTTGCCGATATCGTGGAGGAAAAATCCGTAGCACTGGCGTTCGAGCTCATCCATCTCTATATACTCGTAGCTCTTGGAGAAGTTGATGGCAAGTGATGTGGCCATAATACCGACATTGACTGAGTGGACATAGGTGCTGAAGTCATGTTCGGTGATCGAAAGCAGATCATGGAGCAGGATCGTGTTTTCGACAATATGTTTGAACAGCGGTTTCAGGATTTTCTTTATTTCTTCGATCTGCTCCGGATTCGGATTATTGAAGACCTTTTTGAACGAGCTGACGGAAGATTCATACAGGGTCGCCGCCTTCACCTTGGAGGGAACAGCGGGATCAGAAAGAATTCTTTCCAGAAAAGAGTGGAGATATTTTTCAAATGCCTGAGCCTCACTGGCACGGTAATATATCTTGTTGACCCTGTCTCGGCGAAGGATCGCGAGGTGACCCCCCGGAAATCATTTCCCCCTTCTCGAGAAAGGGCTCGAGCCTGCCGTCGCGGCTGATGAAGAAATCCACCGCCGACTGCTCGCCGATCTGCATGATATCGACTGGCACAGGCCGTAAAATCACCATTCTGATTGTATCGACAAAACTCAAGTAATTTATTAATAATAATTCATTTTAGGACAATAATAGGTAATTAAAAAAGTCGTTTTATCCTTTCCAGAAAAGAAAGAAGGATTTTCCATATCCGTCCGACGGAAATCTTCCCCGAAAGGCGCTCG
>DCDF01000147.1 GCA_002316295.1 Syntrophaceae bacterium UBA1062 | reverse complement strand
ACGGCCAAACTCGGGCTCCCGGAAATAAAGCTCGGGATCATGCCCGGGGCCGGGGGCACGCAGCGGCTGCCGAAGCTCATCGGACTGAGCCGCGCCCGTGAGATGATTTATTTCGGAACCATCATCGACGCCGAGAAGGCCTTACAGTGGGGCCTGTGCGACCGGGTCGTCGACGGCGATCCTGCGGAGCATGCCAAGTCCATGGCGGAGAAGCTCCTCGAGAAGTCGCCGATCGCGCTGGAGGCTGCGAAGAAATCGGTCAATTTCGTCAACGATGCGGATATGGCCTCCGGGATTGCATACGAGGCCGTTGTATGGGCCGATCTTTTCTCCACGGCGGACCAGAAGGAAGGAATGAGGGCGTTTCTCGAAAAGAGGAAGCCGAATTTCACGGGCAAGTAGGACAAGGGCCTTTGTCGCGCATCCATACGCACGACGGGCCCCTGAAAGACTCATACTCCCGGGCGCTGCGTCATGAGAGCGTCGGGAGCTGTGCATGCAACCACGACGGGAAAGCTTCATGTTTTCATCGTTAAAACATCTGTGAGGAGAGCAGGGACATGAGAAACAAACTGACCGATCTGAGAGACACTCGTTTTGTCCTCTATGAACAGCTGGACATGAACAGCCTGTGCAAGACGGAAAAATTCCAGGATCATTCTCAGGAAACCTTCGACATGATGATCGAAACGGCCGAAAAGCTGGCGCTGAACCAGTTCTATCCGGTGAACAGCGAAGGCGACAAGACCGGATGTGTCTGGGAAGAAGGAAACGTGAAGGCTCCAGAGACGTTTCACGCTCCTTTCCGGAAGTACTGCGAAGGAGGCTGGATGAGCCTTCCGGACGCATACGACGTCGGGGGGCAGAACGCGCCTTTTTCGATCAGTTTCGCCTGTCACGAGCTGCTCTTCGCAGCGAACCATGCCCTGACGATGTACATGGGGCTTACCCACAGTGCGGCAAAGGTGATCGAGATCTACGGCACGGACGAGCAGAAGAGAAAATACATGCAGCCGCTGTATGACGGCCGGTACTCCGGGACGATGGATCTGACCGAGACCCAGGCGGGAAGCGATGTAGGCGCCGCGAGGACCAAGGCGGTGAAAAACCCCGACGGCACCTACAGCATCGTTGGCGGCAAGATATTCATCTCCAGCGGAGAGCATGATCTCGCCGAGAATATCATTCACATCGTCCTGGCACGGATTGAGGGTGCGCCGGAAGGAACCCGGGGGCTGTCGTGCTTTATCGTGCCGAAATATCTGGTCAACGATGACGGCACGCTGGGCGGGCGCAACGACGTCCACTGCAGCGGGATCGAGCATAAAATGGGCATTCACGGCTCCTCGACATGCGTTCTGAACTACGGCGACAACGGCGCATGCGTGGGCGAGCTCCTGGGGCCGGAGCAGAAAGGGATCGTCGTCATGTTCCACATGATGAACGAGCAGCGGGTCCTGGTCGGGCTGCAGGGCCTTGCACAGGCGAGCACCGCGTATCTCCACGCCCTCGACTTCGCGAGAGAGCGCAAGCAGGGCAGCAGGCTCGGCTCGAAGAGCGCGGAGCAGGAGCTGATCATCTCCCATCCGGACGTGCGGAGAAACCTCCTGTGGATGAAGGCGTACACCGAAGGGATGAGGGCGCTGATTCTCTATACCGTATACTGCATGGACATGGAGGCTGCGAGCACGAGCGAAGAGGAGAAGAAGAAGTGGCAGAACCGGGTGGAGCTGCTGACCCCCATAAGCAAGGCATACTCCACGGATAAAGGCTATGAAGTGTGCACCCGGGCGATTCAGGTTCACGGCGGCTACGGCTTCTGCACGGAATACAAGGTGGAGCAGTTCGCACGCGACTGCAAAATCACGTCGATCTATGAGGGGACGAACGGCATCCAGGCCATAGACCTGTTCGGCAGAAAGATTCGGATGAAAAACGGCGCAGCGCTCAATGACATTCTCGCAGAGATGAGGTCTGCGGTCGCACAGGCATCCGGCATCGACGAGCTGAAATCGTACGCAGCCGAGGTCGGGCGGTCGGTGTCCGCCCTCGAGAGGATCACTGGATTCCTTCTCGAAAAATCCGCGGGCGATGACATGTACCTGGCATATTCATGGGCCACTCCGTATTTGGAAATATTCGGAGACGTGGTCCTGGGATGGATGTTCCTTATCCAGGCCGGCAAGGCATGCGGCCGGAGAGCGGCAGGCGACGACGATCAGTTCTATGCGAGCAAGATCGCTACGGCCAAATTCTATATCAGCTCGCTGCTGCCCCATGTGTACGGGAAGATCGAGGCGATCGAGAAGTTCGATCCGTCGTTTTGCGACCTGGGAGAGTCGATATTCATCGCGGATTGAAAAACGTTATGAGATAGGGAGAGGATCATAACCATAAAGTCCGGGGGGACTTGTCTGGAGGAAAGAGAAATGCCCATGATGACAGCGAGGGAGTATGAGGAGAGTTTGAGGAAGTTGGGGTTAAGGGTGTACATGTTTGGGAGGCGGGTGGAGAATGTGGTGGACGATCCGATCATACGGCCGTCGATGAATGCGGTGGCGGCGACGTACGAGTATGCGCACCGGCCGGAGTATGAGGACATCATGACGGCGAAGTCGCACCTGACGGGCAAGAAGATCAACCGGTTTACGCACATACACCAGAGCACCGAGGATCTGGTGAAGAAGAGCAAGATGGGCAGGCTTTTGGGGTCGCTGACGGCGTGTTGTTTTCAGCGGTGTGTGGGGATGGACGCGCTCAATGCGCTGTCGATCACGACGCATGCGATTGATGCGAAGTACGGCACGGGGTATTACCAGCGGTTTTTGAAGTATTTGGCGTATGTGCAGGAGAACGACCTGGTGTGTGACGGGGCGATGACGGACCCGAAGGGGGACCGGTCGCTGCCGCCGAGCAAGCAGAGTGATCCTGACATGTTTTTGCATGTGGTGGAGGAGCGGGACGACGGGATAGTGGTGAGGGGTGCCAAGGCGCACCAGACCGGGGCGGTGAACTCGCACGAGGTGATTGTGATGCCGACGATCACGATGAGGGAGGAGGACCGGGACTATGCGGTATCCTTTGCGCTGCCGAGCGATGCGCCGGGCATCACGTACATTATGGGTCGTCAGTCGTGCGACACGAGGAAGCTCGAGGGGATGAGCTTTGACCGGGGGAACATGTTCTACGGCGGTCACGAGGCATTGGTGGTGTTTGAGGATGTGTTTGTGCCGTGGGACCGGGTGTTCATGTACAAGGAGTATGATTTTTCGACGATGCTGGTGGAGCATTTTGCGGCGTATCACCGGCAGAGCTATGCGTGCAAGGTGGGGGTAGGGGATGTGCTGATTGGAGCGGCGCAGACGATAGCGGAGTACAACGGGGCGGATCGGGCGTCGCACGTCAAGGACAAGATCATTGAGATGAACCATTTGAACGAGACGCTGTTTTGCGGTTGCATAGCGTGTGCGGCTGAGGGTCATAGGGAGCCTTCAGGGACGTATCAGAACGATTTGCTGCTGGCCAATGTGCACAAGCAGAACATCACGCGGTTTCCGTATGAGATAGCGCGGCTGGCGCAGGACATAGCAGGGGGTTTGGTGGTGACGTGTCCGTCGGCGGCGGATTTGAGTTCGCCAGAGGTGGGCAAGTGGGTGGAGAAGTACTACCGGAGCAAGGAGGGGGTGCCGACGGAGCATCGGATGAGGATCTTGCGATTGATCGAGAACATCACGATGGG
>DCDF01000193.1 GCA_002316295.1 Syntrophaceae bacterium UBA1062 | reverse complement strand
TTTGTTTCATGTTTCATGGTATTTCATCTTTGTTCCGGGCCGGCATCAGCCATTACCTATGATTTCGACAACATCCCGATCGGAATTTACACGGAGGCCCAGTTCAACAGCTTCTTCGAGGGAGTGACCTTCGACAACACCGGAGGAGACCAATTCACCGTGGGGCGGGTCGATCAGAGAACGCCTGCTCTCGGCCCTGACTTCTCCGGTCACATGGTTATCAATACCCCGTACGCTACCCCCCGCAACGCAACCCGGGCCTATTTCGATACCGCAACCGATCAGGTGAGCATCACCCTTGGAGACTTCAACAGCGATGAGGACAACCTGTTCCTGTATGCGTTCGACAATACCGGCAGGCAGGTGGGATATGCGACATTCCTCAATCCGATCGATTCATATGCCGGAATCACGCTGTCCGTGACCGCCGATCTGCCTGAGATCTCCTGGATCGAATTTTTCGGGGTCGGAAGCCTCAGCAACAATTCGACGTTCTGGGACAATTTCACGTTCAACGAGAACCCCTTTCCCGTTCAAGAAGGCACCGCCCCGGTGCCGGAGCCTGCCACCCTCGCTCTCATGGGCGCAGGGCTGATGGGCCTTGCAGTTCTGCGTAAAAAAGTGCGCTAGGCACTTTTTACGCTGCGCATCCCCGGCTTCGCTTCCGGAGCCGGTCTTGCGGAAATGCCGTGCCTCTGGGTTGCGTTCCTTTTTTCTGCATCGCCCGGTTGCGATCCTTAGGCCGAGCAACCACCTTTCCTGTGCCGTCCGGCAGTAAGCCCGCTCCTGCTCGTCGATGTCAATTCAGGCGTCAGATTCTTCTTCAGACTGCGTTCATGAGAAAAGCGAATCATGGCCAATGAGCCAGGGGACAGTCTTCGCACCGGGGTTTGCTTTTGCGGCAATAGTCCTTACCCACGAAGACGAGGTAGGCATGGAGGTCTTTGAACACGGCGAGATCGCGTGGGAGGCTCGCCTCGAAGAGATGCCGTATCGTTTCGTAGTCTTCTGCGCCCTGGATGAGACCGTGCCTCGAGAGGATCCTCCTGGTATAGGCGTCCACCACGAAGATGGTTTTTCCGGCCGCATAGCAGCAGATGCTGTCCGCGGTTTCCTTCCCGATGCCGTTTATCGTGAGGAGGTCGGCTCTTAAGCGTTCGAGGTCCCGGCCGAGGAAAGCCTCCGTATCACCCTGGGAATGCTCTATGATCGCGCGCATGAGATTCTTGAGCCTCTCAGCCTTGAGGTTATAGTATCCGGAAGGCCGGATGAGCGAAGCGAGCAGGGCCTGGTCCGCCGAATGAATGCGCCTGACATCGAGCATGGAGTGAGCCTTGAGGAGGGCCATAGCCTTTTCGACATTGCTCCATGCGGTGTTCTGGGTGAGCACGGCGCCTATCGCCACCTCGAGGGGGGTGTCTCCGGGCCACCATCCGGACGGGCCGTATCGGCTTCTCAGTATGCGGTAGAGGACGAGGGCGTCGAACCGGTCAGGAGCAGACGATTTTTCCGGCGAGGTCTTTTCTCTGAATGACACTCTTCATATTCTCCCGTATGTCTCCCCGGATATTGAAGAGCATGGCGGTCATTTCCAGTTCGTACTCGAGGGCGGCCTTTGCGTCGAGGCGGCTGACCACGTCGAAACTCCTCTTCAGCGCCCGGACCACCTCGGGAGGCCTCCCCACCAGTTGCTTCGCCCAGGCGGATATTTCGTCGCGGAAGTTCTCGGGAGGCACTACGCGATTCACCAGCCCGATGTGATGTGCTTCCTGAGCCCCGATGGGTTCTCCCTTTAAGGTCAGCTCCTTGCTGCGAGCCATCCCGATACGCGCCACCAGAGGCGTGAGCAGCGGGTTGAAGCCGTATTTGATCTCGGGATGCCCGAAAATGGCGCTCTCGGAGGCAATGATGATATCGCCCATGAGCGCCAGGTTGAAACCGCCTCCGAACGCGATGCCGCTCACCGCGGTGATGAGTATCTTGTCATAGTCGAGGAGCATGGAATAGGTGTTTACGGCGAGATTGAAATACCTCGTGGCCTGCTCGGCGGTGAAGCTCGGCGCCTCCTTGAGGTCGATTCCCGCGGAAAAGCATTCGTCTCCCCCGGTGAAGACAATGAGCCGGACGCTGTTGCCGTCGGTAAGGAACGAGGAGAAGACATGGTTGATTTCGGAGAGCATTCCGTACGAGAGCGCATTGAGCTCATGCTTGCGGTCCATGGTGACGGTAGCGATATTTTCCGAAACCTCCACCTTGATGAACTGATACTTCATCGGCTGCTCCTGAAAAACATTCTTGCATAACTTGTACATGGATGGAATCACGCTGTCAATGCGTGAATCCTCGCTGCGCCCCGATGAGGGCCGCCGGCGGCCGGTATGCCCGAATATCCACCCCCCGGGGAAGAAAATTCCGTCTATCCCATGGGCGGCTTGATTATCGCCCGTGCTTTCTGTTAGTTCTGTATTCCGTGGCATGCTTGCGCGTAAGTCAGTTGAATGAGCTGGCCAGAGAATCGCTGAGATCGTGTCTGGACGGCGAGATATGGATACAGGGAGAGGTCCATGGGCTCAAAGTCCACGCGAAATCCGGCCATGTGTATTTCGACCTGGTGGAGAAAGCGCCGGGCTCCCGGGAAGGATACATCGCAAAAATCAGCTGCGCGTTTTTCCGGGGGGCGTATCTCAAGTGGCGCTCGGCGCTGAAATCCTCGGGCATGCAGAGCTTCGAGCTCGCTTCGGGCATCGAGGTCAAACTGAAGGCGCGTGTCGACCTGTTCGTCAGAGAAGGGCGCTACCAACTGATAGTCTCTGAGATCGATCCCGCCTATACATTCGGCGCCATAGCCAGGAGACGGGAGCAGACCATCGAATCTCTGCGGTCCGAGGGCCTTCTCGAGAGAAACAAGGCGCTTACATTCCCGAGAATTCCTCAGCACGTGGGTCTCATAACGTCCGATGGCTCGGCTGCGTTCAATGATTTCATGCACATCATCAATGACAGCGGGTATTCATTTTCAATTCTCCTCTTCGACGCCCACATGCAGGGCGAAAACACTGTGCCGGAGGTGGTGGCGGGCATCGAAGCCCTGAAGAGACATCCCCTTGTGGATGTCGTCGTCATCATACGGGGCGGAGGCGCCAGGACCGATCTGTTTTCCTTTGACGATCCCGCAATCTGCAGAGCCATAGCCCTGTGCGGCAAGCCCGTGGTCACCGGCATAGGCCACGAAGTCGATGTGAGCGTGGCCGACCTCGTTGCCCACACCTGTTGCGTCACGCCGACCGATGCGGCCCGCTGTCTGGTTTCTGCCATGAATGAGGTGTGGGACCGCCTCGATCAGGCGTGCCTGGAGATTTCCTACCGGAGCAGGGAGATCGTCCAGAAAGCCGGCGACCGTCTGCGCCTGTCAGCCAGCGGGCTCGGGCACCTCACCCGCCGATGGATGGTTTCGGCGCTATCCGCGATCAAAGAGGTCACCTTCTATCTCCATACCGCACTGACCAGAGACCTCGCAGCTGAGGAGCGGATGCTGGCGATGACGGGATTGAGCCTCGAAAACGGCTCACGGGCGGCCCTTCGCCGGGAGATGCAGGCACTCGATGGGCTGCCGCATTCCATAATCCGTGATGCGGATGCTCGCCTCATGCTCCAGGAAACCGTGATCAATCGGATTCAGCAGATTCTCTGCGACCATGCCCGGGCGGCTCTCGTCCGCCAGCAGGATCGGCTGGAGCATCTCGGTTCTCTCTTTGCCGTCCTGGATCCTTCCGGAGTCCTGCGCAGGGGATACAGCATGACCGTTGACGGGAGCGGACGAGTCCTCATGGATGCAGCGCAGGTACGGAAGGGCGAATGCATCACCACAGTGCTGGCAAGAGGGCGCATTGTAAGCACAGTGAAAGACAGGGAGGAATCATGAAGAAGGCCAAACGGTATTCCGATGTGCTCAAAGAGCTCGAAGATACCCTGGAAAAGATGAACAGAGGTGAGATCCCGATCGACGAGCTCCAGAACTCGGTGAAGGAGGCGGCCGGGAAGATCCAGTATCTCCGCCAGATTCTCCGCTCCACCCAGGCCGAGGTCACCAAGATCCTCAAGGAGATAGAGGAAGGATCTCCGGAAGAGAACGGGTAAGGCGGCCCCTCGATCAGATAATTGCCCTCGCTCGAACGGTCTGTTATAGAAGCGGTATGGAAACGGCATTCACGAATCAGTCCATCACGCCCTTTCTCGTGATGGATGTCATGGAAAAGGCAAACGCCCTCGCTGCACAGGGCAGATCGATCATTCATCTCGAGGTTGGCGAGCCGGATTTCGATACCCCGGAGTGCATCCGTGCCGCATGTGTGAAGGCCCTGGAGGAAGGCAAGACCCACTATACGCATTCTCTGGGCGTGCCGGAGCTCAGGGAGGCGATATGCGACCACTACCGGAAAACCTACGGTGTGGGCGTCGAGCCGGACCAGGTCCTGGTGACCGCGGGATCGTCCCCGGCGCTCCTCATTGCCATCGCCTGCCTTGCAGGACCCGGCGACGAAGTCATTCTGACAGATCCGTACTATGCATGCTACCCGAACTTCATCAGGGTCCTGGGCGCGGCGGCGCGCCTCATACCCACGGGCAGCGACGACGGGTTCCAGCTCAGCCCGCAGAAGGTGAAGCGCGCGTTGAGAACTTCCGTCAAGGCCGTCGTGGTCAACTCGCCCGCAAATCCCACAGGGGTCTGTCTCGACGATGAGCATCTCAAGGACCTCTGCTCTCTGGGCCTCCCCATCATCTCGGACGAGATCTATCACGGCCTTGTCTATACCGGCACGCAGCACACGATTCTCGAGTATACGGAAAACGCCGTTGTGGTAAACGGTTTTTCCAAGGCATATGCCATGACCGGCTGGCGGCTGGGATGGGCGGTCTTCCCCAAGAATCTCATCAGGGCCGCCCAGAAGCTCCAGCAGAACCTCATGATCTGTGCGCCCTCCGTGGCTCAGTGGGCGGGAATCTCGGCGCTCACCGAGGCTGTGCACGACGTCGAGCGCATGAAGCAGATCTTTGCGCAAAGGCGCCTCGTGATGCTCCGCGAGATGGCCGCCCACGGGTTCAATGTGGAGGTGGAGCCGGACGGCGCATTTTATGTGCTCGTGAACATGGCGCATGTGACCGACGACTCCTACCGCCTGGCCATGGATATCCTGGAACATACCGGAGTGGGCGTCACCCCGGGCGTCGACTTCGGCCCTGGTGCGGCCCGCTACATACGGTTTTCCTATGCGAACTCGGAGAAGAACATCCGCGAGGGCGTTTCCCGCGTCGCCGGGTACCTGAAGACGCTATGATCGTCAAGGTGCGCGACGCCCGATACGCCGGGACCATATACGAGAAGCTTCCCCGGCTGCCCCAGGTCGCTTTTGCCGGACGTTCAAACGTGGGGAAATCTTCCCTGATCAACGCGCTGCTCAATCGCAAGTCCCTGGTCAAGACGAGCAAACAGCCGGGAAAGACGAAGAACATCAACTTCTTCCGGGTGGATCTGGTGGATCTGCCGTCTTTGTATATGGTGGATCTTCCCGGCTATGGGTATGCGCGGGTTCCTCACGGAATGAAGAGCGCCTGGGACGGGCTCGCGGACCGTTATTTCCGGGGCAACGGCGATCTCAAGATCCTGATGGTGCTCACGGACATCAGGAGAGCCCCCGGCCCGGAAGAGTTGGTGGCTCTCAATCTCGCGCGCGCCTCCGGTGCAAAACCGCTCATCATCGCCACCAAGGCCGACAAGCTGACCTACAGCGCCAAGGTCAGGCGCGTCACGGAGCTCGCGGCCTCAATCGGAGCAATGCTGATCCCCGCATCCACCACTACCCGGGAAGGGATCGATACGATCTGGGAATGCATCATAAGTGAGATCTCTCCTTAAGCGGCCGCAGCGGACGACAGCTGAAGCATGATCCAGTCTTTCCGCGGGGGCTCGCGGTATGCGGCGGATGGCCGGCTTACAGAGCATTCGGGCCGGATAATCTTCCTTGAAAATATGTCCGATTTGCCATACACATCACAGGCAATGGAAAAATTCGACGTCGTCATTATCGGCGCAGGTCATGCAGGTGCGGAGGCGGCATACGCGGCCTCGAAGTTCGGGCTTGAGGTCGCTCTGTTCACCATGGATATGGACACTGCGGGGCGCATGCCCTGCAGCCCGTCCATCGGGGGCCTCGCCAAGAGCCATCTGGTCAAGGAGATCGACGCCCTGGGAGGCATCATGGCGCAGGTCGCCGACGAAACCGCAATCCAGTACCGGGTGCTCAACACCAAGAAAGGGCCTGCGGTCCGCGCCACCCGGACCCAGAACGACAGGCGACTCTACGAGGAAGCGGTCAAGTCCCGGCTGGAAGGCTCGAACATCCACCTGCGGCAGGCGCGTATCGACCGCATTGAGGTGAAAGGTGCACGGGTGACGGGCGTCACGGATCATCTGGGGATGTTTTATCCCGCCGGGGCGGTTATTGTCGCAGCAGGGACCTTTCTCCGCGGCATGATTCATATCGGAGACAGAAAGATTCCTGCAGGCAGGGCGGGGGAGGAAGGTTCGTACGAGCTTGCGGAGAGCCTGAAGGCCCTGGGCCTTGCCAGAGGAAGACTCAAGACCGGAACCCCGCCGAGGCTTCATCGGGACACCATCGATCTGTCCGCACTGCAGAGACAGGACCCGCTCGAAGCCGGTGCCTGCATGCCTTTTGCGTTCGGATCTTCGGGGTCCGGCCTCCCCCAGCTGCCGTGCTATCTGGCCAGGACAAATGTAAAGACCCATGAGATCATCCGCCGGAACATCTTCTCGAGCGCCCTTTACTCCGGGGCCATCACCGGAACGCCCGCCCGGTACTGCCCTTCTCTGGAAGACAAGGTGATGCGCTTCGGCGACCGCCAGGGCCACCAGGTGATCATAGAACCCGAGGGTCTCTCAACAAAAGAGGTCTATGCATCGGGGCTTGGGAATTCCCTGCCGATAGAACTCCAGTGGGAAATCGTCAGGTCCGTGCCCGGTCTGGAAAAGGCGGAGATCATCAGGCCGGCATATGCCATCGAGTACGAATACGTTCTGCCCACCGAGCTCACGAGGACGCTTGAGACCAAGTGTACAGAGGGCCTCTACCTTGCGGGGCAGGTCAACGGCACGTCGGGCTACGAAGAGGCGGCTGCACAGGGAATCGTGGCGGCGGTGAACGCCTGCCTCAAGATCCGGGGAGAGAAGCCGTTCATCCTGGACCGTTCCCAGGCGTACATTGCGGTCATGATCGACGATCTGGTGACCCGGGGTACGTCCGAGCCCTACCGGATGTTCACCTCGCGGGCGGAGTACCGCCTCATGCTCAGAGAGACCAACGCCCTCTTCAGGCTTACGGATGTGGCATATGGTCTCGGTCTCGTTTCCCGGGAGAGGGCGTCGCAGGTTCATGAGATCCTCAGAGAGATGAACGAGCTGGACAGGCATCTGGAGGCGAAGAGCATTGTGATACCCTCGGACATGCCTCATATCAAACCGGCCCGCGGTTCCGAAGGCGAGCGCATCACCTTGAAGCGCCTCCTGAAAAGGCCGGAGGTGCGCATGGAAGATCTTGCGGACAGAGGCCTCATTCCGGCTGTCCACCCGCTGACCGCCATGGAGGTGGAGGTGGGCATCAAGTACGAAGGATACATATCCCGGCAACTCGGAGACATCAGACAGCTCAAGGAGCTCGAGAAGGTGAAGATTCCGGCGGCCCTTTCCTACGGGAGTGTTCCGGGGCTTTCCAACGAGCTCAAGTCACGTCTGGAGGAGATCAGACCGCAGACGCTCGGCCAGGCGGCGCTGCTGGAGGGCATGACCCCGGCTGGACTGCAGGCCATCCGGCTGGTGATCAGAGAGACAGGTTTTTTATCGAAGACAGGATGCCCGCCTGCCTCTTGAACACGTAGTGCTGAAGCTGCTGGCGGTCCGAAGGGTGAAGCATGAGCGACATCCCGTAGCTGCAGCTGCCGCCTTCGATATCGCCTTTAAACATCACCGCGGCCGTGCCCAGGAGTGTCCGCCGCGAAGGCAGTACAAGCGCCACGGGACACACCTGGCTCTTCTTCATCTCCGTGTACGTCGAGACGATTCCGACGCCCTGCTCGCTCACGTCGCGTACGGGTAAGGAAACTGTCCGGTAGCCGTCGGGCAGGATATGGATAATCACCGGGGCCCTGGGGTCGGGCTCGACCCTAAGGAACTTGCGTTTCTGTTCGTAGATTCTCTCGGGGAGCAGTGCCGTGATTCTGCCCATACGGCAGCTGCTCACCGTGAGATCGAACCCCATCGACTCATCGCCGCGGGTGAAAAAGCCCGTGATCGGCTTGCCCTTACCGAACTGGTTATAGAGCCCCACAAACTCCTCGGGGCTGAAATTATCGAGAACGAGTCTGGTCTCGATCTCACCTGCCATCTGGATGACGTCGCAGGTTGCGGTGAGTGTCGGGAGATCGTCGCGGAACTGGCAGGTGAGCAGGATTTTGGCTCGTTGCCGGGTGATTTCCCGGAACAGGGGCCGGATTTCCTCAGGGCTCTGTGAGGGCTTGACGGCCTGTGTTCTGTCTGCCTGCAGCGGCTGTTCGGGTAATTGGACGAATTCCTGCTGCCTCTGGAGAAAGGCGATGAGCCCGAGCGCCATGTGCCTGGAGAGCCGGGAAGAATCGAGGAAGATGACGCCCTGGGCGGCGTAGTCCAGGAGATTGAGCTGCACGATCTCGCCTTTGGTGCAGATGATGACCGGCCCGGAGATGCCCCTGCCGCGGATGTGGCCGAGAATCTCTCCGAAGTTCCGCACAAAAGGAAGGACGGCGATGTCCCGGGGAGAACCGTCCCGGAGCAGCGTGTATATCAGGCTGTTGATATCCAGGATCCTCAAAGGAAACTCGTCCCCTTTTATCCCGAGGTCCTCGGCTTCATCGCGGGTTATCCATACGAGGGCTCTGCTGTCCATGACTCTCCGCTACCGCACCGATGCCCCCAGTTCCTGGAGGCTCTGCCGCGCCCTGGCGCCAAGCAGCCCGTTTTCATCCAGGATGACGACCTCTCGCAAGGACTTGACGGCTTCCCGGGTATTTCCTGTCTTGAAGTAGACTTGGGCGATCTCCCAGTGTGCTTCGGTGTACTGGGGATATTCGAGGATCGCCTTCTGGAGGGCCTCGATGGCCTGGGCATCCTTATCCTGATTCATGAACGACTGCCCCAGGATCTTCCAGGCCGGTGCATAGTGAGGATTTTTCTGGAGCGCTTCCTTTGCGGACTGTTCCGCCTCGGGATAGAGTTTCTGGCTGCAGTACACGGATGCCATGTTGTAATAGGCATATTCGGGTGTGGCGTAGAGCTCGTCTTTCACGGCGTTCTGAAAGGCCTTGATTGCCGCGTCATGGTCCCCCATGCCCACCAGGATGGTGCCTTTGAGATTGTATGCCTCGCTCTTGAGGCCGGGATGTTCCAGGCCGAGCCTGCCGGCCAGATTCACGGCCTTATCGATATTCTCCAGCGCCCTGTCGAGGTCCTCTGTGCTCCAGTAGGCGAGGGCGTATGCATAGTATACCTCGGGGTCCTTTGGATTTACCTGAACTGCCCGCCTGAGCTCGACGAGGGCCCCCTGTATCTCGCCCTGCTGTATCTTGCCCATGGCGATGGCGACCATGGGCTTCGAGAGTTCGCGTTTCTGTTTGAAAGTGGAGGCGCACCCCGCCGCCAGGAGAAGAATAAGAACCGGGATCCATATTTTTTTCATGTTGTCCGCCTTATGAATGATCATCTATCGGGTTTCCCTGCTGATGACATACCAGCCGTCCTCGTTGTCCGACGCCGTGTCCACCACCAGATGAACGATGGAGAGATCCGGATAGAGTCGCTTGATCTCATCGAGATCCACAGGCTCGAACTTCTCCTTGTTGTTGAAGTAGGCCTCGGGGGTAAGCGCGTTGGATTCGTAATTCTCTTTCGTGCGCTTTGAGATCTTGTTGAGAGAATAGGCCTCAGGAGCACTCGTCTGCTGGATGATGAAGGTCCTCTTGTTCCGTGCCGCCGCCGCCGCCGCCCGTTTCCTCAGGGACTGCTTGATGAAGGTGGCGTCCAGGATCACTCCCCTGCCCTGAGAGGCCAGTTCGTCCGCCAGTGAAAACATCTTCTCGTAGACGAGGTTTCTCTTGTTCATGTCAGAGGCTACCTTTTCATCGAAGATGTCCTGACCCTTCAGGACATCGCGACGGATCAGATCGGTCCGGAGTATGGCATAACCTTTGATGCGGGCGATCACCTCGGTTGTTTCGGTCTTGTTGGTCGCCGGCAGGCCGCACGCGATCAATACCGCATCGTCCACGATCTCACGCTCGACAAAATCCTTGAACGGCTCCCTCATGAATCACATCCTCCATGGCACATATAATCGATCCGATGGTCCCCCCGAAGCATAGAATGAAGGACACACCGCATTTCTTTTATACCACAAGTTGACGGGAGGCAAAGAAGAACTTGCCGCTTTGTTCAGAAATCGAACTGGCCGGCCACCCAGCCGGGGACCTCGACAGTCCCCATCACCGGGGGCTGCTGGTGGCAGTCGGACCCGCCCGTCGCCATCAGGGAGTGAAGCTTCGCGAAATCGGCGTACGACTGGACGACGGCCTTCTCGTGGCGCGAGTGCCAGCATTCGACTCCGTCGATATATTCGAGCATCGAATCCCGGATGATATCCTGCTGCTGCTCAACCAGAGGCGTCAGCGATACCAGGGATGTCCCATTGGGATCTCCGGGGTGTGCCAGCACCAGCCTGCCGCCCGCTCTCCTGATGAGCGCTGAAGCCTCGGCAAGGCTCAGAGGCATCTTCGGGACATCGCATTTGACCAGATAGCGGTCGAACGCCTCCTGCTTGTCGCGCACGATGCCCTTTTCGATGAGATATGCAGCGATATGCGGTCTGGCGAGGGCTCCGTCGACATTCGCCTGGATCGCATCCATATCCTTACCCGTGAACTCGGGCATTCCCTGGGCCCGGAATTCCTC
>DCDF01000084.1 GCA_002316295.1 Syntrophaceae bacterium UBA1062 | reverse complement strand
CCCGACACATCATGCCGCGACCTGACCAAAAGCGACGTGAACATTATCATGGGAATCGCACAGCAGATCGCTGTAAGCATACATCAGGCACGGTCCTTCCACCGTCTCCAGGCGAGCGAAAGGAATTACCGTCTCCTGGTTGAGAATGCGAATGAAGGCATCGTAGTGACCCGGAATGCATCGTGCATTTATGCGAATCCCAAGATAACGGAGATAACCGGCTTTTCGGAGGAAGAGCTGATTTCGAAAGACGCACTGGGATTCATTCATCCCGATGACAAGAAGATAATCGGCGGCCCGAGCGATGCAGCGGCGGATCGAGGGACGGAGAAAAAACATCACCGAGTGAGACTGATCAGGAAAGAAGGAGCCACCCGCTGGGCCGAGATAAACCGGCTTCCGGTTACCTGGCAGGGCTCGGAGGCGTTGCTCTATTTCATCAGCGACATCACCGAAGCGAAAGAGGCCCGTGAGTCCCTGGAGGGCATGAACGTTCATCTGGAAGACATGGTGGAGCAGCGGACCCGGGAGCTGATGCAGAGAAGCGAAGAGCTGCTGCGGGAGGCTGAGAAGCTCAAACGTGCAGATGCGGAGAAGACCGAGCTGCTGAAGAAGCTGGAGCGTTCGAAGAAAATGGAGAGCCTGGGGATGCTCGCCGGGGGCGTCGCTCATGACCTCAACAATGTCCTTTCGGGAATCGTCACCTATCCTGAGCTCATCCTGCTGGGCCTCCCTGAAGACAGCCCCATGAGGGATCCCATCCGGCTTTTGCGGGATTCCGGGCAGAAAGCCGCAGCCATTGTGGAGGACCTCCTTGCACTTGCGCACAAAGGCCCTCCGAGCACTACGACGCTGAATATCAACAGGGACGTGGTGCTCGAATTCCTCGAATCCCCCGAATACATCCGGATCAGGAACTCCGGTGTGAATATACGGGTGGAAACAGATCTGGACCCGCATCTCCATTCAATCAGGGGCTCGCTCTTCCATCTGAAGAAAACGCTCGCGAACCTGTTCGCCAATGCCGCCGAAGCTCAACCGGAAGGCGGCAGGATTATCGTCGCCACCCGGAACAGATTCCTTGATTCGCCCCTTCCGGGATATGATTCAGTCCGAAAAGGCAACTATGCCGTCCTGAAGGTCAGCGACAGCGGCATCGGAATTCTGCCGGAGGATATGGATAAGATCTTCGAGCCGTTCTATACGAAAAAATTCCTCAAGAGAAACGGCACCGGCCTGAGCATGACCGTTGTGTGGAACACGGTCAACGATCATCAGGGGTATATTACCGTGGAAAGCGCGGTGGGAAAGGGCACAACCTTCACACTCTATTTCCCGAGCACCGGCGAGGCGGACAGGGAGGAAACCAGAGCCCTCACCTCCGTACACGATTATGCGGGCAGTGGCGAAACAGTCCTCGTGGTTGACGATATCGAGCAGCAGAGAAAAATCGCATCGGACATCCTGGCGGAACTGAACTACACCGTAGTCACTGCAGCAAGCGGAGAAGAGGCTGTCGAATACCTGAAGAGCCACTCTGTGGATGTGGTTCTTCTGGACATGGTCATGGGCCCCGGCATGAACGGGCTGGAGACATACCGGGCAATCGTCCGCCACCGCCCCGGTCAGAAAGCCGTCATTGCAAGCGGAGTCGCCGAGAATATCCAGGTAGAGGAGGCTATCCGCCTGGGCATAGCCAGGTATATCAAAAAGCCCTATAGCATCAGCAACCTCGGTGAAACCATCAAGCATGTGCTCATGAGCGGAAGATAACGAACCCGGATGCAGCACCCAGGGTGGTTGGCTTGCCCCGGTAGAGCCATTTCGCGGACCGAACCGCACGCGCTCTGCAAACGCACCGGTGATCAGCTCCGGCGTAATGACGGCAAACATGCACTGAAAAATCATGAAACCACCCTGCGAAAGCGCTGTGGCGTACACGCTGCCGGGCTCCCGCCCTACTCCGTTGTGAGTTGATCCCATGCATAAGAGAATCTCGGCCCGAACAGCGGCCTTTCCTGCATGGGGCGCCATTTTCATGTAAGCGTCTTTTCAAATTTTCCCGGCATTTTCCCATTGCTGATTGATACAAGGTTGCACTTTTCTGTTCATGCTTCAACAACCCTGTCATTTATCTGCAGCGATTCAGGCGATCGTACCGCCTGTGGGGAGACTTGATTTCGAAATCCTTTCCCATGTAGGAATCAGCTTACACGCGTGATCGGAAATAGATTACACTTCTTTCAGAACCCAGCCTATACACTATTATTTCATGATCCATTAGTAATTAATTACTCTCTGTAAGAGAAACCTCCTTTTTTTAGCCAGAAGAAGGGGCATAGCCTTCCTTTTCTATGCTCTCACTCCAAATTCTCTTCTGGCTATTTTTTTGTCTTTTTTTCGGCACGTACCCAATTTTCGATTTTCCGGTTGATCCACGGGCCCGTTCTCATTCATACTGTGTCCGGTATATTGTGTCAGGTGATATTCAGGAGTCAGCCGCCTGCGGC